>JBDLHX010000067.1:0-13591 GCA_039715165.1 Actinomycetota bacterium
CAGGGTCATCCCGCCCAGGCTGAGACGGTTCGTGTTAGCCCGCGACGACGGCTGCACCATTGCGGGCTGCACCTCCCGATACCGCCTCCAAACCCACCATGTGATCCCTTGGTCCCAGGGTGGACCAACCGACGCTGCGAACCTGACGACGGTCTGCTGGTACCACCACCACATCGCCATCCACGGCAAAGGCTTCACCATCGACCCCGCCACGCCATCCCAACGACGACGACTCCTCCCACCCATCCACGGACCACCCGACAGGTGATAGGCAACAGACAGTTGCCTCCGAGAAACAGCCCTCATCGACAAGCAACACAGAAGTATCAGCTGTCAGGCGACCAGGACAAGCCCGTTGGCTTCTCGCTCGCCGTGGATCGACTCCTACCGAGAACTGAACTCCACAGCTGCATCGACGAGGTCCCCCAGAGCGGTTCTCGCCGATTCGGTCCATTCCGACAGAACCACGTACCTCACTTGTGTGCCTTCGTCCGCGAAGAGGCCCTCAGGATCGGGGAGCTCCACACCATGCTCGAACCCGAGCCGCACTTCGTCCGCCCCGGGGAAGATGCCGCACACGTACCCGGCGACCGGATGGTGGTACCCCAATCCGTGCCATCCCAGGTTGACGCGCTCAACCAATGCAGGATCGGCGGAGCGAACGACCCCGCGAAGGATCTCTGTGAGAGCGATGGTGGGCGGCGTATGCGCATCGAGAAGCGCGGCGAGTTTCGGGGCCCGAGCCTCGTCCACGAGGGTGAGCGCTCTTTCGGTGACCTCATCCAGACTCAAATCGCTCGTATCGACGATCACGGCGTCGTCGGCCGGCTTCAGTGGGGAGGCCTCACGCGAGGAATCTCTTTGATCTCTCGCTGCAAGCTCTGCGGCTACCTGATCGGTCGGTTTCTCAGCCGCTTCGGCATCGCCCGAGCGCCTCGCTGCGCGGATCTCGGGTCGCGCTGTGAGGAAGATCTTCACCGGGGCGTTCGGGAACACGACCGTGCCGATGTCGCGTCCTTCAACGACCGCCGAGCCCCCGTGCCGCTCCACCCACTCGCGTTGGAGCGTGACGACCCTGGCCCGGACCGTCGGGAGTGTGGCAACTCGGCTGGAGGCAGCCGTCACTTCGTCGCTTCGCAGCTCGCCTGTCACGTCGACTCCGTTCACGATGACAACACCCTCGACGATGTCGATGTCGGCATCATCAACGGCGCTCACAACCGCAGCGGCGTCGTCGAGGTCGATACCCGCCTCGTATGCAGCCATGGCCGCTGCCCGGTACGTGGAACCGGTGTCGAGGTGGGGCAGGCCGACCGCGTCGGCGACTCTCCGCGACACAGTCGACTTCCCGACTGCGCTCGGTCCGTCTACTGCGATGACCACATCGCCTCCAGCGTCTCGAAGAACGACGGCCAGGATACGCCGGCGACCGACGCCCCCCGGATAGCGATCGCGCCTTCGGCGGCGGTCGCAGCAACGGCCGCGGCCATCGCAATCCGGTGGTCCCCGGCTGCGTCGACCCTCCCCCCGTCGAGGAAACCGGTGCCGATGACGGCGAACCCGTCTTCGGTGGCCTCCGCTCCGCCGCCGACCCCGCGAATCATTGCCGTTGTGCTTTCGATGCGGTCGCTCTCCTTGGCTCGCAGCTCCCCCGCGTCTCGGACGACGGTGATCCCCTCGGCGTAGGCGGCGAGGACGGCCACGAGCGGCAACTCGTCGATCGCCGCAGCGACGACGTCTCCGGAGATCTCCACCGCCTGCAGCGGGCCGCCTTTCACGGAGACCACCCCGACCGGGTCTCCGTGAACGGCCGATGTCACTTCGCCGTGCACCTCAGCTCCCATGCGTTCGAGGATGCCGAGGAAGCCGAGGCGGCCGGGATTGAGAGACACATCGGGTGTGACCACGTGTGCGCCCTCGATGAGTGCAGCGCTCGCCCACAGGTACGCGGCACTCGACGTGTCCCCGGGGATCGCGTACTGCGCGGGAGGGATCTCCCCCGGGTCGATCCGCATCCGTGTCTCTCCAACCATCTCACCAAGTCCGAACAGCTCCAGCCACCGTTCCGTGTGGTCGCGGAAGCCCCGTGGACTGTCGATGGTGGACGGTCCGGTGCCGCCCAGTGCTGCGAGTTCGAATGCCGTGCGAACTTGAGCCGATGCGACCTCGATCGATACGTCTGCCTGGGAGACTCTTGCGTGCCCGACTGTGATCGGGGCCGTTCCATCGGGCTGAGTCTCGAGTTCGACGCCGAGAGCTCCAAGCGGACTCACGAGTCGACGCATCGGGCGAGAGAGAAGCGACGCGTCACCGCTCAGCGTCACCCTGAACGGCACAGAGGCGAGGGCACCGGCGAGGAGCCGCATCGTCGTTCCCGAGTTCCCGCAGTCGATCTCATGCCCCGGGTCGGCGAGCGGACTCGGGATGATGTGGCTGCCCGCTCTCCGCATTCCGAGGCTTTCCAGGGCGAGAACGGTCGACGCGACATCGTGGCCCGGAGCGAGACCGGTGATCTCGCTCTCGCCACCGGCGAGCGCTGCGAAGATGAGTGCGCGATGCGAGAGCGATTTGTCTCCCGGTACTCGCACACCCGTGGCGAACGCCCCGGCCGCAGGAGCGACGACTCTCACGTCTTCCGTCACGTCTCCCGACTCCCCGCTTCGTACAGCGACCGTACCTCGTCGATCGTGAGGGCACGGTAGCCACCCGGTTTGAGCGACCCGTCTCGCAGTGGCCCGATGGCAACCCGAACGAGCCGGCGGACGGGATGCCCAACCGCGTCCATCATCCTTCGGACGATGCGCTTTCTCCCCTCCCCCATCGTCAACTCCACAAGCGAGGTGTTCGCGGAACGGTCGAGAACCTTGGCCGCGGTTGCCTTCGCCGTACCGTCGTCGAGCTCGACGCTTGTCAGGAGTGCCCGAATCGTTGATGACTCCACGACCCCGTTGACGAGGACAACGTACTTCTTGTGCACGCCGAAGCGCGGGTGGGTGACCATCTGCGTGAGATCCCCGTCGTTCGTCATCAGGACGAGGCCTTCGGAGTCGGCGTCCAGCCGCCCCGCCGGGTACACCCTCGGCGGGTCGGGAACGAGTCCGACGACGGTGGGACGACCTTGTGGGTCGTCCGCAGTGCTCACGACACCGACCGGCTTGTACACGAGGTAATAGGCGAGGTCCGGAGCGAGCGGGAGCGGCAGGCCATCGATCTCGACCTTGGCGATCGCCGGATCGACCTTCTGCCCGAGGCGAGCAGGCTCCCCGTCGACGGTGACGCGGCCCCTCTCAATGAGAATCTCGGCGTGGCGCCTCGACGCGAACCCCGAGCGAGCGATCAGCTTGTGGAGGCGTTCGATGATCCCTCCGGTCGGAACGGCCGCTCGAGCGTCTCGACCACCTCGGCCGGCGGCACGTGGTCCGCGAGCGGCGGAAGATCCTGGAGGCCGTCGACGCCGAGCTTCTCCAAGAACATCTCGGTCGTGCCGTACAGCAGCGCCTGGCCGGGCCCCGGAGCGGTGCCGACCTCACGAACCAGCCCTCTTCGCTCGAGCGTGTGGAGTGCACGTTCCGAGTCGACCCCCCGAACCTCGGCGATCTGGCCTCTCGATACCGGCTGTTTGTATGCGACGACGGCGAGCGTCTCGAGGGCCGCGTTGGAGAGACGCGTTGCGCGGTCGGATGCGGCGAATCGTTCCAAGTACGGCAGTACATCCGGCACGGTGTAGAAGCGCCAGCCTCCCGCGACGTTCCGAAGGCACACACCGCCTCGTCGCTCTTCGAGCTCCTTCTCCAGGTTGGCGAGCGACGCTTCGATCTCGCTGATAGGAACTTCGACGAGCTCGGCAAGCTCCTGCACAGTCACAGGGGATTCAGCGACGAACAGGATGGCCTCAATCGCTCTGCGGGTGTCCATTACTCCAGTTCCTCTCCACTCAGCAGCGCCTCGAGGCGCTCGGCCGCGGCTGCTTCGCTGTAGTTGACCATGATCGGAGACAGGCGGTCCTCCTGGGACACGCGAACGATGCCCCAGCGAGCCAGTTCGAGGAGCCCGAGAAAGTAGGCGACGACTTCGACGCTGCGAGAGCAATGGTCGACGAGGGCCTCGAAATCCGTCTCGATCGATAGCGCCATGCGGTCCTGGAGGTCGAGCATCGCCTGTTGGATCGAGGGGAGCTCCAGGTCCAAGTGGTCGACGTCGACTTCGTCGTCCTCGTCGGAGAAGACCAGCTCCGCGATCGCTGCGAGACCCCTCGCATCGACGGGGAGCTCGTATGCCGGAGGAGGCGCCGCTACGTTCTCGAGACCGACCGTTCTCGGTAGATACCGGGCGTTCCCCGCAAGACGGTGCGACAGAACCGCAGCAACGTCTTTGAACGTCAGGTTCGTGAGGAGTCGTGAGAGGAGCCGGTCGCGCTCTTCCGCGAGGGCGAGCTCGTCGTCGAGGTCGATCTCCCGGTCGTCCGGGAGGAGGTGCCGGGCCTTGAGCTGGATGAGCGTTGATGCGATGAGAAGGAACTCGCTCGTCACCGTGAGATCCATCTCGCTCATGACGTCGAGGTAGGCGAGGTACTCCGAGACGATGTCGGAGAGGCTCAGCTCGGTGATCTCGACCTGATGGGAGGTGATGAGCTGCAGCAGCAGGTCGAGCGGCCCTTCGAAGACCCGGGTCTTGACCTCGTACGTCATGGCGTCGATGGTATCGGTCGTCGGGGCGCAGGCATGGAATTGGGGCTCATCCGTCGGCGTCGAGGAGCGCTTGCCAGCGCTCAGGGTCAAAGCCCTCGGGCGCCGGAGACGGATGGTGCCGGGCGAATGCAACAGCGAAGGGGCCGCAACCGGCGTCCTCCAGATCGGTGGCACCGCCTTCGCCGTGATCGCGGTACAACCGCATCCGGTTGGTCATCGGAAGATGGAGAGCGTCGAGGACCGTTGCGATCGATCGTGAGATCGCCCCGATACCGGCGCCCTGCTTCCCCACGTCGTGGAGCAGCGCCGCCTCGATCACTTCGACGTCGCCCGGTAGCGAGTCCTGGGCGCGCCTCGCCACGTCGACGGCGTGTCGCTGGTCGGGAGTGCACTGCTTCCAGAACAGCTCGGCGCATCTCCCCTGGAGATGGGCGTGAACGAAACGCTGGTCGTCGGGTCCGAGCGGTTTGGCCCGAAGGTGCCCGAAGAAGCGTCGAACGAGGTGAAGAGCCTCCCCCACGCGATCGTTCACGCCGCGGACTTGCACTCCACGCAGCGCCGCGACGTCGGGCGGTACTCCATGCGATCTGGACCGATCTCCTTGCCGCACGTTTCACAAGCGCCGTACGTCCCCTCGGCGATCTTCTGAAGAGCGGCATCGACATCGTCGAGTCGTGCCTTGAGAGTCTCGACGAGCGCGAGCACTTCGGTTCGCTCAGCCGTGACCGCTCCGGCATCGGCGAAGGCATCCCCGTAGTCAACCTGGCCGTTCAACTCGCCGCATGGGTCGGCTCCGAGATCTGCCATCTGACGCACGACCTTCACTCGTTCATCGTTGAGCGTGGCCTCGGCGGCGGCGGTATCGATCGTCGCTGTCATACGGTCACTCGTCCTCCATCTCGTCCCTACCTGGCGCGTGGGTGCGCCATTACGTACACCTCATGGAGGTGCTCAGGGGACACAAGCGTGTAAACCTGTGTGGTGCTGATACTAGCGTGACCCAGCAGCTCCTGAACGGTTCTCAGGTCTGCCCCGCCCTCGATCATGTGCGTCGCGACTGAGTGCCTGAGGACGTGGGGAGACAGATCACCGGCCTCGATCCCGGCTCTGCGCCCGTTCCTCTTCACGATCTCCCACATGCCTTGACGGGTGAGCGACCGCCCCCGCGCGTTGAAAAAGAGCACATCGCTCCGCTCCCGCCCGTCCCGCATGTCCAGCCGGATCGGCAGGTAGGCGTTGATGGCGTCCCTCGCGTGTCGGCCGAGCGGGACGAGACGCTGCTTGTCCCCCTTCCCCGTCAGCGTCGCGGTTCCCGACTCGAGGTCCAGGTCGGTGAGCTGCACAGAGACCGCCTCGCCGACGCGAGCACCGGTGCCGTAGAGGAACTCGAGGATCGCTGCATCTCGAATGCCGAGAGCTGTCGCCGTGTCCGGAGAATCGAGGAGGCGTTCGACAACGTCGAATGGCAGCGCCTTGGGCAGTGAGCGGCCTCGCCGCGGCGTCTCGACGAGCACACTTGGATCAACGTCGGAGAGCCCCTCGGCGATGAGGAATCGGTAGTAACCCCTCACCGCAGCGAGCTTCCTCCCTCGCGTCGAGGGTGTCCGGCCTCGCTCCGCGAGGGTCCGCACGAACCCGGCAACGTCGTGTTCGGCGCCGACGTCCGCGAGATAGGCGAAGTACTCGGTGAGGTCACGCCGGTACGCCGCGACGGTGTTCGCCGCCAGTCCGCGTTCCGAGCGCAGCGCTCCGAGGAACTCCTCGGCGATCGATGGCAAGTCCGTCATCGTCCTTCAGCGAGGAGGAGCCCGACGATCGTCTTCGCGTCCGTGATCTCGCCACCTCGCGCGAGGGCAACGGCGTCGCTGAGCGGCATGCGCACGATCTCGGCATGGTGCTCCTCTACGCCGGTGGGTCGCGCAGCAACCGGCGTCAGTTCGTAGCCCGCGTAGATCCGAATGCACTCATCGGAGAAACCCGGTGTGGTGAGCAGGTCGGTGAGATGCACGAGCTCCCCGGGTGCGTAGCCGATCTCCTCCTCGAGCTCTCTCGCCGCAGTCTCCCTCGGGTCCTCTCCCGGGATGTCGAGCTTCCCTGCCGGAATCTCCAACAGCGCACGCTCGACCGGCGCGCGGTACTGCTTGAAGAGCAGCACGTCATCGTTGAGCACCGGGACCACAGCGACGGCGCCGGGATGAACCACGACGATCCGCTCGACGACGCTTCCGTCCGGAGTCTCTACCACCCGTCGGTCGAGCCGGAGGAACGCCTCTTCGGCAATGGTGCGCGATCCGACCGTGCGGAAGCCGCTCACGTCATCCTTGGGCGTGAATCGTGGTTTCCACGCCCGCCTCCCCGCTCGCCCCTGACGCACGATGGCGCTCGATTGCCGCAGCGATGAAGCCCACGAACAGGGGATGAGGATCGTCCGGTCGGGACTTGAACTCCGGATGGAACTGGCTCGCCACGAAGTAGGGATGCGACGGGAGTTCAATGATCTCAACAAGTCGATCATCCGGGGAGAGGCCGGCGAAGACCAGGCCGGCATCTTCGAGATCCTGGCGGTACCGGTTGTTGACCTCCCACCGGTGCCGGTGGCGTTCGTAGATGACCGGCTCCCCGTAGAGCCGTTCGGTCAGGGACCCGGGTGTGAGCTTCGCCGGGTAGATGCCCAGACGCATGGTGCCGCCAAGATCCTCGACGTCGGCTTGATCCTCCATGAGGTCGATGACCGGGTGCCGGGTCGTGGGGTCGAACTCGGTGCTGTGCGCCCCTCCGAGCCCGATGACGTTGCGGGCGAACTCGATGACGGCGCACTGAAGCCCCAGGCACAGTCCAAGGAAGGGAATGTCGTTCTCCCGCGCATGACGGATCGCCTCGATCTTGCCTTCGATGCCGCGGATTCCGAAGCCTCCCGGTACGAGGATGCCGTCGAGTCCTTCGAGGTGAGTCGCGGCGAGGAGGCCATCGACCTCTTCGGCGGGGATCCACTTGAGGTCGACCTTCACGCCGTTCGCTGCAGCGGAGTGGCGGAGCGATTCGACGACGGAGAGGTAGGCGTCTGGGAGCTCAATGTACTTGCCGACCAAACCGATGGTCACCGTCTCGGAGGCGCTCCCCATGCGCTCGACCATCGTCTGCCACTTGTCGAGCTGCGGCGGCTCCGTCTCCAGGCCGAGTTGTCGGCACACCACCGTGTCGAAACCCGCTTCATGGAGCGCCAACGGCACCGCGTAGATGTTCGGTACGTCGAGTGCGTTGATAACGGCATCGGGCTCCACGTCGCAGAAGAGGCTGATCTTGCGCCGTGCCGGCTCTTCGAGAGCCCGGTCGGAACGGACGACGATCACCTCGGGCATGATGCCTCGGGATCGCAGTTCCGCAACGCTGTGCTGCGTGGGCTTGGTCTTCAGTTCCTCGCTCGTCGCGAGGTACGGAACAAGCGTCACGTGGATGTAGCAGGTGTTCTCGATGCCGACGTCCTTGCGGACCTGGCGGATTGCCTCGAGGAACGGCAAGCCTTCGATGTCGCCAACCGTGCCCCCGACTTCGGTGATGACCACGTCGACGTCGTCGTTGTGGGCGAGTTTCCGGACGCGAGACTTGATCTCGTTCGTGATGTGGGGAATTACCTGGACGGTCGCTCCGAGATAGTCGCCCCGGCGCTCCTTGCGTATCACCGACTGGTAGATGGAGCCGGTGGTGACGTTCGAATCGCGACTGAGGTGGACGCCGGTGAATCGTTCGTAGTGGCCGAGGTCGAGGTCGGTCTCGCCGCCATCGTCGGTGACGAACACTTCACCATGCTCGAACGGGTTCATCGTCCCGGGATCGACGTTGATGTACGGATCCAGTTTCTGAAGGGTCACGCGTAGGCCACGTGCTTCGAGCAGGCGCCCCAGCGACGCGGCGGCGATGCCCTTCCCCAGACTCGATGTCACCCCTCCGGTGACGAATACGTGTTTGGCCACGTTCCACTCCACCTCGGAAGGCCAAAGCATACCCATGGCATTGCGCCGAGTGCGCGACCCCCTCTGGACCCCTTGTTCGGCCCGGTCTTCACGCTTCTGCGGCGAGCGAGAGGAGCTCTGCGGCGTGGTCTCGACCTCGTTCGCTGTCGGAGAGACCGGCGAGCATGCGCGAGAGCTCCTCGAGCCTCGCGTCGGCATCGACCTTGTCGATGGCCGCCACGTTCCCTTCTCTGCGCACCACGAAGTGCCGGCTCGCGAAGGCCGCCACCTGAGGCAGGTGGGTCACGCAGAAGACTTGTCTCCCTGCAGAGAGCGCCTTCAGCTTCCGCCCCATCGAAAGAGCGGTTGAGCCACCGACGCCGGCATCGATCTCATCGAACGCGATGATGCCAACGTCGTCTGCTCCGGCAGCGAGGCGCAGGGCGAGGATGAGACGGCTCAACTCTCCCCCCGAAGCAACCTTCGAAACTGGACCCGGCTCGAGCGCACGGTCCGAGGCGAACTCGAGAACAACGCGGTCGATGCCGTCGGGGCCGGGATCCTTCTTGCCGATCGCAAATCGGACGACCGGGTCCGAGAATCCAAGATCTGTGAGGTGCGCCGCTGCAACCCCCGCGATGGAGTCGGCCGCACTGCGCCGGACCGTGCTGAGTGCCAGCGCCGCCCGGTCGACGTTCGCCCCTGCGATGCCGAGGTCTTCCTCGATCTCGTCTGCCCTCCCGAGCAGAAGCTCGAGCTCGCGGGCACGCGACTCGGCTTCGTCTCCGAAGGCGAGTACCGCGTCGAGGCTCGACCCGTACTTGCGCTTGAGATCCCCGAGGAGCGAGAGGCGTCCCTCGACGACGTCGAGGTCTCCCGGATCGTGATCCAGATCTCCGAGTACGAGAGCGATCTCCACGTTGAACTCAGAGAGCAACTCGGCCAGGTGGCTGCTCAACTCCAGGAGAGGCTCGAGCGATTCGTCGGTGCGTGCAGCGGCGGTGAGCTCACGGCTGGCTGTATCGAGCGCACTCGTTGCACCCTCGTCCCCGGCCGATCGAGAAACCGCTGCAAGCCGCTCCCTGAGTTCCTGGGCGTTTCTGAGCCGAAGTGCCCGAGCCTTCAGTTCCTCCTCGTCACCCGTCTGGAAGCCCGAGTTGCCAATCTCGTCGCCCTGGAACCGCACCATGTCGAGCTCACGCTCGAGCGCTCTTCGGTCCCCTCCCAACGCGTCGGCACGCGCCTTCACGTCGACGAGTGCATCCCACGCCCCCCGGTAGGCAACCAGTGCAGCTTGCCCTACGTCGTCGAGCGCTCCGTCGATGAGGGCTCGCGCCACACTCGGCTTGCTGAGCAGCGTTCGGTCGTGTTGGCCGACGACGTCGAGCTCCCCTTCGAGCGTGGATGCGAGCGTCGCTGCGGTTGCCATGGAACCGTCGATCGAGGCTCTGGACCGATTGCGGTCGACACGACGCGACACAACCCTTTCACTCTCGCCGTCAACAAAGCGCCCTTCAACGAACGTCTCGTCCCCGTGCGGACCGATCTGATCCTTGCGTGCCTGCTCACCCCGCAGCAAGCGCAGCGCGCCGAGAAGGAGGGTCTTGCCGGTGCCGGTCTCCCCTGTGATGACGACGAGGCCGGATCCCGGTTCGAGATGGGAGTTGGGGATCAGGCCGAGATTCTGGACGGAGAGCTCATCAAGCATGGGCGAGGCCGAATTGGTGGCGCACGGCCTGGGGAAAGGGGTGCGTATCGAGGGTGAGGAACCGGGCGTTTCGCGGTCCGCGGGCCACCGAGACGCTCTCTCCCGGTTCAACGATCGCTACTTCGCGGCCGTCGACGTTGACACGCGCCGGACGGTCGATCTCGACGCTGACCTCGATCACGGCTTCCGGCGACACGACGATGCTCCGCGAGAGAAGGCTATGGGGGGCGATCGGCGTGAGAACGAGTGCCTCCACTTCGGGGTCAACAACCGGTCCCCCGGCCGATAGCGAGTACGCAGTGGATCCGAGCGGCGTGGCAACGATGAGCCCATCCGTTCGATAGTCGGCGAAGCGACGGCCGTTGATAGCGACACCGATCTCGATGATCCGCTCACTCTCGACCTTCTCGATGACAACGTCGTTGATCCCGGACGCGGTGAAACCGGGGCCCTTCACGTCCGCCGTCATCACCTCGAGGACGCGGAGTCTGTCGGATGCGAGCGCTGCAGCGAAGGCGTCGATCTCGCCGACGGAGAATTCAGCGAGATACCCGACGCGACCGACGTTGACACCGGCGATCGGGAGATCTCGCGGTAGCGCGAGCCGCGCTGCGCGCAACACGGTGCCGTCTCCCCCGACGCCGATCACGGCGCCGATGTCCTCCGGAACGCGCTCGTCGACGATCAGAATCGCTTCGACGTCTTCTGCGGCGCAGGCCGAGACGAAATCCTTCGCCGCGGCTGCCGCGTGTGGCTTCCCCTCATGGACGATGGCGGCGATTCGTTTCACGGTCCGTTCTCCTGAGACACGACTTCACGTACGGTACCCGCATCGATGGTTCGTGCGGTTCTCCTGCCATGGACGAGGAACTCGCGGTTCCCCTCTGCCCCGGTGATGGGCGACGCGGTCACCCCTACGACCCCTATTCCGTTCTCGTCCAGCGCACGTGCAGCTTGCTCGATTGCGAGTGCGTGGGTCGCTGGATCCCGCACGATTCCGCCCTTACCCACGAGTTCCTTGCCCACCTCGAACTGCGGCTTCACGAGCAGCACCCAGTCGGCGTCGTCGCCGCCGAGGCTCGCCAAGTTGCCGGCGACGAGCGCGAGCGAGATGAAGGACAAGTCTGCAACGACGAGGTCAAAGGGCGCCCCGAGCTGCTTCGGATCCGCGTGACGGATGTTCGTGCGCTCGACGACATCGACCCGGGCGTCGTCCCGAAGCCGGCTGTGGATTTGGCCGTACCCAACGTCCACAGCCACCACTCGTGTCGCACCGCGCTGGAGCAGACAATCGGTGAAGCCACCGGTCGACGCGCCGACGTCGATCGCCGATCTCCCCCGAACGTCAACGCGAAACGCGTCGAGGGCTGCATCGAGCTTCTCCCCCGCTCGACCAACGAACCGCGGTGGCGGCCCCTCGATCGAGAGCGGATCTTCGGGAGCAACCATCGTGGACGGCTTCGGAGAGGGGTTGCCGCGAACCCTGACCCGGCCTTCATCGATCACCGCGCGGGCCGCGGAGCGAGATGGGACGAGCTTGCGCCTCACCAATTCGGTATCGAGCCGTCGCCGGGTCAGGTCGTCGTGCCCTTCTCCCCCGGGTCTACGCCGTCGAGAGCGTCGCCAAGTCGCCGTGCGATCTCCTCAGCGGTGTCGGGGGCCTCGGCCGCGTCGACTTCCTCGAGCTCCTTTTCGAGAGTCTCCAGGTCTTTCTCCGCGGGTCTCTCATTCGGGTGGGTATCCATGGCGGCATTATCCCCGAGGTTGCGTCGCTCGTGTGGTCAAGAGCCCGGGGAGGTCCCTGATCGACTCGATCGTCACGTCCGGATGAAGGTGCTCTGGGAGGCCGTCGGCCGTGTCGGTAACGCCACTCAGCGTGAGGATCTTGCCCCATCCCGCTTCCGCGGCGAGCGCGAGATCGGTGTCGGGCCTGTCCCCGACCATCCACACGTCGTCGTACTCGACGCGACTCACGACCAGGTCGCGCATCGGCTTGTTGGGCTTGCCGCACACGAGCGGAGTCTGCCCGCTGGCGCGTTCAACGGCAGCGACGATGGAGCCGCCGCCCGGGTATTGGCCGTCCGGCATGGGGTAGGTGGCATCGTCGTTCGTCGCGACGAACCGGGCGCCCGCTCTGATCGCGAGCACTGCCCCGGTGAGACGCTCGTAGGACAGGTCCCGGTCGAGCCCCACGACGACGGCGGTCGCCTCTGAGTGATCGGTCGTCACGGCGATGCCGGCTTCGCTGAGCGTTGAGCTCAGTTCGTGGGAGCCGAGGACGTAGCACGTGGCGCCGCTTCCCCGCAGGAGATTGGCGGCGGCCAGGGCCGACGTGATCACGCTCTGCGGTTCTGGGGCGTATCCGGTTCGCTTCTCGATGTTCCTCACCACGGTGCTGAGCGCCCGCACCGAGTTGTTCGTTGCGAAGAGAACCTGGTGCCCGTCGGCTCGCAGAGCGTTGAGGGTCTCGCCGGCACCCGGGACTCCTTCGCTATCGAGGTAGACGACACCGTCGAGGTCGAAGATGAACGTCTTTGGGCCATCTGCGACAAGTCGTCGTGTCACGCCGCATCACCTCCTGATCCCGTGTGGTCCGCGCTGTGCATCGTGATCGAGCGCGCCTTGAAGCCGTGGGACTCGAAGAAGTTCTTGGCGAGACGGTGCCCGGGGCTCACGCGGGCGTCGAAGAGCCGAATCCCTGCTCCTCGGAGTCCTTCCCGGGCGAGTGAGAGCATCGCCGCTCCGACGCCGACGCCGCGCGCCTCGTGGTCGGTGAAGATGAAGCGGATGGAGCCGATCCTCTCCGCGTCGCGCGGGGCGTTGAGCGGCTCCTCCATCGCGATGAGGAATCCGACAGGGATGCCGTCGATCTCGCCGATGACAACGCTCGCATCCGTTGCGGCGATGAGGGCACGGAACGCGCCGTCGAGGGGTGGGGCGAGCCCGTCGGCATCGGGCCAGATCTCCCGGATGGCGGACTGCTCATCTGCGAGAGCGCCGTACATTCGATCGAGTTGGATCAGATCGCTTTCGCCTGCATGGCGAGCGCTCACGACGATCGGTGTCTCAGTGGGCATGCAACCATGATGGCGCGAGGGCCGCCCGTAGGCGAGAAGTGCGAACCGACTATCCCTTTGTACCGAAGCGACGCGCTCAGGCGGCGCAGTCCTTGCAGACCTTCTTGCGGGGATTTGCGAGCTGGCTCGTCTTCAGCACGAGGAAGCAGCTCGTGCACACGAACTCGC
>JBDLHX010000068.1:0-13495 GCA_039715165.1 Actinomycetota bacterium
CGACATGATCCTCACCGGGCGTGCTGCCCGTCCACGCAAGGCCCGCAAGATCGGCCTGGTCGACGAGGTTGTGCCGGTCGAGGTCCTCTACGACATCGCGAAGAAGCGGGCAGAGGAGTCGATCGGCAACATCAGATCCTCGGGCGGCACGTCGGTGAAGAGCTTCCTCTCACCGTCGCATCTCCAGGCGCTCGCCCTCGAGCAGAACCCCGTCGGACGCAAGGTCCTTTTCAAGAAGGCGGAGGAGGCGATGCTCGCCAAGACGAAGGGTCTCTACCCGGCGCCGAAGCGCGCCCTCGAGGCGGTGAAGATCGGCATCGAGCAGGGCAACGCCGCGGGGTACGAGGCAGAGGCGACGTTCTTCGGCGAACTCGTCACGTCATCCGAGTCGAAGGCCTTGCGCAGCATCTTCTTCGCATCCCAGATGATGAAGTACGCCACCGGCGTCTCCGGGTTCGTCGAGCCCAAGAAGGTCGAGAGGATCGGCGTCCTCGGTGGCGGCCTCATGGGGGCCGGCATCGCGACGGTCTCAGCGCTGCGAGCCGGCGCAAGTGTGCGCGTGAAGGAGGTCGACCACGCAGGCGTCGAGCGTGCGCTCTCCCACGTGTCGAAAGAAGTGAACAAGCGCGTGAAGCGCCGCCGCCTCCGCTCCTTCGAAGGCGAGCAGGTGATGAACAAAGTCACGGGGACAACGGACTGGAGCGGGTATGGGAACGTCGATCTCGTCGTCGAGGCCGTGTTCGAGAGCCTCGAGCTGAAGCAACAGTTGCTCGCCGCGGTTGAGGAGATCACCGGCGAAGGCGTCGTGTTCGGGTCGAACACCTCGTCGCTGCCGATCTCCGACATCGCAGCGAACGCGCAGCGTCCCGAGGCCGTGCTCGGCATGCACTACTTCTCGCCGGTCGAGAAGATGTCGCTCCTCGAGGTCATCGTGACCGACAAGACCGCCGATTGGGCGACGGCCACCGCCGTCGAGTTCGGCAAGCGCCAAGGCAAGACGGTCATCGTCGTCAAGGACGGCGCCGGCTTCTACACCACCCGGATCCTCGTGCCCTACCTGAACGAGGCGTTCCACCTCCTTGCAGAGGGCGCGTCCATCGGGGCGATCGACAGGGCGATGACGAAGTGGGGTTTCCCCGTCGGCCCGCTGCTGCTCACAGACGAAATCGGCATCGACGTCGGTGCACACATCGCGAGGATCATGCTCGACGCGTTCGGCGAACGGATGGCGGCGCCCGACACGATGAAGGGCCTCGTCGATGACGACCGTAAGGGCCGCAAGAACGGTCGCGGCTTCTACACGTATGACAAGGGCGAACGCGGCGACGTCGACGAGAGTGTGTACAGGGCGCTCGGTCTCGGCCCGCGCCGGACGATCCCCGAAGCGGAGATCCAGGAGCGCATCGCCCTCGCGATGGTCAACGAGGCGGCCCGCTGTCTCGACGAAGGGATCCTCCAGTCGTCCCTCGACGGCGACATGGGCGCCTTCATGGGTCTCGGCTTCCCGCCGTTCCGCGGCGGGCCCTTCTGGTGGGTCGACGAAGTCGGCGCCTCAGAGATCGTTGACAAGCTCGATGCGCTTGCGGAGAAGCACGGTGAGCGCTTCGCTGCGGCAGGGATCCTGCGCGACCACGCCGAGTCCGGGAAGAGCCTGAGGTAGACATCTCCTCGATCGCAGCAGCACCTCGTCTTCCTCCCCTTCAGGGGGAGGTGGCCCGAGCGCAGCGAGGGTCGGAGGGGGTCAGGCGGTTCCAGACGAAGCGCCTCCGCCGTCTGCTCCCTACGCGCGCTCCTCGACGAAACGGCGGACGGACTCCGGCACGTCGATGCCGTCGGCGAGGCGCGGGTCGGGCTTCGGCTCGCCGGCAACCGTCGTCAGTGGGATCGCACCGGCCCAGATCGGCAGGTCATAGTCCCCTTCGTCGTCGTTGACCTCGCTGCCCCGCACTTTGGCCGAGTGCTCCTCGATCGGCACGGCGACGAGGAGCGTCCCCTTGTCCTCGTTTCGCGTCATCTCGCGGGCCTCGTCCCAGCGACCGGGGAGCACCGCGTTCGTAATCGCCGCGAGCGCGACCTCGCGCTCATCGGGCGTGTCCACGACGCGGGCGGGCCCGATGACGAGTGCCGAGCGGTAGCCGAGCGAGTGGTTGAACGCCGATCTCGCAACAACGATGGAATCAACGAGCGTCACCGCGATGGAGACCTCCGCGCCGTTCTTCATGAGGCGCATCATTCGGCTCGCGGGCGACCCGTGGAAGTAGAGCGTGTCGCCAACCCGGGCGTGGATCGAGGGGATGACGAACGGCGTCCCCTCGTGGATGAAGCCGATGTGGCAGACGAACGTCGCGTCGAGGATGGCATCGAGCGTCTCGCGGTCGTAGTGCGCTCGGTGCGGTGATCGCTTGACGGTGGTTCGGGGCGACGGGCCGGGCGGGTAATTCGTCTTCGGCATGCATTCACCTAGTCGGTTCGAGAACTCGCCGGATCAGCCTACCTCCGGCCCATCACCACCTGAGCTCGGCGGTTCACTCGCTGGACGCCTGTCGTGAACGGTGCGATGCTTGCTGCATGGGCAACAGCGAGAAGTCCTTCACCCGGAACCAGCGGATCGCCCTCTCCGGAGCGATCTGGCTCGTCATCGGCCCCATGATCATCGGGTTCTTCTTCATAGCCTGGCCGTTCGGCCTCCTGATGCTTGCCATGGCAGCGTGGACGACGCGCGACTACATCCGCAAGGGCGACATGGCCGGGCACATCGCCGAAGGGATGTCGCGAGAGGGCCGCGTGGCCGATGGCGCAACTGAGGCGTTCGGCAGAGAAGACACCGACTGACGGCGAGCGTCCTCGAGCGCGCCGATAGGCTGAGCCGGTGACCGAGCGGCTCTTCACCCGATCGTTCCTGCTCGTCTCCGTGGCGAACTTCACGGCCGGGATGGCGTACGCCCTCTTCCTCCACCTCTCCGGTTACCTCTCCGACCTCGGCGCCAGCGACACGGAGATCGGCTTCATCTACGGAGCCATGTCGGTATCGGCGATCGCGATACGTCCGCTGCTCGGCAGCGCCATGGACCGCTACGGCCGCCGACCGGTGATCCTCCTCGGAAGCCTGACCAACGTCGGTTTCGTGCTGCTCTACCTCACGATCTCGTCGCTCGGGCCGTGGGTGTACGCCGTGAGAATCGGTCACGGCATCGGCGAGGCGATGCTGTTCAGCGCATTCTTCACGTACGGCGCGGACGTCGTCCCGGCCTCGCGACGCACCGAGGGCATCGCGATCTTCGGTGTCTCCGGCCTGCTTCCCATCGCCGTCGCCGGCATCCTCGGTGATGCGATCCTGTCGCTCGCCGGATTCCGGGAGCTCTTCCTGACTGCCGCCGGGTTCGCTGTTGTGACGCTGCTGCTCTCGCTTCCGCTTCCGGAGCGCCGGCCGGTACTTCTCGACGGTCAGGTGAGACGCGGCTTCTGGCGCATCGTTGCAATGCGGGAACTCCTCCCCATCTGGTGGCTCCTCGGCTCGTTCTCCGCGGTACTCACGGGCTACTTCGTGTTCATCCGCCGCTACGTCGACGACACCGGAATCGGGAGCGTCGGACTCTTCTTCTCGGCGTACGTCGTCCTCGCCATCCTCGAACGGATCTTCTTCGGTTGGCTCCCCGACCGCATCGGAAGGAAGCGCGTCCTCTATCCGTCGCTGGCTGCGCTCGCCGTGGGGTTCTTCGTCCTCGCCGGTGCAGGCACCTGGATGAGCATCGCAATTGCCGGTGCGCTGTGCGGAGCCGGACACGGTTTCACGTTCCCAATCCTGACCGCGATGCTCGTCGACCGGGCGCCCGACTCCGATCGGGGATCCGCGATGGCGTTCTTCACGGCACTCTTCGACATCGGGCTTGTCATCGGCAGCCCCATCCTCGGGGCCATCATCGACTCGGCAGGGTGGAGTGCGATGTTCGCCACCTCGGGCGTCGCTCTCGCCGTCGCAACGGTCCTCTTCTCACCGCTCGACCGCTGGGCGATGCGTGGGGCTGAGGAGCGGCCCGTCAGCTCCGCCGAGGCGTGAGCCCAATCATCGGGGCTCGCTCCATCATCGCCAGCCACGATTCATCGGTGTCATCGTGCGGCACCCCCTCGCTCCCCTCCTACTCGTCCGCCACACGAACCCGGCTCGTCACCTCACCGAAGATGCTCTCCGCTCCCGCCTCGTAGGCATCCATGGGTGGACACGAGCAGAAGACATGCCGGTCGCCGAACGCGTTGTCGATACGAGACACGGGTACCCAGTACTTGTCCCGACGGAGCGTGTCGAGCGGATATGCCGCCTCTTCCCGCCCGTAGGAGCGGTCCCACTCGTCGGCGGAGACGACCTCGGCCGGGTGCGGGGACCTGCGCATCACGCTCTCGTCGAGGGAGACCTCGCCACCTGCGACTGCGTCGATCTCGCCCTTGATCGCGATCATCGCGTCGCAGAACCGGTCGAGTTCGTACTTCGATTCCGACTCGGTCGGCTCGATCATGAGCGTGCCGGCGACCGGGAACGACATCGTCGGAGCGTGGAAGCCGTAGTCGATGAGGCGCTTAGCGATGTCCTCGTTCGTGACACCCGTATCGGCCTGGATGCCCCGGATGTCGATAATGCACTCGTGCGCGACGAGCCCGTCGTTGCCCGTGTACAGAACCGGATAGTGCGGGGCGAGCCGGGCGGCGACGTAGTTGGCGCTGAGGATCGCGATCTCCGTCGCTTCACGGAGGCCCTCGATCCCCATCATTGCTATGTACGCCCACGAGATCGGGAGGACTCCCGCCGACCCGAACGGGGCAGAGGCCACCGCTCCGATCCCATCCTCGTGCCCCGGCATGTCGGGAACGAGCGGATGTCCGGGGAGGAACGGAGCGAGGTGTGCTCGGACCGCAACGGGTCCCACGCCCGGACCACCGCCTCCGTGCGGAATGGCGAACGTCTTGTGCAGGTTCAGGTGCGAAACGTCGCTGCCGAACACACCCGGCTCAGCGATGCCAACCATCGCGTTGAGGTTCGCGCCGTCGAGGTAGACCTGGCCGCCGTTGTCGTGGACGATGTCGCACACCTCGACGATCGACGCTTCGAACACGCCGTGCGTCGATGGATAGGTGACCATGATCGCGGCGAGGTCGCCGGTGTGCTGATCGGCCTTGGCGCGGAGGTCGGCAACGTCGATGCTTCCGTCCTCGTCGGTCTTGATGACCACGACGCGCATGCCCGCCATCGACGCGGACGCCGGGTTCGTGCCGTGTGCCGATGCCGGGATGAGGCAGACATCGCGATGTCCTTCGCCGATCGACTCCTGGTACGCCTTGATCGCCATGAGGCCGGTGAACTCACCCTGGGCACCCGAGTTGGGCTGCAGTGAGACGGCGTCGTAGCCGGTGATGTCGGCGAGCCACCGTTCGAGGTCCCCGATCAGCTCCATGTAGCCCATCGCCTGATCGAGAGGTACGAACGGGTGGAGATCGGTGAACTCGGGCCAGCTGATGGCCGTCATCTCGGCCGCGGCGTTGAGCTTCATCGTGCACGACCCAAGCGGGATCATCGAGCGATCGAGGCCGATGTCGCGGTCCTGAAGGCGCCGGAGATAGCGCATCATCTCGGTCTCCGACCGGTAGGAGTGGAAGACCTCGTGCGTCATGAACTCGCTCGTGCGAGCAAGGTTGTTGGGAATACCCGACTCCGCGG
Source organism: Actinomycetota bacterium (assembly GCA_039715165.1). Taxonomy (GTDB): domain Bacteria; phylum Actinomycetota; class Acidimicrobiia; order Spongiisociales; family UBA5794; genus JAHEEL01. Next base: position 5,708 of record JBDLHX010000068.1, read on the forward strand.
AATCCACGAGTTCTGCGGTGTTGCCGTCGACGCCGAAGACCTCAAGGAGTGCATCGACGTACGCGGGCGTGATCGTCTCGTCGAGCGTCACACCCACCGTCGCAGCGTCCACCGGTCGGAGGTTGATCTTGCGGTGCCGGGCCTTCGCGAGCGTCTCGTCTGCGCTCGGCACCTTGACGGTGAGCGTGTCGAACCACGTCTCGTTGACGACGGTGAAGCCGCCGGCTCTCAAGCCATCGGCAAGCGCACTCGTGAGCCGGTGGATACGGGAGGCGATGCGAACGAGGCCGTCGGGGCCGTGGTAGACGCCGTAGAGGCCGGCCATCACGGCGAGGAGGACCTGCGCGGTGCAGATGTTCGACGTCGCCTTCTCGCGACGGATGTGCTGTTCGCGGGTCTGGAGGGCAAGGCGGAGCGCGACCCGGCCGTCTGCGTCCTTCGACACGCCGACCATGCGTCCGGGGAGTTGTCGCTTGTGCTGCTCACTCGTCGCCATGAACGCGGCGTGGGGGCCGCCGAACATCATCGGGACGCCGAAGCGCTGCGTGCTGCCGACCACGGCGTCGGCGCCGATCTCGCCCGGCGGGGTGAGCAGCGTCATGGCGAGGAGGTCGACGGCGAAGACGGCGAGGGCGCCTGCATCGTGGATGCGTTCGACTGCTGCAGCGTGGTCGCGCACGGTGCCGTGCGTGCCGGGATACTGGATGAGGACCGCGAACGTCCCTTCAGGGAGATCCCCGTGCGGGTCGCTGATCATGACATCGAGGCCGAGCGGGGTCGCTCTCGTCTTGATCACCTCGATCGTCTGCGGATGGGCCTCCTCATCGACAAGGAAGACAGGTCCGGATCGGCGGTTCACCCGCTTGAGCATCGCCATCGCCTCGGCGGCGGCCGTGCCCTCGTCGAGGAGGGAAGAATTGGCGATGTCCATGCCGGTGAGGTCCGAGACCATTGTCTGGAAATTGAGGAGTGCTTCGAGCCGGCCCTGCGAGATCTCGGGCTGATACGGGGTGTACGCGGTGTACCAGCCGGGGTTCTCGAGGACGTTGCGCTGGATCACCGGAGGCAGGATCGTCCCGGTGTAGCCCATGCCGATGAGCGACGTGTAGCGCTCGTTTCTCGCTGCGATCCCTCGGAGACGGGCAACCACGTCGGTCTCGGTCATCGGACCGGGAAGATCGTGTCCGTTGTCGGTTCGGATCTGCGGCGGGACGGCCCGGTCGATGAGGTCGTCGAGGGAACTCACACCGATGGCATCGAGCATCGCCGGCACGTCGTGCCCGGCAGGGCCGAGGTGGCGGCCGAGGAAGTCGGCCGTCGGCTCGAGATCCGAGAACGGGGTGTCGGTCATCTTTGTCTCCTCGAGCGGGCACGGCGGTTCGTCCGCCCCGTCTGTCGGATGACCTGAGAGATTCACCGCCGCAGCGGCTTTCCCCTTCGGTGAGGGCCGCAGCCCTGCTCTCCAGATGCGCCTCACCCCACGGTCCGTGTGCCTGCGAGATTCGCGGGGTGCTTGCTCCTTCGGCGCGACCTGCGTCGCTCTCCCGCGGGGATCGATGGCGCTCGAAGAGTACCAGCAGCGGAATCGTGAGGTGCCTAGCCCTCGCGCTCCCGAGAACGAGTGACCACTACGGCGATACCGATGCCAACCGCCGCCACAAACACGACCCCTGCGACCACAGACTCCGGGCCGGAACGAACCGGCGGCGGGGCCTCGATCGAAAGGCCCTCGTAGACCTCGTCGGGGGCTCGCTCACCGGCGGAATCGAACAGCGTCCATCGGCAGTCATTGGCGCCATCGCGGTTGAGGTCCCAGCCATCCGGCACATCGACGACGATCATGTCGGCGGTGCAAAACGCCTGGTCGGGTGGCGGCTCCCCCATCATCCAGAGCAGCGCGGCGCCGGCGATCACACCACATGCTGCGAGCCCTATCCACCGTTCAATCGACACCGCACCCCCTGAGTTGGCCGCATCCTATCGATCTGGGATCCCGCCAATTGCGAGATGCCCTAGCCACCGGGCGTATGGCGCGCGACACTGGGGGTGGAAGGAGGTGGCGCATGGTGTCCCATGTTCTGGTTGCGGTTGACGGATCGAGCCATGCAGACCGGGCGCTCGACTTCGCGTCGGATCTCGCGGTGAGGTACGAGGCCGATCTCACGATCCTCAACGTCGTGTCGTACGCATCGACGGTGCCGCTCGCGCTCGGAGCCTATGCAGAGCTCGAGGGGCTCTATGCGGAATCGCGTTCGGTGCTCCAGACCGCCGGCGAGAAGATCGTTGAGAGCGCTGCTGAGCGGGCCCGAAGACTCGGCGTCGAGAGGATCACGACCGCGGTGGAGCTCGGATCGCCGGCGCAGACGATCTGTGAGACGGCGCACGCGACGAGGGCCGATGTCGTTGTGATGGGCCGCCGCGGGCTCGGTGACTTCTCCGGCTTGCTCCTCGGGAGCGTGTCGCACAAGGTTGCGCACTCTGCCGACTGCACCGTCATCACAGTGAAATAGGAGGTTCGATGAGCCCGATCCCGGAGTGGATTCCGTGCGTCGAGTGCGGTGGCAAGGCGCATCTCCTCACCGGCTTCCCGCCGGACGACCCACCGATGCCGGGGGACATCGTTCCCTATCGCTGCGCCGACTGCATGGATCGGTTCGATGTCATCGTCGACGACGCGGATCTCGAAGACGAGCAGACCAGTAGTCAGTAGTAGTCAGGTCGGCTCGCCGCTCGCAGCCCGTGGCTTGGCTCAGTGGGTCTCGTGCTGTGTATGAGGATCGTGCGGTAGATCCTGGCGTCCCATGCGGAACATCGCGTACGGCCCCGGATAGAGCAGATTCGATACGCGTGACGTGTAGATGTCCGCATATCGCTCGATCTGGCGGGCGAGCAGGCTCTTGTCGGCGCCGGCACGCATCATCTGCCCCCACGCCTCATTCCGCAACTGCCCCGCCTCGATGGCGAGCGGAGCGATCGTGTCGTCGAGAGCGAGGAGTTCGTTTCGCGTCGTCGAGATCGCCGCACTCCCGTCGGCGATCTCGATCATCGGCTCCGCGTAGCCCTCCCTCGCCCTGAGGTCGGCGAGTCGCTCTGCGCTCAGCTTCGCCTCAAGGCGCTCCTTCTCCGCCATGAGCACGCCCAGCTGCTCCTGCGTAGCGAGGAACTCGCTGAGGGCCCCGATCTCGGTCTCGAGTTCCTGCAGGATGAGCGCGGTGCGCCACCGCAGCAGGCCCTTCGAGTAGTGGACGTCCCCGTAGAGATGATCCCCGACGTAGAGGAACTCGTCGCCCGTCAGGCCCAGGCTCTCTTCGACGAGCCGCGCATTGCCACCGTAGAAGACCCCGCCGCGCTCGATCGAACCGTGGTGAGGCGCGAGCAGTCCGTGCTCTTCGTCGACGACCTTGTAGAGCGGATTCGATGATGTGAAGAAGCCCGGCTTCGCCGATGACACGATCACCGTCCCGAAGAGATCACGCCACGTCTCGCCATCGGGGAGGTACCGGTCGAACGTGTAGGTCATGATCTCGTTCGCGAAGCTCCACTCGGAGTTCGTGATCAACATGAGGCGCTTGCCGGCGTGCTTCTGGTCGAGGAGACTTGCAACAATGTCGCCGTCGACTGAGATGAAGTGCTCCGGATCGGCGAGCACGTCCGCCTTGAGGAGCCCGTCGCGGTGGGCGCCGTCGACCGCCGCGCGCACCGTCGCCCAGAGCTCCCGGTAGCTCAATCCACTCGGGAGCTTCCCCACGTCGAGGAGTTCGACACCCTGTGCGAACAGGCTCGCCTCGGAGAGAGAGAAGAGTGTGTTGAGGAATACGTAGCGATCCTCTGAGAGGTCGACCAGCGTTCCCTGGTAGGCCCCGCGGAGTTCGTGGTAGTCGAGGAATCGGGTCCCGTGGGTGGCGCGGATCACCCACCCGAAGCGACTCGCCTTCACGAGATTTCCGAGCTCGAGATCCATAACGAGGCCCCGACTCACCATCGAGGCGTCGAAGGTGAGGAGCTCGACAGGCCAGCCCACCTCGGCAAGGCGGCTCCGAGCGTGTGAGAACGCGCACTCCTCGAATGCCTCGGCGTTGTACTGGGTGAGGGTGTAATCCATGTCGTACCCGATCGCCTTGATCGAGCGCATGTTCAACGTGCGGTTGGTGAAGACCCGTCGCTCGGGGGCGGGCTGGGGGAGGGCGATGGATTCATTGGCCATACCGCCAGCGTACCCAGGGTTCGCGACGTCGTATGCAACGTCGACAGCCCACACAATGGGGAATCGCGTCGCCTTCCCAACTACCGTGCCCGCATGGCTGACTTCTTCATCGGTGGACCGATCGACCCGGACACCGGGGACCGCCTCCCCGACGAGCGCACGCTCTACGACTCATCCGATCTCACGACGCACGGCGTCATCGTCGGCATGACGGGTTCGGGCAAGACCGGGCTCGGCATCATCTACCTCGAGGAGGCCCTCCGCTCGGGTGTGCCAGCTTTGGTCATCGACCCGAAGGGGGACATGACGAACCTCCTCCTGACATTCCCCGACCTCGCCCCAGCCGACTTCGAGCCATGGATCGACCCAGCTTCGCTCGCCGACAAGGGTCAGAGCGCAGCCGACGCGGCCGCCGACGCGGCGACGCTGTGGTCGAACGGCCTGGCCGGTTGGGGACTCAGCGGCGCCGACATCGGTGCGCTGCGGGACCGGGCCGGCTTCACGATCTACACCCCGGGTTCTTCAGCCGGAACCCCCTTGAACGTCGTTGGGTCGCTCGACGCGCCGGTCGGTGCGTTCGACGACAACGCCGAGTCCCTGCGCGACGAGATCCAGGGTTTCACCGCCGGACTCCTCGGTCTGATCGGCATCGAGGCCGACCCCATCTCGTCGCGCGAGAACATCCTGATCGCAAACTTGATCGAGCACGCCTGGAGGAACGGGCAGTCCCTCGGCATGGAGACCCTCCTCGGATGGATCCAGCGCCCACCCATGCGCAAGCTCGGCGTGTTCGACATCGAGACGTTCTTCCCGGCAAGCGACCGGCTCGACCTCGCCATGCGGCTCAACGGTCTTCTCGCCTCGCCCGGCTTCGCCACCTGGATGAACGGCGCCCCACTCGATATCGAACGCCTGCTGTGGGACGAGAACGGGAAGCCACAGGCGGCGATTGTCTACCTCGCCCACCTCTCCGATGAAGAGCGCCAATTCGTCGTCACGCTCGTGCTCTCGAAGCTCATCACTTGGATGAGGACGCAGCAGGGCAGCGGCGAGCTCCGGGCCCTCGCGTACATGGACGAGGTGTTCGGCTACGTGCCCCCGACATCGAACCCACCGTCCAAGCGTCCAATCCTCACGCTGCTCAAACAGGCCAGGGCCTTCGGCGTTGGGCTGCTTCTCTCCACTCAGAACCCGGTCGACCTCGACTACAAAGCCATGTCGAATGCCGGCACGTGGTGCATCGGCCGCCTCCAGACGGAGCGAGACAAGCTTCGTATCGTCGAAGCGCTCTCGTCGGCGTCCGGGAACGTCGACGTAGCGGACCTCGACCGACGCATCTCGGGCTTGTCGAAGCGGTCGTTCCTTCTTCACAGCACGCGCGACGAGCCGCAGCTCTTCACGACGAGGTGGGCGATGTCGTATCTGCGAGGACCGCTCACTGCGAGCCAGATCTCCGCGCTGACCGAGGACAGACCGGCGCCGTCTGAGCGGACCCCAGCACCTGCGACGGATACTCCGACGCTCGGCGACTCCGCTGTGACCGTGATGCCCCCCGTCGCCGAGGGGACCGCGGTGTTCCACCTCGATCCGGCCGCAGAGTGGGCGTCGACCGTCGGCGCTACCGGTACGCCGCAGCGATACGAAGCCGCCGCCGCTGTTCGCGTCAGCGCCCGCTACGACGACACACGCGCCGGGATCGACCATGTCACGGAGTGGGAGGCCATTCTCCATCCCCTATCCGATGACCCATCGGCCGCGGTCGAGGTCGACCACGATGCCAGAGACCTCATTGCAGACGGCCTCCCCGGCGTGCCGTATGAGCTTCCTGAGGTTCGGATCGACTCCAAGGCGTACTGGAAATCCCTCTCGGTCGGATTCAAGGAACAGGTGTACACCGAAGGCCGGCTGACCGTTCTCAAGAACGCCGAACTCAAGCTCTACTCACGGATCGGCGAGTCGGAGGAGGACTTCCTGACCAGATGCCGGGCGGCGGCTGAGGAACAAGCCGACGCGGCGACCGCCAAGCTCGCAAACAGCTACGAGAAGAAGCTGCGACGCGTCCAACTCGCCATCGACAAGTACGGGGCCCAGGCAGAGTCGGCAAGACGTGACGCGGCGGGTGGAGATGTCGACATGATGGCGGGGGCCGTCTTCGACATGCTCTCCGGCCGTTCGCGGTCTCGGAGCATCTCGTCGTCGATGAAGGCACGACGGACGGCTCAACGCAAAGTCGATGCAGCGGCGGACAAGGTCGATGCCAAGGTCGCCGAGTACGAGGCGCTTCAAGAAGAGTTCGAAGACGAGGTAGCGGACCTTGTCGACGCCTGGGACGCCAAGGCGACGAGCGTCGAGGCGATCGAGATCGGCCTCGAGAAGAACGACGTCACGGTCTCGGACGTGGCCCTCGTCTGGATCCCCCACCCCTAAAGCCGCGTACCCAGGGTTGCAGTCCCCGTATACGGCGCCACCAGCCCGCGGAATGAAGGCTTATCCAAAGTCTGGAATCGCGGCCGCGCATCTGGCATGTTGGCCTCATGAATTCCGACAGACTGATTGCAGAAATCGCCACCTCTCAGGGCGGGGCGATCCGCAGAGATCAGGCCCTCGACAGCGGACTCACCAAGGGACAGATTGACCGGCGTGTACGCGATGGCCGTTGGACACCTCTCGGCCACTTCGGCTACCGGATCATCGACATGCCCGAAGCGTTGGATCTGGTGCGAGCGGCTGTCGCAACACTCCCCAACGCCGTCGTCTCTCACGACACGGCCGCTGAACTCCACGACATGCAGAAGCTGCGCCGCGGAGTAGCGACCGTGCTGGTTCACTCCCGGACGACCCATGACTTCCCCGGTGTGATAGTCCGCCGATGTCACGATCTCCGTGATGAACACATCACCGAGATCGACGATCTTCCCGTCACAACCGTCCCCCGAACGATTGTCGACCTCTCCCGCTTTCTCACAACGAGGCACCTCACCGCTGTTCTGGCCTCCGCCGTTGCCGATCGACAAACGAGCATCGAGGCCGTGCAGACCGTCGTTGATCAAGTCGCCCGGAGAGGCAAGCCTGGGATCAGGAAGCTCAGATGGATCCTTGAGGAGCGCGAAGTCGGCCCAAGAGATGGCACTCCGCTCGAGCGTCTCGGCGCCCAGGTACTCCGCGATGGCGGCCTTCCAGAACCACGATTCGAGTATCCGATACCGTGGAGTCTGAACCAGCGCTTCGATGTCGCGTACCTAAAGGCAAGGCTGGCAATCGAATGGGACTCGAGAAGGTGGCACGAGTTGGTCGAGGCGTTCGCCCGCGATCGCGAACGGGACCGGCAGGCGTTGCTGCACGGCTGGCGTGTAGTCCGGTTCACATGGATCGATGTGACACGCGCCCCCGACGAAGTCGTGTCAACGGTGAGGCAGCTACTCGAGAGGGCGTAGTCCCCGGGCGTCCTTCATTCCGCGGGCTGGTGGCGCCGTATACGGGGACTGCAACCCTGGGTACGCGGGTTTAGGGGTTGCGGAGGGCCCAGAGGATGTCGCGGATGTCCACGATCCCGAGGAGCTCCTCCCCCTGCATCACCGGGAGGT
>JBDLHX010000069.1:0-13126 GCA_039715165.1 Actinomycetota bacterium
GGTGCCGGTCATCGTGCTGTCGGCCAAAGACGCCGAGTCGGACATCGTCACGGCGCTCGAACTCGGCGCCGACGACTACCTCACGAAGCCGTACTCGATTCGGGAGCTTCTGGCACGCGTGCGTGCCACTCTCCGCAGGGCGCCGGTCGGGATCGCATCCGGGTCCGACGACCTGCTCGTCGTCGGTACGGCGGTGCTCGATCCGGGCCGCTACCAGCTTCGCATCGAAGAGACCGTTTTCGACCTACCTCGCAAGGAATTCGAGGTACTCGAAGCGCTGATGCTCGAGCGAGGCCGCATCATTGAGCGAGAGAGGCTTCTCGACGAGATCTGGGGTATCACCTGGACCGACTCGAAGACGCTCGACCAGCACATCCGGCGCCTTCGCCGCAAGCTTGAGCAGGTCGAGGGTGCCCCGACGATCGAGACGGTGCGTGGAGTGGGGTATCGCCTGGACGAGTAGAGCCAAGAGCCAAGACCGATCGACTCCGCCTCGCTCAAGCAGCAAGACCGGTCGCTGCGCTCCCTGAAAGAGGCAAGATTGGGCGCAGTCTTCTTGCTTCCTGGCTCTAAGGCGCCATTGCTCTCGCGGTCTTCATACGGTGAACGCGTCTCAGGCCCCACGCAGCGAAGCCGATCGTGAACGCAGTCAATCCCACGATCGCGGAGATCCTGAGATACCCATCCAGGAGGGCGTCCCAGATCACGCGTGCCGCGGCACGGTCGACCTCGCTCTCGATCGAGTCGCCCACCATGTTCGTGGAGAGGCGGATAGCGCCGAGACCGAGCAACGTGATGAGCGCCGTCCAGTAGCCCCAGATCTGCACAGCCCGCAGATGATCCCAATCGATGATCACCGCGAGGAAGAGGAGAGCGAGGGCCACCACAGGCAGAGCCAGAGCACTCGTGTGGAACACGTTGACGAGGGCGCGGGGTCTGGCGAGCGTCTCGGCCTGGATGAACACGATCTCGCCCATCGAGATTTCGACGTGTTCGAAGAGGTCGAGGTCGCGCTCCTCGAGACGGTCGAGGACGAGACCGGCCAACCCATCGAGGCTGATGCCCACGTTCCCCGTCTCGGTCGTCGCGACGTCACCCTCGAGGATGCCGATCGTCGTTGCATGGACCCTCTCGAGCCCGACACGCCACACGTTCGCGAACGCGTCAGATTCGATGATCTTGATCGCCAGGTCGTAGACGTAGTCACCGACGAACCCGACGAACTTCGGAGCGAGGAACGCGAGGCGATCCGGCAGTGCCTCCGCGACTCTTGCCTCGACCTCGAGATTGCGGCCCAGGGCTTCGGTCGTGCGGAGGGCGATCGCCATCGAGACGGCCGGTTCTTGGGGGAGCGGCTCGAGAGACTCGACGAACGCGTCGGTGTCGAAGACCCGCTCGTGCAGCCAAGCACCATCGACCGACATCCAGGTGATGAGCGCTGCGATGATCGCAAGGAAGATCCCAATGGATCCCCGGACCGTCGACCCCCTGCGCTGTGTGCTACCGCTCATGGCCGCTAGTCGATCTGGCCCAAGGCGGTGACGTACTCGTCGAACTCGCGTCCGATGCCGAGTGCGCCGCTGTCGATGACCGTCTGAACGATCCCATCGGCGTCGAGGACGAACGTGAGGCGATTCGCACCGCCGACGGTCTCGTTGAAGGCCCCGTACTCGGTGGCCACGGCGCCGTGCGGCCAGAAGTCAGAGAGAACCGGGAAGGCGAAGCCGTTCTCATCCGACCACTTCTTCGTGACCGGGACGGCGTGGCAGGTGATGATGGCGACGTTGGCGTCGAAGTCGTTGAGCATCGCGAGATGGTCGCGGATTGCGCAGCCCTCATCGTCACAGATGCCGGTGAACGGGAACGGAATGAAGACGATGAGGCTCTTCTTGCCTTTGAGATCGTCGAGCGTGACGGTGTTCTTGTCCTGATCCGGCAGTGAGAAGGCGGGTGCAGTCGAACCTGCTGCGACGGCCATGGGGAGACTCCTTCCAAAGAGTGCCACGGAATCTAGTTGCTTCGCAGCAGACAGTGGACAGCAGATAGTGGACAGCAAGGCATGGTTCGGCTGTTGGCTGTCAATTGTGAACTGTGGGCTTCGAGTTGTGGCCTTCGGTCTCGAAGGTCACAACTCGAATTGATCCATCATCACGCGGGCTGCCCATCCGACCGGGTCGGTCAGCTCCGACAGCGTCGGCAGGTTCTCCGCCTGCTCCCAGATACGTTCGAGTGCGTCGGTGCCCCACCGGCTCTCGAGCTCGGCGCAGAAGTCCGCGGCATCTCCGGCTCGATGACGCTGGAGTTCGAGGCCGACGACCTGCTGGAGATACTGCTCGGCCTGATCGGGCTCGGAACGGCGTCGCGTGTTCGCCGTCTCGATACGTTCGAGATCGGGGAGAAGATCGGCCCCGGCTTTGCGGACGAGGTAGTCGCCGTAGCCTTCGACAAACGCGGTGAAGGACTGGATGGCGGCGAGTCGGTCCGGATCCGATGTGCCCTTGAGCAGCGCCGGTGCGTTTGCCCCCTCTTCTCCGAGGAGGTTGCGGATCTGGTCGGGGTCCTCGAGCGCACCCATCTGACCCATGAGGTCCGAGAGATCGAACTCCACCGTGTCGTAGAAGGAGTTCACCACCGACACGAAGTGGCCTCTCAGCCACTCGACCTCCATGAGCCGTTGGAAGAGCATCTCATGGAGCGTGGCCCACAGCCGGACCTGGCGAGGGTCGACCTCCGCCTCGAAAGCAAACGCTTCGACGTTCGGGACGACGACGTACGGCTTGTCGTGGTCGACGGCCGGGATGCCGGTATCGAATTGGCCGAGAACGCGGTGGGACATGAAACCGATCATCGTCCCGGCCTGCATCCCCAACAATGCGGGGCCGAGTGGCTGAAGGGCCGCGCCCATCTGCCCGAGCGACTCGATGCCGGGGATGCCGCCAAAGCTCCCGCTCAGCTTGTCGGCGAGTGGCTCAACGAGAATCCGGAACGTCTGCTGGTTCTCGAGTGCCCATGTCGCCCTGTCGGTCGGATTGAGATCGCCGGGTGACGGAGCGGGGAGCTCCGCCGCTGCCTGGATCTTCAACTCGGCGACATGAGCAAGCTCGAGGTACTCCTCAGCGAGGCCGGGCTCGATCGGCTCGCGTTCACCCGCGAGGTTCTTCGTCAATTCCTTTGCGAGCTGCCAGTTGACGGGGCCGGACGACTGGAAGAGGCGGAAGAGCTGGGCGAACAGGTCGTCGCCGTCGCTGCTGAAGGGAGCCTCACCCGTCACCATTGTCCTCTTCGTAGTCCTCGTCGGTGGGGAGCGGCTCGGGATCCTCCGGGCGCTCGGCGAGGGTGAGGGTGGCGGTTATGAGTTCGCCGCCCCGGTTCACGGTCACGTCGATCTCGTCGCCCACGTGATAGAGCCGGAGCGCGATGACGAGGTCCTCCATTGCGGAGATCTCGGTATCTTCGACGGCGACGATGACATCCTCGGGCTGGAATCCTGCGTCGCCGGCGGCCGAGCCTTCCGGTCCGTCCCACAGCTCCTTGATCTCTGCGCCGGCTGGAATGAGTGCACCGTCTTCGGCCGTCTCTACATAGTCGGCGCCGTAGATTCCGATGAAGGAGTGGAGCACGCCCCCGGTCTTGATGATCTCGTCGGCGATGCGCTCCACGAGCTCGACCGGGATCGCGTAGCCGATGCCCTCGGCGCCGGCCCGGCTCACGCCGATCGCCGATGTGATGCCGATGAGGAGTCCCTCGGCATCGACGAGTGCGCCGCCACTCGAACCGGAGTTGATGGGGGCGTCGGTCTGGAGGAGTCCGTAGAGGCTGCTCTCATCGCCGAAGTCGACGGTGCGGGACAGAGCGGAGATCACGCCGACGGTCAGCGAAGCGCCGCCCTCCTGCCCGAGGGGATTGCCGACGGCGACGGCGAGCTGGCCGATCACCATTCCGCCGGTCGAACCGAACTCGATCGGCGTCAGGCCATCGATGTCGACCCTGAGCACGGCGAGGTCGGTGTATGAGTCGGAGCCGATGATCTCAGCGTCGTAGGTGCGGCCGTCCTGGAGGACGATGCGACTCACATCGGCGTCTTCGATCACGTGATGATTCGTCACGACGTAGCCGTTGTCGAGGATCACGCCCGATCCGGTTCCGGTGAGCGTGAGGACGTTGTCGGCGAGGTTGCCCACCTCGACGGTGACGACGGAGGGAACGACCTTCACAGCGACCGCCTCTGCGATATTCACATCTGCGGGGCTCGCGACGATCTCGGTGGTTGCCTCCTGGACGATCGTCGGCTCAGTCGTACCCGCCGGCTCGGTCACGGCTTCGGGTGTGTCGGCTGGGTCGACCGTGGCGGTAGAGAAGAGGCCGAGAAGGGCCAGGATGCCTACGACGGCGGCTGCACCGAGGACGGCAGAGATGAATGCTACGACGCCGGTCGAGAGGTGACCCCGGCGCGAGGGCTCGGCGCCGTGCGGCTGATGGCGCGTTGGTGGAGGAGTCGGTTCCGCCGACGGAGCGTTCCACGGATCCGGGAGGGATTCCGTGGTCTCCTCGATCGGCTGGGGCTCCGACGTCCCAGGATCGTGCCCGCGGGTAGTGTCGTCCACGGAGCCGATTGTATGACCTCAGACCACCTATCTCCCCAAGCAGATCTCGTTCTCGTTTCCCCCGATCCGATTGAGCCGGGGCGCGTCGTCGAGGCGGTTTCGGCGCCCGATGCGGGGGCCGTGGTGCTCTTCGTCGGCACCGTTCGTGATCACTCGCCTGGACGGGACGGCGTGACACACCTCCAGTACGAGGCATACGACGAGCAAGTTGGTGAGAAGATCGCCGAGGTGATCGCCGAAGTGAGGGAGCGATGGCCCGTGCTTCGCGTCGCAGCGGTTCACCGGGTCGGGGAGCTCGCCGTCGGTGAGATCACGATTGCCGTTGCCGTCTCGTCGGCGCATCGCGGCGACGCCTTCCCCGCAGGCCGCTACCTCATCGATGAGATCAAGGCGCGGGCACCGATCTGGAAGAAGGAACACTGGCCGGGCGGTGCCGAGTGGGTGAGGGAGGATCTCCATCACTCCTGACGCGGCGCCGGGCGCCGACCGTGACGCGCTCGTCCGGCTTCTCGACGATCCGACGTCGTTCCTCTCCCACGACGATGCGGCGACGCGCCGGCTCGCCGTCTCGGTGTGCGTTGCACAGGGCCTTTCGGAGCATGCGGTATCGATCGTTGGGGGACTGGCCGTCGGCGATCCGGACGGCGCGGTTCGGGCTGCAGCCGTCGAGGCGCTTGGCGCCATGAGTGAGGCCTTCGCCGCCGTGCTCGAGGAGGCGCGGTGGGATGAGGACGCTCGTGTCGTCGAAGCCGTAGCGACGGCATACGGGGAGCTCAGTATCGCGGATGCGGTGCCGTGGCTCATCGAAGTGGCGACCAGCGATGCCGACAGGGCGAGCCGCGAGGCCGCCGTCGCTGCGCTCGGAGCGATTGGTGACGACGCGGCTGTGCCGGTTCTGCTGGAGCTCGTCGCGGCCGCGCCACCCCAGGTTCGGAGGAGGGCGGTTGTGGCGCTGACGGTTTTCGATTCGCCTGAGATCGAACCGGCGATCAGGGCGGCGGCGAAGGATCGGAACCCGTCGGTTCGCGAAGCGGCAGAGATGATCGTCGGCCGCGACCCCTCTTGACCTCATTCCCATACCCAGGGTTCCAGTCCCCGTATGCGCGGCCACGGGCCCAGAGAATGAATGGACACGCGCGGCGGCCGCATTCCGCGGGCTGGTGGCGCCGTATGCGGGGACTGGAACCCTGGGTATGCGGTGGTGGGGATATGGCCGTTTGGCCCTAGCACCGACCTAGCAGACATGGTTAACCCTGCTTGGTCTAATGTTCCCCCGCCGGCTGAACACCTGGAGGCGACACAAGTGACGGCCACACTCGAACGTGTGGGGGGACCCGATCTATCTGGCGCGTACAAAACCGTTGCCTGGATGGTCAGGGAACGGGCACGTACGACGCCCGACGACATCGCCATGCGCGACAAAGACTTCGGCATCTGGCAGGAGCGCACCTGGGCCCAGATCTGGGAAGAGATCGTCGTCGCGGCCCACGGCCTCCTCGCTCTCGGCGTTCAGCGAGGCGACGTCGTCTCCATCCACTCCGAGGATCGGCCCGAATGGGTCATCTTCGACCTCGCCGCGGTCGCGATCCGGTCCATGTCGACGGGCCTCTACCCGACAAATCCAACGGCCGAAGTGCAGTACCTCGTCAATGACTCGGGCGCGCAGATCCACCTTGCAGAAGACCAGGAGCAGGTCGACAAGGTCGTTGAGGCACCCCGGGACGCTTTCGGGAGCGTGACCACGATCATCTACATCGAGCCGCGGGGTCTCCGCTCCTACGACGACGACCGCCTCATGTTCTGGGACGACTTCATGGACCTCGGCCGCGCTCACCGCGACGAGCATCCTGGAACCGTTGCGGACACGATGGCCGAGGCCAGGCCGGACGACATCGTCACGCTCGTCTACACGTCGGGCACGACCGGGCCGCCGAAGGGCGCGATGCTGACGAACGCGAACGCCACGTACGCTATCGAAAACATCATCCACGCCGAGGGCCGCACGTCCGACGGCAAGATGCCCGGTCCCGACGACCTCGTCCTCACGTACCTTCCGCTCGGCCACGTGGCTGAGCGCATCATGTCGACGTGGACGATGTGCTCGTCCGGCGCAGTCCTGAACTTCGCCGAGTCGATCGAGACCGTCCAGGTGAACCTCCAGGAGATCCAGCCGACGCTGTTCTTCGCTGTGCCCCGCATCTGGGAGAAGATCCACGCCACGATCCTCATCAAGCTGAACGACGCCACGTTCATGAAGCGGCTCTTCAACGCCGTCGGCCTCAAGCTCGCCGGCTACATCGGCAGGAGCCGGGTGAAGAACGACGGCGAGTACACGATCGGCGCCCGCCTCGCCTACTGGGTCGGCAACCTCATCATGTTCCGCGCCCTCAGGGAACGGGTCGGCCTCCGCCGCTGCCGGTGGGCCGGGACGAGTGCCGCACCGATCGCACCGGAGGTCATCGAGTTCTTCATGGGATTCGGCGTGCCGATCGTCGAGCTCTACGGCATGACGGAGAACAGCGCCGTCGCGACGCTCAACTTCTACGGCCGGAACAAGGTCGGCACCGTCGGCGAGCCGTACCCCGGCATCGGCCTGCGACTCGACGAGGAGACCGGCGAGATCCAGACGAAGCACGACGGCAACTTCCTCGGCTACTGGAACAAGCCCGACGAGACCGCCGAGACATTCACCGAAGACGGCTGGCTCAAGACCGGCGACGTCGGCGTGTGGGTCGACGGGACCCACCTCAAGATCATCGACCGGATCAAGCACATCATCATCACGTCGGGCGGCAAGAACATCTCCCCGTCCGAGATCGAGAACAGCCTCAAGACCTCGCCGTTCGTCAAAGAGGCGATGATCATCGGCGACGGCCGCAAGTACCTCACGGCGCTCATCGCGATCGAGTATGACGTTGTCGGTAATTGGGCGCTCTCGAAGCAGATCCCGTACACGACCTACCGCGACCTCTCTGAGAAGCCGGAAGTCATCGAGCTCATGCAGGGAGTCGTCAAGGAGACGAACGACAAGTTCGCCAGCGTGGAGCAGATCAAGAAGTTCCGGATGATCCCGAAGGAGCTCGACCATGAGGATGGCGAGTTGACGGCTACGCAGAAGATCAAGAGGAAGGCGATGGAGGAGATGTTCGCCGGCCTCATCACAGAGATGTACGGCTCGTGATGCTCGAGATCCTCGCTTTCGCGCAGGCCGGAGGGCAGGACGCCGCCGAGAAGTTCGCGAACGCGACGAGCAGCGGCATCGCTCTCGGCGCGATCTACGCGCTGCTCGCCCTCGGTCTCGTCCTCATCTACAAGGCGACCCAGGTCCTCAACTTCGCGCACGGCGCCATCGCCGCGCTCGGTGCCTTCTTCGCCGCCTACCTCGCCACCGTCATCAACTTCCCGGGCCGGTACGCGACGTTCCTCCCCGTGACGATGCAGTGGATCCTCTCGGCACTCGTTGCTGTGCTGCTGACGGCAGTGGTCGGTCTCGTTCTCGAGCGGCTCGCGATCCGGCCGATGATCGGAGAGCCGCTCTTCTCGGTCGTGATGATCACGATCGCCCTCGACATCGTGATCCGGACGATCACCGTCGACCTCATCGGAGCGAACCCCCGGCCGATGGGTGACCCGTGGGGAGCCGATGTGGTCAACATCGGGCCGGCGGTGGTCGCGAAGACAGAGATCGCCACGGTCATCGTGACGATCATCACGCTCATCGGGATAGCGCTGTTCTTCAGATCCCGGTACGGCGTGGCGATGCGCGCGACGGCTTTCGACCAGGAAGCTGCGATGGCCCAGGGCATCAGCGCCGGCCGAATCTTCGCCATGGCGTGGGCGATCGGCGCCGCGCTGGCGGCAACGGCCGGCATCTTCTCGTCCCTGTTCCCGCGGTCCGCTATCGGTGTGAGCAACACGACCGCATTCTTCGCATTCCGCGCGCTCCCAGCGATCGTCATCGGGGGGCTCGACTCGATCACCGGCGCGGTGGTCGGCGGGTTCATCGTCGGTCTCGCCGAGTCCTACGCCGGCGCCTATCTCACGGGGGAGGCGTGGTCGTTCCTCGGCCTCGGTTTCTCCGGCGTCATGCCGTACATCGTGATGATGATTGTGCTGCTCATCCGACCGTACGGCCTGTTCGGAACTGAGGAGATCCGGCGCGTATGAGAACTCGACCCCGCCTCTTCGTCTCCTACGGGTCCGAGATGTCGTTGCTGCCCACGTGGACGCAGAAGACAGCCGCGCTCGTCTTCCTCGCGGTCCTCGTACTCATCCCGTTCCGCGTCATCCCCGGTCTTGGGTTCCTCGCCGACAACGACTGGTTGAAGATCCTCAGCCGGATCGCGATCTTCGCCATTGCGGCACTTGGGGCGCATGTTCTGTCCGGCCTCGCCGGCCAGATTTCGCTTGGGCACGCCTTCTTCATCGGTATTGGTGCCTACACGGCGGCCGTCCTCGGCGGTGAGGTCGGCAAGGCCCACTGGGGTCTCGGTCTCCCGATCTGGATCTGGCTCCCTGCCGCCGGCGTCGTCGCCGCCACCGTCGGAGCGCTCGTTGCCCCGACGGCCGTGCGCGTTCGCGGCATCTATCTCGCAATCGTGACGCTGGGACTCGTCTTCATCGGCGAGTGGATCTTCCGGAGCACCCCGTTCATCACCGGAGGCGCTCAGGCGGGCCGCAAGTTCCCGCGATTCGAGTTCCGCCTCTGGAAGGAGGAGGCGCCGCTCGTCGACTTCACGACGGACGGTCCGTGGTTCGGTGTCGAGATGTCGAGCGAGGCGAAGACATATCTTCTGCTCCTCGTGTTCGCGATCGTCGCGCTCATCGTGGCGAAGAACATCCAGCGAACCCGCATCGGCAGGGCTTTCATGTCGATCCGCGACCGCGACATCGCCGCCGAGGTGATGGGCGTCGCCGATGCGAAGCACAAGACCATCGCGTTCGCTCTGTCTTCTGCGTTCGCCGGCATGGGCGGGGCGATGCTCGGGGCGTTCCTCGGGCGTCTCGTCCCGGAGAGCTTCTCACTGCTGCTATCGGTCGAGTTCGTGGCGATGCTGCTCATCGGCGGCCTCGGAACCGCCAGCGGCGCCCTTCTCGGCACAGCGTTCGTGATCGTGCTTCCCCGAGTCGTGCAGGATTTCACGCACTTGCTCGCTTCAACGGCGGAGACAGGCACGGGGCTGTTCGCGGGAATAGCGAACCTGATCGTCGCGACGAGCGAGACCGACGGCGGGATCGTCTCCACGCTCCCCGGCACGTCCCCGGGTCTCAATGTCGGTGAGTTCAACATCGTGCTCTACGGCCTGCTGCTCATCGGTTTCCTCATCTTCGAACCGCTCGGTCTCTACGGCATCTGGATCCGTGTCCGCAACTACTGGAAAGCGTGGCCATTCACCTATTAGCAACCATCCGACTGCCCCAGGCCAGGGCACGAAGGTCGGATCTGAGGAGGACAAAGTGAAGAAGCTGAGAATCTTCGCCCTGGTGCTCGTGCTGGCGCTCATTGCGGCGGCCTGTGGCAGCGACGGCGAAGAAACCACAACGACTGCTGCTGAGAGCGGCACCGAGGAGACGACGACCACGGCTGCGCCCGAAGAGGGCGGCACCGAGGAGACGACGACCACGGCTGCACCCGAAGCGCCCGCCGAGATCAAGGTCGACTTCGGCGTCGACAACGATGCCATGACGATCACGCTCGGCCAGACCGCCGATCTCACCGGTCCGTTCTCGCCGCTCGTCAAGCCGATCATCGCCGGCCAGCAGATGTACTGGGGTTGGCTGAACGCCAACGGCGGCATGCAGGGCTACGAGGTCATCATGGAGACCCGTGACACGGCCTACACCGTTGAAGGGCACATCGCCGCGTACGACGAAATCCGGGACAAGGTCGTGGCGATCAGCCATACGACCGGCACCCCGCAGACGCTTGCGATCGGCGATGCTCTCGAAGAGGATCACATGATCGCCGTGCCGGCGACCTGGTACTCGGGCTGGACCGACACGAACGTCCTTCCCAACGTGCTTCACACCGGCGCTCCGTACTGTCTCGAGGCGATGAGCCTCCTCGACTGGATGGCGCAGGAAGAAGCGGACGCAGGCAACGACGCTCCGACGCTCGCCGTTGCATCGATTCCGGGCGACTTCGGCCTCGACTCGATGGCCGGCGCGCTCAAGTGGGCAGAGATCAACGGCGTCGAAGTCGTCCATGACGGCTCCGGCACGATCGTCCCCGGTCAGGACCTGAAGCCGGTCGCGGACGCGATCGTCGCCTCGGGCGCCGACCTCGTCTACGTCACGACGACCCCGAGCACCTTCTCCGAGGTGTACGGAAATGCCCTCCAGCAGGGCTTTGAGGCGAAGTGGTCCGGCGCAGGCCCGACCTACAACCCGGCGTTCCTCGGTTCGCCGATCGCCGACGCGATCCAGCGTGACTGGTACGGCGGCTTCTACATGCAGCCGTGGGGCGGCGACTCCGCCGGTATGGCGCTCATCATGCAGCTCGTCGAGGGCTCAGGCGCCGACATCCCCGCGAACGACTACGTCGGTCTCGGCGTCATCGAGGCGATGCTCGTCCACGCTGCACTCGAAGCGGCCTACGCGAGCGGTGACATGACCCGTGAGGGCGTGTACAACGCCATCTACTCGCTCGACGACGTGGACTTCCAGGGTGCCGCGCCGAACGAGAACTACGTGGGCAGCACGGCCGACCAGATCCAGCGTGCGATCACGCTGTGGCGTCCGTCGGTCGCGAACCTCGAAGCCGGCGGCTCCGGCTCGGAGATCGTCGAATCCAACTTCGTGGGACCGACCGCGGAGAGCTTCGAGTTCACCGAAGCCTGCTACCAGCTGTAAGCGAACGATCGGGTGGCCGGGCCTTCGGGCCCGGCCACCTACCAACCAACGAGAGGAACGGATGCTCGAAGTCGCAAACCTGGAGGTCGTCTATAACGACGTCGTCCTCGTGCTGCGCGGGCTCTCGCTCGATGTGCGCGACGGCCAGATCGTCGCGCTCCTTGGTGCGAACGGCGCAGGGAAGACGACGACGCTGAGGGCCGTGACCGGCATCCTCGACGTCCACGAAGGCGACATCACGAAGGGCTCCGTCACCTTCGACGACAAGCGCATCGATGAGAAGGACCCGTCTTCGATCGTCAAGATGGGCATCGCCCAGGTGCTCGAAGGCCGCCGGATCTTCGCCGAGATGTCGGTCGACGACAATCTGCGAACCGGGGCATTCACGAACTCGGATCGCAGCTCGGTCGCCGCCGCGTACGAGCGGGTCATGGACCTCTTCCCCGTGCTCAAGGGCCGGAGGAAGGACACGGCCGGCTACCTCTCGGGTGGTGAGCAACAGATGCTCGCCATCGGACGTGCGCTCATGGCCGACCCGAAGCTGCTCATCCTCGATGAGCCGACGCTCGGGCTCGCACCGATGCTCGTCCAACAGATCCGCGACATCATCGTGGACATCAACAAGCAGGGAACGTCGGTTCTGCTGATCGAGCAGAACGCGAACATGGCCCTGTCGATCGCCGATTACGGCTACATCATGGAGACCGGGAAGGTCGTCATGGACGGCGATCCGCAGAAGCTCCTCGGTGACGAGGACGTGCAGGAGTTCTACCTCGGCCTCCACGGCGAGGGGGAGCGCAAGTCGTTCCGTGACGTGAAGCACTACAAGCGGCGGAAGAGGTGGCTGTCGTGACATCCCGTCGTTCCGCACTTCGTTTCGACCGCACCACCGAGGGTGGCGGCTACGAACACCTCCTCGAGTTCGAGAACGTGAGTCTCTCGTTCAAGGGGATCACGGCGCTCGACGACGTGTCGTTCCACGTCGACGACAGCGAGCTGTTCGCCATCATCGGCCCGAACGGCGCAGGGAAGACATCCACGTTCAACTGCATCAACGGCGTCTACAAGCCTCAGACCGGAGCAATCCGGTGGAAGGGCGAGGACATCCTCGGTCGGAGGCCCGACCGTGTGGCCGAACTCGGCGTCGCGCGAACGTTCCAGAACATCGAACTCTTCGCCCACATGACCGTCCTCGAGAACATCATGCTGGGCCGTCACGTGCGCACAAAGACGTCGTGGTGGGACGGTGCCTTCTGGGTCGGTCCGGCCAAGAAAGAGGAGCTTGCGAGCCGGGCCGTGGTCGAAGACATCATCGACCTGCTCGAGATCGCCCGCTGGCGCAAGTACCCGGTCGCGATGCTGCCGTACGGCGTTCAGAAGCGGGTCGAGCTGGGTCGTGCCCTCGCGATGGAGCCGGAGCTGCTCCTCCTCGACGAGCCGGTTGCCGGCATGAACCTCGAAGAGACTGAGGACATGGCCCGCTTCATCCTCGACATCCGGGAGGAGTTGGGGATCGCCCTCATCCTCGTCGAGCACGACATGGGGCTCGTCATGGACATCGCGGACCGGGTGATGGTCATCGACTTCGGCGAGCGCATCGCCACGGGTGTCCCGTCCGAGGTCCAGCGTGATCCGAACGTCATCAAGGCATATCTCGGCGAAGAGATGGA
>JBDLHX010000070.1:0-12970 GCA_039715165.1 Actinomycetota bacterium
GCCCCTCATCGAACTCGCAAAGCTCGCATCGGCGTTCCAGCTCCTCGTCTTCGCCCTCGTGAACCTCGCCCTCATCGCATTCCGCGAGGCGAAGCTCGATTGGTACAGGCCCTCGTTCAGGTCCCCCATCTACCCAGCGCCCCAGATCTTCGGCATCCTCGCCTCCCTCCTCCTGTTGACCCAGATGGGCACGATCCCGCTTGTGGGAGCCGCCCTGTTCATCGTGGCGGGGATCACCTGGTATCGGACGTTCGGGCAATCCCGGGCGGTGAAGGAGTCGGCCGCACGAGACGCCCTTCGGCTCCGCGAGGACGCGCGTCTCGTCCACCACGCCGCCGATGCCATCGCCACCGGGGGGCGAAGACACATCCTCGTTCTCACCCGCCGGCCCACGCGTCCGAACCGGCAGCACACGCTGTTCCGTCTCGCGCTGCGTCTCGCCGCGTCGCCCGGCGGCCGGATCCACGTCATCAACTTCGATGCTCGTACCCGACGCATGATCCCGACCGACGACGATCTCGCACGGGCACGGGCGCTGGGTATCCAGGTCACTACCGACCACTACACCGACGAGGACCGCCGCGGGATGGTTCACGCGTTCGTCGAGCGGGAGGGCGTCGACCTCTTCATCGCCGACTTGCCCCAGGAGCTCAGGGCGACCCGCCACGTCATCAGGGATCTGCACTGGCTCCAGGATCACCTGACGTGCGACTCGCTGTTCCTGCGAAACCGGGCCGTCGACAACATCGACCGCATCGCGGTGCTCGGAACCGGTGGTCCGTACGACCCCGTGAAGTTGGAGATCGCCGACCACATCGCCCGCTATGAGGACGCTGAGCTTCGGTTCGTTCACCTCACGCCGACGGACGCACCGCCGGCGCAGGCCGAGTCGATCAGCGCCTACCACAAGCAGCTCGGGGCGAATCTCACGGTTCCGTGGGATGATCGGATCAAGCCCACCGATGACCTCGTCGAAACACTTACCGGGCTCGCCCGCGGCGCCAACCTCGTCATCCTCGGCGCACCGTCGCACCGGCTCCACCTCGTTGCAGACCTGGCCGACCGGATCGCGGAGGCGGTCGACTGCCCTGCGTTGCTCGTTCACACCCCGAAACTGGAGAAGCCGGGACCGCTGACCCGGGCGATCCAGTGGTTCGTCTCCTGAGAAGCAAGAAGCAAGAAACAAGACCGAACCCCGAAGCAAACCTTGTGTCTTGCTACTTCTGTCTTGCTACTCGCTCGCGGCTTTCCAGGCCTCGCGGAGCTTCACCTTGCCCCCGGTCCGCAGCAGTGCCCCCGAGTAGACCCGGGATCCGCCCCACACGAGAGCGATCGCCCCAAGCACCGTTCCGATGATCGCCACCACGATCTCCCACGGCTGGGCAACACCGGAAGCGATCCGAACAGGCATCACGAACGGGGCCCACGGAGGCAGCCAGGAAGCGACGGTCGGGAGAAGCGCGTCGGGATTCTCGGCCGCCGCGATCGCGAGGATGTACCCCGGCATGATCAGGACGATCGGAATCATGATCGCGCCCTGCAGGTCCTCCTGCCGTGACACCGTCGACCCCACCGCTGCATAGAGGAATGCGTAGAACGCGTAGCCGAGGATGAACCAGAAGAGCAGCGAGGCGATGATCGGCAGGCCGATTCCGGCAACGTCGATGTCGGGGGGATCCGCGAGTTGGGCGGACGTGTATGCCGCCCCGGCGAAGATGACGAGTTGCAGCAGCCCCAGGAGTCCGATGCCGGCCACCTTGCCAACGAGCACCTGCCACGGCCGGACCCGAGACAGAATGACCTCGACGACCCTGTTCTGTTTCTCCTCAACGGTGCCCATCGCCACGAACTGGCCGAACATGATGATCGATATGTACAGAAGGATCGCCCCGGCGAACGCCGCCCCTCGTTTCGCCTCGTCCTGAATGTTCTGTTCCTCGAGCGTCGTGATCTCGATCGGTACCGGTTCGACGACCGAGGCGATCTCGCTCTCCGACAAGCCCAACTCAGTGAGCGCCGCCGTCTTCACCGTTGTATCGATGGCACCGTGAACGAGTGCCGTCAGCCGGGACGAGCTATCGGTGTGGAAGACGATCTCAGTCCCGTCCACGAGAACGACCGCCGCCTCTCCGTCGACGAGCGCGGTCTCTGCTGCGGCTCGGGTCGGAAACCGATCGACGTCGATCTCCACGTCGAACAGGACTGCCTGAGTGTGAAGCTCTTGTTCAATGCCGGGGGGCTCCTCCCCGGTCAGCCCGATCTTCGTTGCCTCCTCTTCATCGCCCGACAGCAGGTTGACGACCGGTCCGATCGCAAGGATCGCGACGACCAAGAGTGCCATCGTGATGATGAACGGCTTGCTCCGTCCCCGCTCGAGGAACTCCCGCTTCGCCAGCAGCAGCACCTGGGTCCACGGCTTCACGAGTTCACCGCCTCTCGGAACAGGTCGGTGAGCCGAGGCGGCTCGAACAGGAATCGGTTGACGACTCCTACCTCCCCGGCGGCGGCGAGCAGGTCGGCGATGGGGGCATCGTCGTCGACGATGCAGTGGGCCGGCCCCGGACCGTCGACCACCTCGACACCCGGCCAGTCGGGAACCCACGGCTCACCATCCACGTCAACGGTCAGGCGGCGCTTCGACGACCGGTTCCTGATGACGTCGAGGTCCCCGGCGAGCACCACGCGGCCTTCGTTGATGATGGCGACGTCCTCGCACACGTCCTCAACGAGATCGAGTTGGTGGCTGGAAAACACGATCGTCACGCCCTCCGACGCGAGCTCTCGGAGGTTCTCGGCCAGGGACTCGACGCCGATCGGATCGAGGCCGGCGAACGGCTCGTCGAGAATGAGGAGCTCGGGGTTGTGAGCGAGGGCCGCGGCAAGCTGGATCCGCTGCTGGTTGCCGTGAGAGAGCTCCTCGAGCTTCGCGTCGCCCCGGTCGGCGAGTCCGAGCACGCCGAGCCAGTGGTCGACCGCGTCTCCGGCCTCCGAACTCGACAAGCCGGAGAGTCGCGCGAAGTGGAGGAGCTGCGGCCGGACCTTCATCTTCGGGTAGAGACCACGCTCCTCCGGCATGTACCCAAAGCGGAGTCGTTCCTGAGGACCAACCTCACCGCCGTTCCAGCGAATCGTCCCCGAATCGGGCCGGATCAGCCCGAACACGGCACGCATCGCCGTGGTCTTCCCTGCACCGTTTGGACCGAGGAATCCGAGAATCCGCCCGCGATCGACGGCGAAGCCGGCGCCGTCAAGCGCAACGACATCGCCGAAGCGCTTGCTCAAGTCGACGAGTTTGAGCATCCGTTCTGCCTCCGGCCGCTCATTGTGACCTCATAGGTCGATCGCACCAAATCTCGGAAACGGTCAGGAAATCCTCAAACGTCGGCGAGAACGGGTCGATAATGGTCGAGAACCGGTGGGACGGCCGGCGGGGTAAGTAGTACCCAATGCGGGATGATCCAAATAGACCGCATCGGTCCACCTCACAAGGTTCACGGAAGCCCCCTTCATGGGGGCTTTCGGCATTCAGGGGTTGTCGCGAGCCTGCGGATCAATCCGAAGCGGCGCCTAGCGACGAATCTTGTCCCAGAACGCCGCAACGAGTGCGACGAGAACGAGCGCCCAGAGGATCCATACGCCGGTCCAAAGGGCGAATCCGGCGAATCCGGCCGCTGCGATGAGCCGCAGGCCGCGGTCGACCGGCGACATCGCCGCCTCGACGGCCTCGCCGGTCTCGGCCGACTCGAAGAGACGCCGGAGCCGGCCCGGGGTCTTCGCCCCAACGATCCGGGTGACCTCCGAGCCGTTCAACACGGAGACAGTCGTGGGAACCGCCATGACACGGAACTGCTTGGCGAGCTTTTGGTCTCTCGCCACGTTCACCTTGCGTAGAGCGACCCGGCCCTCGAACTTCTCCCCCGCCTCGTCGATGAACGGTTCCATCGTCTTGCAGACGGGACAGTCGGTTCCGTAGAAGTAGAGGATCTGCGATCGGGGCCGGGCCATCATGCTGCGCCTATTCGGATTCGTTGCTGTTCGTGCTGGTCTTGAGCAGCAAGTAGATCGGGCAGACGCCGAGTGCCCCGGTGACGAGGAAGACGGCGCCGACGAGCGCAGCGATCCATCCCCACGGCGAACCGATCACACCACCGAGCCCGAGCCCGATCAATACGACACCGAGCACCACCCGCACGATGCGGTCCCAGCTTGCTTCGTTCTTCAATGCATCCTCCCCGGATTGCGAGAGCGGATGGTACGTCGGGATGTGGGCCTTTCGTGACGCGACCCGGGTCGGAGCTTCAAGCGGCAAGAGGCGGCGTGGGATCGGGTCTTGCAGCTCATGGCCTATCCGCTACCGCACCTTCCCAGTCACGGTGAAGCTCCGCATAGACACCGCCTGCGTCGACGAGGTTGCGGTGCGGGCCCCGCTCAACGATCCTGCCGCCGTCGAAAACGAGGACGGTGTCCGAGGCTTCTGCCGTCGACAGTCGATGCGCAACCGTTATCGACGTGCGACCTGCGGTGAGTCGTTCGATGGCTCGGCGAATCTGCACCTCGAGCGCCGGATCGACGGCCGACGTGGCCTCGTCGAGCACGAGCAGGTCGGGGTTCGCGACCCACGCCCGGACGATGGCGACGAGCTGGCGTTCGCCCGCCGACAGGCTTCCGCCGCGCTCACCGACCCGCGTCGCGATGCCATCGGATAGGGACTCCACCCAGTCGAGCAGATCGAGGTCGGCGAACGCTGTTCTGATCCCATCGTCGCCGACGTCCGGCTTGCCGTATCGGACGTTGTCGGCAACGGTTCCGTCAAAGAGGAACCCTTCTTGCGGGACGTAGGAGACGCGGGACCGCAGCGATCCGAACCGGATCCGGTCGACCGGTGTCCCGGCGATCGTGATCTCCCCTTCCGCCGGGTCGAGGAGGCGAGTCGCGAGCTTCGCGAACGTCGTCTTCCCCGAGCCCGTCTCACCGACAACGGCGACCCGCTCCCCGACTTCGATGGCGACCGACACGTCGATCAGCACGTCGTCACCCGTCGGATACCGGAACCGGACTCCGTCGAAGCGAACGTCGAGAGGCACGTCCGGGAGTGCCACGCCGTCGGCTGGATCGCCCACCTCGATCGGCGTGTCGAGGACGTCGAGAACCTTCCTGAGCCCTGCGGCCGCGGATTGTGCCTGGTTGATGGTCTCGACGAGCATCTGCACCGGTTCGACGAGGAGCGTGACGAGGAACAGGAACGCCACCAGCGTCCCTGCACTGAGTCCCCACGCAACGCCGAACACGATGCCGACGGCGACGACCGATGCCGTGATCACGCCGGCGAACACCTCGGCCGAGGAGAAGAGCACAGCTGCCAAGGCCCCGGCTCCGTACTCAGCCCGATACTGGCTGTCGAGCGCCGTCGTGACCTTGCCCTGCACGGCCGACTCCATGCCGAAGGCACGCACGGTGGGAAGACCCGCGGTTGCTTCTCCGATGACCGAGAGCGAATCGGCGACCCGTTCTCGAACACGGTCGTGAGCACGTCTCAAGATGCGCTGGAACCAGACGAGCATCGCCGAGTACATGAGCACACCGACAACGATCATGACCGCCAAACGCCACTCGTAGACCACCATCACCGTCACGGCGAGGGCGATCTGGGCGGCACCCAGGATCATGCCCACGCCGCCCCATTCCATGAACTGCTGCATCGTCTCGATGTCGGATGTGACCCGGCTGACCAGGGCCCCGCGACGCTCGGATTGGACGTGGAGCATCGAGAGCTTGTGGAGGTACTCGAACGTCGTGACCCGCAGGTCGGTGAGGCCCGCGACCGAGGAGCGGGCGAGCCTGGCGAGCGACGTGCGCCTCGCCCACATCGCGAGGGCGATCGCCCCGAGAGCGAACGCACCCAGGGCGCCGATCGAGCCGACTTCGACCTCTTCGGGAGCGAGGAGCACGCTATCGATGATCCGCTGCACCGTGATCGGCACGACGAGCTGAAGGGCGGTGCCGATGACGGCGAGTCCGAGTGTCAGCCTGAGCCCCTTCGACAACGCGGGAGCGACGTGGAATGCACGACGGAGAACGTTCCCTGTTGATCCGCTCATGGCCGCGCCTCTTCCTCGCGCCGGGCGGCGTCTTCCTCATATGCCCGGAGTAGTCGCTCATACCCGGGCTCGGCCTCGAGCAGCTCGTCGTGACTGCCGTGGGCAACGACCCGGCCCTCGTCCATGAAGACAACCTCGTCCGTCAACATGATCGACGACCGACGGTATGCAACGATGACGACGGTCGACGGCAGCTCGGCGCCTTGCAGACCTCTGAGGATCTCCGTCTCGACCGACGGGTCGACGGCCGACGTCGCATCGTCGAGGACGAGCACCCGGGGGCGCCGCACGAGTGCACGCGCGAGCGCGACTCGCTGTCTCTGGCCGCCGCTGAGGCTCGTCCCTCGCTCCCCGATCCGCGTGTCGTAGCCGTCGGGCAGATCGGCGATGAAGCGCTCGACGCCGGCGAGCCGCATCGCCCGCAGCACGTCGTCGTCGTTGAGCTCCGCCCCGAGCGTGACGTTGCCCCACACGGTGTCGTCGAAGAGGAACGACTCCTGCGCAACGAACGCGACCTCGAGCGCAAGCTCGGAGCGGGCGAACTCTCGGAGGTCGCGGCCATCGATGTGGATGACTCCGTCGCTCGGGTCCCAGAGCCGGGCGAGGAGCATCGCGAGCGTCGACTTGCCGGAGGCCGTCGGCCCGACAACGGCCACGGTCCGGCCGGCCGGGATCTCGAGCCGGACGTCGCTGAGGATCGGGTCTCCCTCCGTGTACGAGAACTGGACGTCTTGCGAGTCCACGTCCGCGCCGTCGCCCGTGCTCTCTGCCGCCAAGGACCCGTGGTCGATCACCTCGTCGGCATCGAGGATCTCTTGCACCCTTCTCCACGCCGCCTGGCTGTGCGCCATCTCGAAGATCACGAATCCGATGAGTTGGAGCGGGAACGCCATGAGGGTGATCAGGTAGGCCAGCGACACGAGCTGCCCCGGCGTCATCGAACCATCGCTCACGAGGATTGCCCCGACGACGAGGATGGCGATGTTGATCACGGCCGGGAGTGACTCGACGATTGCTCGGAAGTTCGCGAATCGCACGCCGATATCGACGAGGCGTTCCTGGAGAACGGCCGCGGCTTGGCGGAACCGATCCGTCTCCTCCGCCTCCCTGCCGAGCGCCTTCACGGTCAGGGCGCCGTCGATGCTCTCGTGCGCGATCTCGCTCACCGCGCCGCGTTCGTACTGCGCTGCCTCGAAGTCGGTGAAGAGCGAGAACGCTCCCTTGATGTCGATCGTCACGAGGATCGACAGGCCGACAAGGGCGATGACGCCGAGCAGCCAGTGAGTCGCGAAGACGAGGACGATCGTCCCAAACAGGAGGAGCGAAGCGCCGGTTGCGTACGGGAGGGGTGCGAGCACGAACGTCCCGGTCTGTGTGTCGACTTCGCTGACGGACAGGAGATCACCGGTCGAGCGGCGATCGTGCCAGGCGAGCTGCAACCGGAGTTGGTGCTCGATGAGCTTCTCCCGAGCGTCGGCCCGGGTGCGGAATTGGAGGGCGCTCGCCGCCGTCCGACGGAGCGTGATCCCTGCTGCCTTCCACAGGGCGACCGCCATGACGGCGAGCACGGCGAACACGACCTTGTTCTCGATCGGCTCGCCTCCGTCGAGAACCGGGATGACGACGAGATCGGTGATACGCCCGACGACGACGGCCGATGCAACGATCGCCGAGACAAAGAGAGCGGCCCCGAGAACCGCGAGGGTGAACGACCACGGATGCCAGCGCACGAACTGCCGGATGAGCCGGAGCCCACCGGTGAACACCTCGCCGAGCCTGGGCGCGGCAGCGTCGTGTTGGGAACGGACGGTCATGCGAACGATGGTAGGGACGGACCGCCTTCTGTGGAAGAGGAGCGACAGACAACAGAACGTCTCCCCCGCCGACAGCCTCAATCCACGGTGTCTTCGCTGTGCAACGGCGCTTCGGTTTCTCCCCCCAAGGGACCCTCAATCCACGGTTTCTTCGCGGTGCAACGGCGCTTCGGTTTCTCCCCCAGGAACTGGGGGAGATGCCCGGCAGGGCAGAGGGGGCCAAATGCCAGTGGCCGTCTGCGTTCTGCCCCCTCTGCCTCGTCGCTGACGCTCCTCGGCATCTCCCCCACTGCGTGGGGGAGACTTGGAATGGCTCGCTTGCCGTGGGTGTTCACTTCGATCGTGAGCAGCCAGGTTCGCGGAATCGCTTCTGCGGTAGGGCCTTCAGCTCGGCCACCAACAAGAAACCGCGGATCCAGGCGAATGGGGGAGGCGACTCACAGTCTCTGGCGGTACTCACTCACGGGATCATGACCACCCGGGTGCCGACATCGGTCCAGTCAAACGTGAACGCGGCGTCATCGAAGTCCTGTCTAACGCACCCGCCGGATCGCAGCGACCCGAGCTGCTCCTTCGTCTGGAGCGGCTTCTTGTCCGGCCAGATGGGGATCGAGTGGAACCCATACGGCCACTCCTGCCGGGCGAATCGCACCATGTACTCCATGGTGATGCCGTCGGACGGCGCCCACGCGTAGCGCGACTTCGAGTAGACCCGGTAGCGGCCCGGGCTCGGCACGCCCCGCCGGCCGCTCACCTGGTGCGTCTTGGCGAGCTCGCCGGTCGCTTCAACGAACCACACCCTGGCCTCACGGTTCGCGTAGATGACGCGTCTCCCGGAGCCGACGGCGGGGTACGGCAGGGGCGGCTTCTCCGGGGTTGCCGTGCCGGTGATCGCCACGTATTCCGGAGAGTCGGTGAACGCAACGACGAGGCTCCCTCGCGTCATCTCGCCGGAGTGCAGCATCTCCAAGAATGGCTTGACGCCGCCGGCGGCGGGTTCACGACCGAGGACGGTGCGGTAGAGCATCGCGACGAGCGCCTCATCGGACGGGTTGCCGTGTCGTTCGATGAACTCGGTGCTGGTCGTGAACGCTGCTGCGATGGACGAGAGGGGCAATCCGTTCCAGTAGCGGCGGGCCCAGTACTCGAGTTCGTGGGGCTCAATCTTGCGTTCGAGCAGGCCGCAGTGGATCCGCACGATCGCGTCCGACACCGCCTTGTCGGAGCGATCGAGGTTGAGCACCGCGGATGTCGGAACAGGGATCGATGTTCGAGCGGCTGTGGCCGTCAGCGCTGCGCCGTTCGTCCCGGTCGAAGCCCACAGGCCCATCTCGTCGGGATAGCGGGCCGGGGCCATCGGGAAGTCCTCGGCGTCGGGATCTCCGACAACGATGGCGGCGTCTGCGGCCGGGAGCGCTGCGGGAACGAGGATGCCGTCGATCGATCCGGGGTTGCTCGCGTGTGGCCGGCAGATGTCGACGGGTCCTCCAGATGCCGCGTCGGATGGTCGAGCATCGATGAGCGCCGCAGCAACGACCGCCAAGACCAGCGCGGCGGCGAACACGGATCGACCGGATCGCACGAGAACGGACATCGCCGGGAACGGTACCGCTTCCCGCGATCGTGTGAACGATGGCCCGGTCGCAGCACCGCCGGGCGTTCGGGATCGTGCAGATGCCGGACGGCCAGCGGCAAGACGGAAGCGCATGTTCAGCCTTGTGTCTTGTGTCCTCCCCAATCGGCCCTAGCCATCCGCCGCGTTCTGGGCGAGGATTGACCCAAGCAACGTGGAGGAGCACCGTGGAGAAAGACATCAGGATCGATGTCCACATCGAAGAGGATGAAACCACCACGACCGTCGCCGCCGTCCTCAATCTCATGGGTGATCACTTCGAGGCGAAGGGCCGGGCCAGACGGAACCCCACCGATGACCCGATTCCGGTGATCGGGGAGGAGCTTGCCCTGGCTCGAGCCCTGAATGGCCTTCAGATGAAGGTCATGGAAGCGGCCCAGGACAAGATCATCCGCTTCTGCAGCGAGTAACTACCGCCAGAGCGGGAGAACGGGGGCGTCGGCGAGGCTGGCGAGGAAGGTCAGCGCGGCCTCAGTCGCCTCGTGCGCCGGAAGGACGATGACGCCGTAGTTCGGTGGCGTCTCCGGCGCCTCCTTTGCACGGAACTTCGTGTAGCCGTCGCCGGTCTGGAAGTAGAGGACGTACTTGCGCCCGGACCGTCCAGGCCCCTGATACGTGTGGCGTCCGATCTTCCTTGCCGCGTCCGTGTCCGCGAAGACCATCGTCGGCATCGTCCACGCCGACCGTACGAGATCGTCGCGTGAGTCCTGTGGGATGTCGCTCGTATCGCCTGCGATGACGAGGGAGAACGGGGTCGGCCCCGGTCCCGGGATTGCCACTTCTTCGCCTGAGTCCGGTTCGATGTACGAGTCGGGGATCGGCCCCGGGAGGCCCATCTGCTCGACGATCGGGTACTCGCGTTCGAGGGATTCGATCACGCCGGCACCGAGTCCGTCGCCAACGATGATGACGCGACCCGGATTGAGCTCCTCGAGCGCCGCGATTGTTGCCTCCGGCAGGTGATCCGGCTCGGAGAGCAGCAGCGGACCCGAGAGATTGAGCGTCGACAACCCGCCTGATTGGAACGCCTCATGGGTCGTCGTCGCCATGATGTTCACGACACCGGATCCCTCGCGGTAGGCGTACGCGGCGATCTCGGCAGCGGCAGTCACGGGATCATCTCCGTTGACGCGATAGAACATGATCCGCTCGGCCTTCTTGAGCGACCTGTACGGATCAACGGGGAGACCCCTCGGAGTTCGGATCTCGAAGTGGACGTGCGGCGGCGTTGTCTCGGCGTTGCCTGAGTCGCCGACCCATCCGATGAGCTGACCGGCCTCGACCCAGACACCGGGTTCGATCCCTTCGGGGATGCACGAGTAGATCTCGTCGTCGTAGCCCGGCGTGTCGTTGTTGAGATGGACATAGCGGGTGTACCAGCCATCGACACCGGTGATCTCTACGTTGCACCACTCGCCGTCGTCGCGCACCTTCCGGATCCATCCGTCATGTGCCGCGACGACGGGCACGCCCTTCCATCCGTAGGTCATGATGTCGTTGCCGTGGTGCTCACGCTCGCAGTTGTCCCGGCAGTTGCCGAAAGTCGAGCTGAAGCGATTCGCGCCCACGACGGGGAACACGATGTCGCGGGTGACCCTGATACGACGGACCTGCTTCTTCGGAACTCGGGGAGCCGGCGCCGGCTCCTCTGCATCGGACGTGGTGTCTTCAACCGGCGGCGGCTCGGGTGGGGGCTCGTCTGTCGCGAGTGCGGCCGGTGCGCCCGCAATGAGCACTGCCGAAACGAGCACCAGCGAAAGGAGTCTCCTCATCCCCCTGCAATCGGCCGGCGCCGACGACGCCTGAAGCGATTCGGACGTGCACGGCGTCGCTGGAGGTGTGCCACAATGCCGCCGGGCTGAGAGAGGGGTAAAGAGATGCGGGCACGCGCTGGGTCGCGCCGCCGCTTCTGGTCGCTTGTCGCGGCAATCGGAACGAGCTACATCATCACGGTTGGGTTGATCACAGCACGAACCGCCGGAATGTGAGCTCCTAGCGGAGCCCCCGCCGGCTCATCTCTTCGGAGAGCGCCTCATCCGAATAGCGCATGAGGTCCGGGTTCCATCCAAGCTGTTCGATCGGCGTCTCCGCAGCCTCGTCGAGGAGCTCCTCGATGGTGTCGCGCAGCGTCCGCGCCCATGCTCTGCCGCGTGCCGTTGCTCGGAGGCTCAGCGTGGCGTCTGTGTTGACGGTGTACACACGTGCTTCGATGGCGGGGTTCGCGCGGCTGCCCTTCTCTCCGTAGATGAGTACGACGGAGCCGGGCTCGACGTCCTGGATCCCGCCGGTCGCAATGAACTCGCCATCGAAGGCCCAGCCGGTGGCGAGGGAGTCGTCAACGTTCGTGACGGTCTTCGCCCAGTTCTTGCGCCGCTCGTCCCCAACGAGGGGGATTTCGACGGCGACGGTGAACGGAACCTCCATGCGAACCGACCCTAGTGCCTGGCGAACCCAGGGATCGCAGCGGCCTATAGGTGTCTCCCCAGCCCACTGTTCGAGAAGAGTCCGGAGTCGGTCGCATTCCGCGGGCTGGCTGCGCCGCCGGCGGGGACTGCAACCCTGGGTACGCGCGGTGAGAGCGCGAAAAGGTCCTCAATAGAGGCTCAAGACGGTCCGATCTTCATGCACTAGGTCAGAGCTACATGAGAAAGGATCTGCGATGACCCGTGCAACTACGTTCAGGGCAACCGCCATTGTGGGCGGCTTCTTGCTCGCCCTATTGATGATCATGACCGTGTCGAGGGCTGCGTTCAGCGACACCACCTCGAACGACAGCAACGCCTGGGATTCGGGCACAGTGGTCCTGACGGACGACTTCCAGGGAGTTGGGGCGATGTTCACCGAGCCCAACCTCGTTCCCGGCGCCACCGGTTCCAACTGCATTGCGGTCATCTACCAGGGCAGTGTCACGGCCAATGTGATCCTGTCGTCGGTCTCCACCGCGGGCAGCACCGGGCTTGCGCCCGCTCTCGACATCACGATCGATCGTTACCCCGACGCGGGCTGCGCCGGTACCTCAAGCCTCGTCTACGGCGGCACGCTCGCAGGCGCCAATGGTGCCTCCTTCGGTGACACGTGGACGGCGACAGCTTTCGGCGACACGCAGTACTACGGCATCACCTGGACGTTCCAGTCCGGGGCGGGCAACAGCTACCAGGGCAAGGGCGCAGAAGCCGCCTTCACCTGGCAGGCGACCAGCTAGGGCCCGACCCATCTGACCAGCGATGACGATCGTCGCAGACCCACGGGACGCCTCCCCGGATCCGGACCAGCCGGATCCGGGGAGGACCCGCGACCGGAGTAAGCGGAGTGACGAGGGCAGGTTCTACCTCGGTCTCGTCGCACTCGTCACGCTTCTGGTCTTCGGCACGCTGGCCGTCATCGCCGTCCTCCCGATGGTCGCACCCGGCTACACGTCGGCATCG
>JBDLHX010000071.1:0-12688 GCA_039715165.1 Actinomycetota bacterium
GATCCATCGAGGCGGCACCGCGTCCTCGGTGAAGGGCTTCCACAGCAGGGATCGCATTCCCTGTCGATCGACCGCGCGATAGCCGTGCTTCTTGAACCACCGAGCCTTCATCCAGAACGGGAACACGATGCCCCACGCCGCCAACCCCTTGGCACCGAGTTCTCTGGCATCGCTCTCGGCGGCGGCGAGCAACGCCTTGCCCGTTCCACGACCCTGCCGGTTGCCGACACCCTCCTTGTGTCCGTGGACCCAGATGCACAGGATCATGTGGAGGTCGGACCCGAGAGCGATCGAGTGCTCGATGGGTAGATACTGGATCATCCCGATCGGACGACGCTCGTCGTCAATAGCAAGCTTGACGCGAAGTCCGCGATCGCGCATCTTGTGATACCAACGTGCCTTGTGGTCTCCCGCCTCCTTCATCTCGGCGGACCAGTCCTCGAGACAGTGGAAGTAGGAATCCTCGAATTCAGCAGAGAGATCGACGATCTCCACTGACGCCTCCTCTCACCTCTGATCTGAGCGTATCAGTGACGGGCAAGACCATTCCGACGGTCTCTCGTAGTGGAACAAACCCGTTCGGCACACTCCGCGGCCGCCGCTGCTCCTGCACCGGGTCGTAGAGTGAGTCTATGGCCTCCGATATCTCCCTCCGGGCTGCCAGGGCCTCTGACCATGAGGCGATCGCGGCGTTCACCACGAACACATTCGACTGGGGCGACTATGTCGCGGACGTCTTCCTCGACTGGCTCGAACGAGACGACACGTTCGTCGCGGTGGCGACCGGCAACGATGACGTCCCAATCGCGATGGGGAGCGTGCGGATGCTCTCGCCAACCGAAGCATGGTTCCACGCCGCTCGTGTGCGCCCTGATTATCGGGGCCGAGGCATCGCAGGCAGGATCGCCGACGAAGGCGCAGCGTGGGCTCAAGACATGGGTGCGCAGATCGGACGGCTCCTCATCGAGGACTGGAACGAGGCTTCGATCCGTCACGTCGAAAAGGAAGGCCTCCGGCGTGTGACGTCGGTTGTGCGCTGCTCGAAGCCCGTCGGCGACGCTTCACCGTCCCCGGGAGGAAATGGTGGCCGACGACTTCCATCGAAGCTCCGGTCGCGCCCCGCAGGTTCGGCGGAGGCGCAGCCGGCATTCGCGTCGTGGTCGGTCGGGGAGCTTGGTCGAGCATCGAGAGGGCTCTTCGGCATCGAATGGTCCTTCCGTCGCCTGACGATCGACGACCTCGAGAACGCTGCGCGAGGGAGTGCCTTCTGGGAGATCGGCGGCGGCTGGGCTCTGGCGGCGCCCGCTCCGGAGTCCCGCTTCGAAGTCGGTTGGCTCGAGACCAGAGAAGAGGATGCGGACGATCTCCTCCGGTCACTCGTCGACCTCGCTATCGGGTCCGGCGCCGAGTCGATGAGTGCGTGGGTCCCCAACGTCGACTGGCTCACGCGGACGGCGAAGCGCCTCGGATTCGAGACCGAGCTGATGCACGTGTACGCGCGCGAACTCTGAGCTGAAGAGGAACCCGGGCGGGTACTTGATGGGTATCAAGTATCAAGTATCAAGAACGGGGTCCGGTCTTGTGACTTCCTACTTGTGTCTTGCTACTTGCTCCCAGTACAGCTCGATCGGGTGCTTCACCTCGAACCCGTCATCGAGGTAGGTCTTGAGCTGCATCTCGCAGCCGGGGTTCGCCGACGCGACGCGGCGTAGACCGGTTGCTTCGACCTGGGTTGCCTTGCGCCGGCCGAGCTGATCGGATATCTCAGGGTGGGAGAGTTGATAGGCACCGGCTGCGCCGCAGCACATGCCGATCGGATCGATCTCGACCGGCTCGAGGCCGGCGGCGCGCAGAATCGCCCGCGGCTCGTCGACGATTCCCTGGGCGTGACGCAGATGACAGGGATCCTGCACGGCGATCGGATCCCGCTCCCCTTCAACCGATGGCAGAGCTCCGTCGGCGATGAGCGTGGCAATGATCTCGTTCGCGTCGATGATCCGGGTGGCGAGGTCGGCTCCGCCCTCGGCCCAGTGGCCGTAGTCCTTCATGTGGGCGCTGCACCCCGCGGAGTCCACGACTACGAGGTCGAAGTCGGCGAACGCGTCGATGTTGCGTTCCGCCATCCGCTTCGCATCGTGCGCCGCGCCTTCGTGTGCTGCGATCGCCCCACAGCACGTCTGCTCCCTCGGAGCAACGACTCGATAGCCGGCGGTCCGCAACACCTCGATCACGGCGACGTGAACGTCGGAGTACCACTGATCCATCACGCAGCCGGACAGGAAGCCGACGGTGCCGATCGGCTCACCCTCCGGTGACCATTCGTGCCCGGCGGTGACGGGTACCGGGAGCGGCACCGGCCTCAAAGCAGCTGCCTTCGACGCGGCGCCGGGGAGCACCTTCGTCAGGCGAAGACGCTGTGCGATAGCGAGGAGCCATGAGAGGAACACGAGCCCCCAGCGGAACCCGACGAGCCTGCCGAAGATCACTCGCTTGCCGATCGCCGCAGCGTCGGGTCGGTGAGCGACGACCTCGGCCCGCGCACCTTCCATGAGCGTGCCGAACGAGACGAGTGACGGACATGCGGTCTCACATGCGAGGCATTGGAGGCAGAGATCGACGACTCCGGCGAACCGGCCGTCGACATCGGCAATACCCCGGTCGACGGCTCGCATTGCGGCAATGCGGCCGCGGGGCGACGCCGACTCGTCCCCGGTGAGCGTGAACGTCGGGCACACCGGGAGGCACAAGCCACAGTCGATGCAGTCGTTGAGACCCGCCGTGGTCGGAGCGAACTCGGTCAGCCAACCCATCAGAGGCCTCCCGGAAGGATGCCCGAGTTGCAGATGCCGGACGGATCAAACGACGCCTTGATCCTGCGCTGAATCTCGACCGACGCGGGCGGTGTTCCCCATGGGTCGACACCGAGGTCATCGTCGGCCACCACGACCAACGCCCCACCGACCGATTCCGCCCATGCGCGAGCGTTGCCGAACGACGCAGCGTCGATCGTCGCGACGTCGGCTTCGACCCGCCCTACGCCGTGCTCGGCGATCCACCGTGACGTGCCGAGGCGCTGCGCACGGTCGATGGCGGGGCGAACGAAGCGTGCCGGGACACGGAACTCGATCCGGATCGCAGCATCGATCTGACCGGGCCAGGCGAGCCCCGGCACCGGCTCGCCTCCTATGTGGCGGGCCTGGGCAGCGACCTGCTCGGGAGCACCACCGAGGTAGAGGTACGAGCCTTCCGATGTCTCGAGAACCGCGAGCGGCCGGTATGTCTCGGCGAGGACGGCCGCAGCATCGGTGATCTCAACGGTTGCCGTCGTGTGCGGGTGAGACCACAGCTTGAGCATGACCGTCCCGATGAGGCCGAGACTGCCCAGCGACCCGGTGGCGAGTCGCGGCACGCCGTACCCGGTGGATGACTTCACGACCGGGCTGCCTCCGGTGATTGCCTTCCCGTACCCGGTGGCGATCTGCACCTGGAGCACGCGGTCGCGCGTCGGGCCGTACCGGAGCCTCCGGTACCCGGAGAGCCCGGCAGCAACGACTCCGCCGACGGTCGCTCCCGGAGCTGTCTCGGGGAAGACGGCGGTCTGGCTGCGGTCGGCGATCTCGTCTTCGAGCGTGTCAACCGGGACGCCGGCTTCGACGAGGACGGTCAGATCATCCGGCTGCCAGTCCACGATCCGGTTGAGCCGGCTCGTGGTGATGACGAGATCGACATCGGTTCGGCTCCCGTAACCGCCGTGGGTGCCACCACCCAGGAATGCTGTGGGGATGCCTGCGTCGGCGGCAGCCGCGATCACCGCCGCGGCCTCCTCGATGGAGGAGGGCGCCACGGCGAATTCGGCGTCGACGTTCGCCACCTCGTCGCGGAGACGCTCGAAGAGCCGACGGGTGACGGCATTCAATGTCGTCATGTCGCCGGCCTGTCGAAGCAGCGGGATCCCTCGGGAAGGACCTTGCCTGGGTTGAGGAGACCCGCCGGGTCGAACGATTCGCGGATCCTCGCCTGGGCGTCGAGGTCGTCGGCTGTGAAGACCCGCGGCATGAGATCGCGCTTCTCAATGCCGATGCCGTGCTCACCGCTCAACGTCCCCCCGGCGGCGACCGCCGCTTCGGCCATCTCGTGGGAAGCGGCAACGACCTTGTCGGTCATGCCCGGCTCCGATGCGTCGTAGCTGACGAGGGGATGGAAGTTCCCGTCTCCTGCGTGGAAGATGTTGAGGAGGCGCAGCCCGTACCGCTCGGCGATCGCGTACGTTTCGTTCACGACGTCGACGAAGCGGGTTCGAGGGACGACGGTGTCGTTGAGGTAGTAGTCGGGCGCCGATTGGGCGATGGCGCCGAAGGCGGACTTGCGGCCCTTCCAGAGCAGCGCCCGCTCGGCTTCGTCCGCGGCCGTGCGGATGTCGGTGGCGTCGTTGCGGGCGGCGATCTCGCGAATCAGTTCGGCTTCTGCGGTGGTGCCGTTCAGGTGGCCGACGACCTCGGCGAGAAGCACGGCCCCCGCACCGACGGGGAGCCCAGCGTGGATGAAGTTCTCGACTGCCTCGATCATCGGGCCGTCCATCATCTCGAGCGCCGCCGGAACGAGGCCTTCCGAGATGATCTCAGATACGGTTCTGGCGGCGTCGGTGATGTCGGCGAATGCGATGAGCATCGTCTCGACGTTGGGCGGGTTCTCGGTGAGCTTGACGAGGATGCGGGTGGCGATCGCGAGCGTCCCCTCGGAACCGACGATGAGACCTCTCAGGTCGTACCCCGGCGGGTCCGGTGCCGCGCCTCCGATCGTCATGATCTCGCCGTCCACGGTGACGATCTCCATGCCGAGGATGTGGGCGATCGTGGAGCCCTCGGCGAGGCAGTGCGGACCGCCCGCGTTCGTCCCCACATTGCCGCCGACCGTGGCGGACTGCTGTGATGCCGGGTCGGGGGCGAAGTGGAGGTTGCGGTCGACGAGTGCGTTCGACAGTGCGAGGTTGATGACCCCCGCGCCGACCCAGGCGGTCTGGCCGATCTCGTCGACCTCGAAGATCTGATTCATCCGTGTGAGAACGACGAGCACCGACCCCGGCGCAGGGATGGCACCTCCGGCAAGCCCTGTTCCCGCCCCGCGCGCCACGACCGACATCTCCGCAGCGCGGGCGATGCGCATGACCGCCGCGACCTCTTCGGTGTTCTCAGGGAGGACGACGACCGCCGGTTCGCCCGGGCTCACCCCGGCGTCCTTCGCGTAGATGAACAGGTCGAGCGGGTGCGTGTGCACCCGGTCGGAGCCGAGGAGCTCGGTCAGTTGAGCGGCCGCGTCCATCGTTCCAGCGTAGTTGCCGGTGGCTGCGCCTTCCGGGGCAGGGGCCGGGGATCGGTCATTTCGTTCGCGTGACCTTCTGGATGGTCCGCGGCGAGTCCGGGTCGATGCCCTTCGCCTTCGCGAGGTTGTAGGCAAAGAGCTGCCCCGCGACAACAGCGGTGATCGGGCTCAGCCACTCGGGGCTCTCCGGGATCCGGATCGGCGCATCGGCAAGCCCGAGCGTCGCGTCATCGTTGGAGATGACCGCGAGGCGTGAGCCGAGCTCATTCGTGAGGCGGTCGAGCAGCTCGTGGATCGCTCGGTGAGGCGCTCCGGTCGGCGCGACGGCGAAGACGGGGAAGCCGATCGAGACGAGGGCGAGGGGGCCGTGCATGAAGTCGGCCGTCGAATACGGGTGGGCGAGGATGTAGGTCAGCTCCTGGAGCTTGAGCGCCCACTCGAACGCGGTGGAGTGGTTGAAGCCACGACCGAGCACCGCGGCGTCGTCGACATCGGCGAACATCGTCGCGGCTTCGGCGATCCGGTCGGCTTGATCGAGGACGCCGGCAACGTTCTCAGCGAGTCCGTCGAGGCTCTCGGTGTCACCACGCAGTGCGCTCGACAGCAGGGCGATCGCCGCGAGTTGCGTCGTGTACGTCTTCGTGGCCGCGATCGCACGCTCCTCGCCCGCGTGCAGTTCGATGCCGAAATCGGCAGCCTGCGCCATCGGCGAGTCGGGGTAGTTCGTGATGGAGAGCGTCGGCCTCCCCTGCGCCTTCGCCTCTTCGAGGACCGCCACGAGATCGGGGGACTCACCGGACTGGGAGATGCCGACGACGAGGGCGCCGTCGAGCCGGGGCGGCTGCTCGTAGACGGAGAACAGCGACGGTGCTGCGAGCGAGACATTCAACCCATTACGGGCTCCCCACACATACAGGGCGTACCGCGCGGCGTTGTCCGAGGTGCCACGGGCTGCGATGAACACCGACGACGGCCGGGCTTCGTGGATGCGCCCTGCAATGTCGTCGACGGTGTCGCGGTTGTAGTCGACAAGCCGCTGGAGCGCAGCGGGCTGTTCGTTGATTTCGTCCCAGAGCGTCATGAGGCAATGTCCTCCCGGTCGGGTTTGTCATCTGTTGGACCTGTGGCGGCTTCGGCAGTCACGATTCTGCCCCGAGCCTCAGCCGATACCGAATCGTCTCCGCATCATGGGCGGCACACGGCTCTCCCGACAAACCGAGGAGCTCCGTGCGGCGGGCTCCGTCTGTGTGCCATCCCAGTCGGTCGTAGAACCGGCGCGCCCCATCGTTCTCGGCAACCACCCACAGAGTCGCATCCGCAAAGGCGGCATCTGCCATTTCGCTCGCTGCGTATTCCATGAGCGTCGTGCCGATGCCACTCCCCGTCAGGTTCGGATCGGTGTGGATGGAGAAGACGTGACCGGTTCTCCCGACAGAGTCGTCGTCGTCCGGCGTGAGACCGAAGTAGAGGAACGCTGCGACACGGCCATCGAGATCGGCAACAACGACGCGTCTTTGGTCGGCGTCGGCGTCGGCAATCCTCTGCGCCCAGATTCGGGCCCTCGCCGTGACGCTGAGGCAATCGAGAACGTGGTTCGGGAGGATCCGGCGGTAGATCGCCTGGAAGGACCGCACGTGCACAACGGCAATGGGGTGCGCGTCCGACATCACGGCTTCTCGAAGAGCAATCGCACCATCGGCTTGGCGAGCCGCCGGAAGGGATGTGTCGGGCCGGTTCATGGGTTCGGCTGGTCCGCGGCGCCTAGCTTCCTCACGAACTCCCGCTCGACAATGTGGCATGAGACGAAGTGCCCGGCGGTTGTCGGCGAGAGCTCCGGCCGCCGTTCCGAGCACACGTCCTCTTTGAGATCGCATCGAGGATGGAAGGCACAACCGCTCGGCGGGTCCGCCGGGTTCGGCACCTCGCCCTCGATCGGGGCTTCGATCTCACCGGCCTCGAGCCCCGGGTCGGCAACCGGCACTGCGTGCTGAAGCGCCTCCGCATAGGGATGCTGCGGAGCATCGGAGACCTCTTTCCACGGCCCGAGTTCGACGACGCGGCCGAGGTACATGACGGCGACGCGGTCGGAGATGTGGCGCACCATCCCGAGATCGTGGGAGATGAAGACGTACGTGAGATTGAGGTCCTCGCGCATCTGAACCAGCAGGTTCATGACCTCCGCCTGGACGGAGACGTCGAGCGCAGACACAGACTCGTCGAGGACGAGGATCGACGGCTCGACGGCGAGTGCTCGTGCAATGCCGACGCGCTGCATCTGTCCACCGGAGAGCTGCCGCGGGAGTCGCCGGGCGAAGCCGGGACCGAGACCGACCATCGCGAGGAGCTCCTTGACCCGTTCGTCCCGCTCTCTCCGGTTGTCGACGAGGTTGTGCACGTCGAGAACCTCCCGGATAGTTCGGCCAACGGTGTGCCGCGGGTTGAGTGACCCGAACGGATCCTGGAAGACCATCTGGATCTCGCGTCGGTGGGGTCGGAACGCCCGGTCGGACAAACTGGTCACGTCGGTTCCCTGGATCTCGATCGTGCCCGACGTCGGCTCGTCGAGGCGCACGAGGAGACGGGCGAGCGTCGACTTGCCACATCCGCTCTCACCCACGAGGCCGAGTGTCTCCCCCTGGGCAACCTCGAAGGTGGCGTCGCTGAGCGCCAGGACGTCGCCACCGCCTCCTCGCCCGGGGAACACCCGGGTGAGCCCTTCGACGCGGATGGCCGGCGTCATCGCCACTCCTCCCTAGGAACCCAGCACGCCCACTGCCCGGTGCCGTGCTCAACCGTGGCAGGCATCTCCGCTGAGCACCGGTCGATCGCGTATCGGCACCTCGGTTCGAACGGACAGCCCGGCGGCATCTGGCCGACGTCGGGCGGACTGCCGGGGATCTGCTGAAGCGGTGCCCGCTCGTCGTCGTGCGTGCCGGGCACGGATGCGATGAGCGCCTCGGTGTACGGGTGGTGAGGCTCCCTGAAGAGTGTCACGATGTCGTCGATCTCGACGACGCGTCCCCCGTACATGACGGCGACCCGGTCGACGAGGCGGGCGAGGACACCGAGGTCGTGGGTGATCCACACGACGGCGACACCGGTGGCCTTCTGCAGCTCCCGCACGAGGTAGAGGATCTGTTGCTGGATGGTGACGTCGAGCGCGGTGGTCGGTTCGTCGAAGATGAGCAGCTCCGGCGAGAGGGCGAGGGCGGAGGCGATCATGATCCTCTGGCGCATCCCGCCGGAGAGTTCGTGGGGGTACTGATCGCGGATGCGGGGCGGATCGGGGATCCCTACCTGTTCGAGGACCTCGAGAGTGCGGCGCTGTGCCTCGTCTCGGTCAACGCCATGAGCGTTCATGCCTTCTTCGATCTGTCTTCCGATCTTCATCACCGGATTGAGCGAGATCATCGGGTCCTGATAGACCATGGCCATGTCTGCGCCACGAATATTCTGCATCGTCTCCTCATCGGCCCCGACGAGTTCGCGCCCCTTCATGACGATGGACCCGTCGGTGATCCTCAGCGGCGGTGTCGGGATGAGGCCCATCACCGAGAGCATCGTGACGGACTTCCCCGAGCCGCTCTCCCCGACGATCCCGAGAGTCTCGCCCTTGTCGACGGTCAGGGTGACATCCCTCACCACGGGGACCGCCCCGGAGCGGCGAATGACGCTCGTCGTGAG
Source organism: Actinomycetota bacterium (assembly GCA_039715165.1). Classification (GTDB taxonomy): domain Bacteria; phylum Actinomycetota; class Acidimicrobiia; order Spongiisociales; family UBA5794; genus JAHEEL01. Next base: position 9,004 of record JBDLHX010000071.1, read on the forward strand.
GCCGCTGACCTCAAGCAGAGCCATGTTCACCTCCCTCTGCGCGGATCTCGAGCCTCGTCACACGCGCCGACGAGGAGAGGTCCGGGAAGGGTCGGTCGACGCTTCCGGGCGTCAGCGTTCCGAGGATCGCCGGGTGGGCTGCCCCGGTGCACGACGGAATCGTCCCACCCAGACCGTTCACTGTGAGGAAGCCGATGAGCGCCGTCATGTACGCCTCTTTGGCGTCCGGCGGGACGCCGAGCGCGGCGGTCGTGAGATATTCGACGGGTCCGAGCCGGTCGGTGATTCGGGCAACGAGCGTCGGGTTCTTGATCCCCCCGCCGCTGGCGATCACGCGCGACACGCCCTGCTTCTCCGCCTCGGTTGCGACGATCACCGCGACGTGTTCGGTCAGTGTTGCGACGACGTCGTCCACCGCCACATCGGGAAATCCGGCAAGCGTTTCGGCGAGATACTCGGAGCCGAACGTCTCTTTGCCCGTGGTCTTCGGTGGGGCGATTCCGTAGTAGTCGTGGGCGAGAAGCTCGGAGAGGAGTCCGTCGTGAACGGTCCCGGTGCTTCCTCTCTGTCCATCCTCGTCGTACCGCTCAGCGCCTGCCGTGAACACCACAACCGCTGCATCGATCAGGGCGTTCGCCGGCCCGAGGTCGTACGCAACAGGCGTTCGACCGCCGCCGACGATTGTCATATTCGCAATCCCGCCGAGGTTGAGCAACGCGACCGGCTCGTCGTACCGACCCTCGGCGAGCAGCGTGTCGAAGATGCTGACGAGGGGAGCTCCATTCCCTCCTGCGGCAATATCGCGCACCCGGATGTCGGAGACGACGGGCACACCGGTCCGTTCGGCGATCCAGGCGGAGTTGCCGATCTGAAGGGACCCGCGCGTCCTACCCAGCTCCTCCCAGTGCCAGATGGTCTGGCCGTGCGACACGATGAGGTCGGCGTAGCCGGCAATGTCACTGATGGCTCGTTCCGCCGCGTCGGCGTAGAGCTGCCCGAGCTCCGTGTCGAGGCGGCAGAAACTCAGGGTGTCCAACGGCTCGCCGCTGATCGCCCGGGCGACCCGGTTGTCGAGTTCGGCGGGGATCGGGTACTCGGCCGCCCCGAACGGCGTGAGGATCACCGTATCTCCCTCGATCGAGAAGTCGGCGACGGCGACGTCGACTCCGTCGTGCGAGGTTCCGGACATGATGCCTACGACGCGCATCACAGATCCCTCCTCGACGGATCGAGGGCGTCGCGCAGGCCGTCGCCGAGCAGATTCAATCCGAGGACGGCGAGCACGATGCCGAGCGACGGGAATACGAGGGACCACCATGCGATCACGGCAAACCCGCGCGCAGTCGAGACCATGAGACCCAGCGAGGCGTCGGGGGGCTGGGTCCCGAGGCCGAGGAAGCTCAGAGCCGATTCGGTGAGGATGGCCCACGAGAGCGACAGCGTGATCTGGACGATCACGGCCGACGAGATATTGGGGAGGACGTGTCCGAAGATCAGCCTCGGCGTCGAGAACCCGAGGCCCACACCTGCCTTCACGTAATCCGCGGACTTGATCTGGAGCGTGGGTCCGCGCGAAACGCGGATGAACACCGGCGTGTAGACGACGGCGATCGCGATCGCCGCGTTGAACCACCCCGTGCCGAGAGCCGTCACGATCACGAGGGCAAGGAGGATTGCGGGGAAGGCGAAGAGGCTGTCCGCGATGCGCATCGTGACCGTTTCGACCCACCCACCCATGAACCCGGCAAGGACGCCGAACGTCGTCCCGATGACGGCCGCTATTCCCACGGCGACGATCGCTACCTGGAAGGAGATCTTCAGGCCTGCGAGTACTCGTGAGAAGACATCCCGGCCAAACTGATCGGTTCCGAACCAGTAGGTCGCTGACGGACCGGTGAGTCGGTCGGGCGGATGCTGCTCGACCGGGTCGAACGGGACCCACCCGAGGGCTGATGCGATGGCACCGATGAGGAGGAGCCCGACGAGCAGCAGACCGGTGGCGCCGAGCCGGTTTCTCACAAGACGCGACAGGAATCCGGGACTGGTCTCCGGCTCTGCGCGGATGATCTCTTGAGCGGGCTGGTCGGTCATTGGAGCCTGATCCTCGGGTCGATGCGGGCGTAGAGGAGATCAACGAGGAGGTTGACGATGACGAACATCGCCGCGATCACGAGGACGGTGCTCTGCACAACCGCAAACTCCCGCTGGTTGATGGCGGTGAAGACGAGCCGCCCCAGTCCCGGAAGGGCGAAGATCTGCTCGATGACAACGGTTCCGCCGAGGAGGTAGCCGAACTGGATACCGGTGATCGTGACGATCGGGATCGTGGCGTTGCGGAAGATGTGAACCCACTTGACGCGGCGATGTGGCAGCCCCTTCCCGCGTGCGGTTCGGACGAAAGGCTCCGCCGAGACTTCCAGGTACGCCGAGCGGGTGGTCCGCATGATGGACCCGGCCAGCACCACGCCGAGCGAGATCGCGGGGAAGATCATCTGCTGGATGTTGAGCCAGGGATCCTCCCACGGGGCCGCGTAGCCCGCCGCGTTGGGGAAATAGCTGAACCATTCGGCGACGAGGGTGATGAGGAACGTGCCGACCACGAAGTTCGGGATCGCGAGGCCGACAAGGCCGAAGCTCTGTGCGGCGACGTCGGGGGCCTTGCCTTGTTTGGTCGCGGCGTAGACGCCGATTGGGACGCCGAGGAGGATCCCGAGCGTGAGGGACAGGACGGCGAGTTCGACGGTGACAGGGAGAGCGTCGGCAATGAGCGACGCCACCGAGACGCCGCTGCGCATCGAGATGCCGAGGTTGCCGCCCAGGACGTTGAACAGCCATCCGAAGAACTGTTCGTGCGGGGGTTGGTTGAGCCCGAAGTAGCTCTCGAGTGCTTTCAGCTGCGCCTCGGTGAGGTTGCCGGCCTCGATGCCGAGGATGCCGGTGATCTCGTCGCCCGGGATGAGCCTGAGGACGACGAAGACCAGCACCGCGACACCGAAGAGCGTCAGGATCGCTCCGCCGAGCCGCGTGAGGAGGAAGCGACGGTTCATTGTGTCACTTCCTCCTCATCGCGTGCCTCGGTGGTAGGAGCTACTGCTCGAGGGTGGTCTGCTTCAGGTACTGCAGCGAGCCGTTGGGCATCGGAACAAAGCCGGACACGGCTTCACTCGTGATCCGGTACTCGTAGCCGGTGAACACCCAGATCCACGGCGACTGCGCCTGCAACTCCTCCGAGAGGGCGTCGTAGGTCGCGACCCGCGTCGCGAGATCGGTCTCGGTCTGACCGGCCTTCATCAACTCATCGAGCTTCGGCGAGTTGTATCCGGCGATCGTGTTCAGGTTGCCGTCCGACACCCAGTACCGCCCGTACATCTGGTGCGGATCGGCCTTGCCGCTGTTGAGCGCAACGGCCGCGTCGAAGTCGGCGGCGAGCCAGCGATCGACGTAGGTGCCGGTCTCGAGCACCTCGAGCTCCAGCGTGATGCCGGCCTCTGCGAGCTGACCCGCCATGCTCTCGCCCTCGGCCGTGGCCGTGGCGAACTCACCGGCGATCACGATCGTGTTGAGCGTGAAGCCGTCGGCGTAGCCAGCTTCGGCGAGCAGGCTCTTCGCCTTCTCGACGTCGCGCTGGCCGCCGCACGGCAGGCCGTCGGTGTCCGACCGGTACGCCGGAATCGTGATCGGCCCC
>JBDLHX010000072.1:0-12357 GCA_039715165.1 Actinomycetota bacterium
GTTGATGAGGTCTCCGAGCACGAGCAACGGCTCCCCGAGTTCAGCGACGCGGCGAAGCAGGCCGGATGCGCCGTGAACGTCGGCAACGATGAGCATCAGACAGCGTCTGAGTTCGAGACGCCTGCAGTTACAGCGGTGGCGGCACAGATCGAGACCATCACGTCAGCGTAGACCGTGGTCGTCCTGCCGGCGTCGCTTCGCTCGGTGAACTTCCTCTCGAACCCTCGCGTCGTGCTCGTCTGCAAGTGTCATCACGAGAGCGGCGCCGGTTCCCTCGGTGCCGAACTCCCCCGCTGCCCATGCAGCGTGAGCGCGCAGAAGCCAGTCGGGATGGCCCAGGTAGGTAACGACCATCGGTTCCAGGTGTGGGGAGCGGTCGTTGCCCGCCGCGACGAGTGCGTTGCGCTTGAGGATGCGAGGTCGTCTCGCCGGAAGGTAGAAGTGACCGAATCTGGCCAGGAGATCCTCGTCCGTTGCGCCGAGGACGTCGACAATCGCCGGACCGGATACCGGCAGCGCAGCATCGAGGATGCGCGTGCCGGGCGGGCACGACGTGAGGCAATCGTCGCATCCGTAGAGCCGGTCTCCAACGGCGGCCCGCAGCTCGAGGGGGATCACCCCGCCGGACTGAAGGTGGTAGGCGAGGCAGCGGCGCACGTCGAGCACGCCGCTTGGCTGGATCGCACCCGTCGGGCAGGCTGGAATGCACTCGACACATGTACCGCACGTCCGTGCCATCGGCCGGTCGGCCTCGAGCCGGGCGTCGGTGACGACGGACCCGAGCAGCATCCAAGGACCGGCGCCCGGGGCGAGCACCATCGTGCTTCTCCCCCACCACCCGACACCGGCCCGCACGGCCGCGGCCCGATCGACGAGGCGGGAGTCATCCGCGAGCACCTCAGCTCGGTGGCCCGATTCCTCGAGTGCTACGACGACCGACTCGAGGGCGGCTCGAAGTCCCGCGTACTGGTCGCCGTCTGCGAAGCGGGCAATGCGCATCGTCCCCACCTCCACGACAGCGGCACCCGCATCCGGCTCATACGCGAACGCAAGGACGATGAGCCTCTCTGCCCACGAGAACGTGCGGCGGACGTCGGTTGCCACCGCAGTGTCGCGATATGTGAAAGCGAGATCTGCGGCGAGGCCGCCGGCATGCCGCTCATCCATGGCCTGCTTGACGTCCTCGAACGGTTCCGCGGTCGTGATCCCGAATCCAGTGCAGCCTTTCGCCGCAGCGATCTCCTGAAGCTGTTCTTTCAGCACAGGGCCACGATACGTCCCCGACATCGACCGGCGATGCGATCTTCCTAGCCACTCGCCGCGCCACGACCCGGGTAGCGGGCGACGAGCCGGATCGGAGCAACGAGTCCAACGTCTGCAAGGTTCTGAATCGCCATCTCCTCATCATCTCCGATGCGCGTCGGCCCGCCGCTCCCGGCGAGCAGCATCGGAACGATGCAGTCGACGCACGCACCGGTCCCGTCCATCACACAGGTGTCACAGTCGATGACCACGTTGCTCCTCTCTGTCGATGGGAGGAACGTATCAACGGGGTGTGACAGATTCGGAGTAGCTGAGGAGCCAAGTAGCCAAGACCGCCTTCGCTACTTCGCTACTTGGCTACTGTCACCGCCATGCATGAAGTAGGGATTGCCCGCAACGTCATCGACGCCGCACTCGCCGCCGTTCCGGAAGACGGCGTGTTGAGAGGCGTCACCGTCTCGATCGGACCGTTGAGCGCCGTTGTGGCCGACTCGCTCCGATTCGGGTTCGAGGTGGCGTCGAAGGACACGCCGGCCGAAGGCGCCGAACTCGAGATCCTCGAAGTACCACTCATCGCCCACTGCGAAGCCTGCGAAGCCGACCGCACCCTCGCGGACCCGGCGCTGCTCCGATGCCCGACCTGTAACGGCGGCGTGACGGTCGTATCCGGCAGCGAGACGCTCGTCACGTCCGTCCGCTACGACGAAGCCTGACCCGTCGCGATGCGGCTCGGCCTCAACCTCGGCTACTGGGGCACGGCCCTCGCCACCGATGCGACGCTCATCGCCGAGGCGGAGCGGCTCGGCTACGACTCGGTCTGGACCGCGGAGGCATACGGATCCGACGCCATCACGCCGCTCGCCTACCTCGCCGCGCGCACCGAACGGATCAAGCTCGGCTCAGGCATCCTCCAGATGGCAGCGAGGACTCCGGCAATGACCGCGATGACCGCTGCGACGCTCGATGAGATGTCCGGCGGCCGATTCCTCCTTGGTCTCGGCGTCTCGGGGCCACAAGTCGTCGAAGGCTGGCACGGCCGCCCATACCACAAGCCCCTCCGCTTCACGCGGGAGTACGTGCAGATCGTGCGCGCCGTGCTCGCAAGAGAGGGACCCGTCGAGTTCGACGGCGAGTTCCTCCAGCTCCCGTATCGAGGACCGGGAGCGACCGGACTCGGGAAACCGCTGAAGCTCATCTCGAAGCCGCCACGACCCGACCTGCCGATCTACCTCGCCGCGATCGGACCGAACAACGTCCGGCTCGCCGCCGAGATCGCCGACGGATGGCTCCCCGTCCTGTACTCGCCCGAACAGGCCGAGGGCATCTACCGGCCGCTGCTCGAAGAGGGTTTCGCACGTTCGGGGGACTCGTCGAAGAGCGATCGGTTCGACGTCGCGGTCTCAGTGATCGTGTCGATCGACGATGACATCGACCGAGCCCGCCTCTCCGCCAAGCCCTTCCTCTCGCTCTACATCGGGGGCATGGGAGCGGTGGGGAAGAACTTCTACCACGACCTCGCCCACCGATACGGCTACGGCGAAGCGGCGGATCACATCCAGAGCGCGTATCTCGAAGGGCGCAGAATGGAGGCGATGCGAGCGGTGCCGGACGCACTCGTGGACGAGGTGGCGCTCGTCGGCCCGAGAGAGAAGGTCGCGGACCAACTCGACGCATGGCGTGAGTCTGGAGCGACCACGCTCATCGCCGGGACAACGGACCCCGCGACGATTCGCACTCTGGCCGAGCTGGTGCTGTAGCAGCGACAGGCGACAGAGTGTCCCCCTTGGTACCGAGTCCCGCTTCCTACAGCCAGTCGGCAAGGGCCTTTGACCAGAGCACAGCTGCGCCGTAGACGTTGCACCGCTCGCGAACCTCACGATCGTCCGAGATCACAACGACTGAACCGCCGTGCTCCGCGGCAAGGCTGACGATCACGTCGTCGGCGATGACGCCCTCCTCAGCGAACCTCACGACAATCCCCGAGTCCGTCACGGAGACGGGGCGGCCATCTCGGAGGTCCGAGTCGAAAATCACCTCGATGCGTGCGTTCCCAACATGGCGCTCGAGCCGTCCGAGCGCTCCCACGAGCTCCTTCCTCGCTCTTGCGGTGGCCATGGTCGCCTTGTCGAGCACGCCGAGGAGGTTGTGGCCGTCGATGAGAACCACTGCGCCGTCGAGTCCCGCCAGCGCGTCGATCGCCTCGAGCGAATCCGGTGCTACTCCGGCCGGGACGATCGGTCGCTCTCGCCGATCCAAGTGCTCCATTCCGGGAGTGGCCAGGGTGGCCTCCCGATAGGGGGTGAGCGCCGCCGCTGCGCGATCGAGCCAGCGGGCGACATCGATCGGGTCGCGGGGCATCGATTCCGATTCGCCGGACTCGGTCTCCCGCTTCAGGTCGGCGATCGTCTTCCTCGCCAGTCGCAGCTCCTCGGCAAGGGTTGCAGCCGAGCGCTCTGATTCGAGACGGCCCTGGCGCATCTCTTCCATCTCGGCCCGCAACTTTGTTGCCCGGGCCTCAGAGCGCGCGGCTTCCGAACGCGCCTCGGCCGCAGCGGTCTTCATGGGATCGAGCCGTGTCTCGATCGTTGCCTTCGCTGTGGCCTCTGCCCGAGACAGGTCCTTCTTCAGCGCACTCGCCTTTGCCTTCTCGGCACGGGACTTCACCCTCGCCGCTTCGAGATCCGCTTCGAGCCGAGCTAACCGCTTCTCCGCCTTTGTGACGGACCCGTCGGCAACGGCGGCCGCGACCGCGATCCACCACTCAGGCTCGGCGCGCAGATACGCCCCCGAGATCGGATCATTTGTTCCAAGACGGTCGAAGGCCTCAAGGGCCTTGGAGCGGAACCACTCGTCTTCGTCGATGCCGCGGAGCAGCGCCTTGACCAGCGGGACCGGGAGCGTCCCATCTCCCCGGCGGCCAACGGGACGCAGCTTTCCCGGCACGTCGTCGGCATCGAGATCACGCAGAGCGGCCCGAGCAGCATCGATGGCGGGCCCGAGCGTCATGCGGAGTTGCTTCGCGATGTCCATGGTCCCCTTGACTCTGACGACGGTCGTGCCATAATCGCACGCTCAGATGGAAACCGAGATGACCACAACCGACAACCTGTCCGTACTTCTTATCGACTAGGCGCACACGACCGACCGTGTGCGCCCAGCCCTCCGTGCCAAGCGGGGGGTTTTCTCATATCCGGAGCAGCACCATGCCAGAGCAACTCACAGGCGCCCAAGCGCTCATTCGATCACTCGAGCACGAGGGAGTCGACGTTATCTTCGGCATGCCCGGCGGCGCGATTCTCAAGGCCTACGACCCGATCATCGAGTCCCCGATCCGTCACGTGCTCGCCCGCCACGAACAGGGCGCAGGACACATGGCCTCCGGCTATGCGCACGCCACGGGCCGCGTCGGCGTCGTCATGGTCACCTCTGGTCCGGCAGCGACGAATCTCCTCACCGCGCTACAGGACGCGTACATGGACTCTGTGCCGATCGTGGCGATCACCGGTCAGGTGGCAACGACGTCGATCGGCAACGACGCCTTCCAGGAGGCCCACACGTGGGGCATGTCGATGCCCGCGACCAAGCACAATCACCTCGTTACGAGTGCCGATGAGCTCCCCGACGTCGTGCGAGAGGCGTTCCATCTCGCGTCGACTGGGCGCAAGGGCCCCGTCCTCCTCGACGTCCCGAAAGACGTGCTTGCTGCAACGATGACGTGGCATCGGCCGGGCCAAATCAAGCTTCCCGGGTACAAGCCGGCAACGGCAGGGCACCCCAGACAGATCAAGGCCGCCGTCGACCTCATCGAGGAGTCGGAGCGGCCCGTGCTCTACATCGGCGGCGGCGTCGTGGCAGCGGGAGCGACCGACGAACTCGCAGAGTTCACTGAGATGCTCGGCGTCCCAATGGTCACCACGCTCATGGCCCGCGGCGTGTTCCCGGACTCCCATCCGCTCAATCTCGGGATGCCGGGCATGCATGGCAACTACACGGCAACCACGGCGATGCAGCGCTCGGATCTCCTCATCACGATCGGTGCCCGCTTCGACGACCGCATCACCGGCGATCCCAAGGCGTTCGCCCCCGGGGCCCGCGTGATTCACGCGGACATCGATCCCGCGGAGATCAGCAAGATCCGCCTCGCCGACGTACCGATCGTCGGAGACGCGAAGGCGGTTCTCGAGCAGCTCATCGTTGAGACCGGACGCCGGGGACGCCAGAAGCGCCGAACCGAGTGGCTCGCAGCCGTGAGCGATTGGCAGGAGGACTACCCCCTCGCGTACGAGCAGGACCCGGAGGGGCCCATTCAGCAGCAGTACGTCATCGAAGAGCTCCACCGCATCACCGGCGGAGACGCCACGATTGTCGCCGGCGTCGGCCAGCACCAGATGTGGGCATCCCAGTTCTGGGGATTCGAGAAACCGAGAAGGTGGATCAACTCTGGTGGACTCGGCACGATGGGCTACGCCGTTCCGGCTGCGGTCGGAGCGAAGGCCGGGACACCGGACGAGGTCGTCTTCGCCATCGACGGCGACGGATCGTTCCAAATGACCGGAACCGAGCTCATCACCGCCGCCTTTGAGAAGATCCCCGTCAAGATCGCCGTGCTGAACAACGAGTCGCTCGGCATGGTGAAGCAGTGGCAGAACCTCTTCTACGACGGTCGGCTCTCGCAGACGGAGCTATCGCCCAGCCTCCCGGACTTCGCCAAGTTCGCTGAGGCGTGCGGCGCCGTTGGACTGCGAGCCGACCATCCAAGTCAGGTCGCGGACGTGATCGAACAGGCGCTTGCCATCAACGACCGGCCCGTCCTCGTCGAGTTCCGCTGCGATCCGGAGGCGATGGTCTTCCCGATGGTTCCGGCCGGCGGATCGAACGACGACGTGATCCTGAGTCGGGAAGAATTCATGAGCAGGGAGGAGACGTCGTGAAACACGTCATCGCCGTCCTCGTCGAGAACAAGCCGGGCGTGCTCGCACGCATTTCGTCGATGTTCGCCAGGCGCGGGTTCAACATCCACTCCCTGACGGTCGGTCCCACGGAGGATTCGTCCATGTCGCGTATGACGGTCGTCGTCGACGGCCCCGAGATGGAGCAGATCGTCAAGCAGCTCTACAAGCTCGTCCACACAGTCAAGGTCACCGAGTTCGAGCCGGGTGTGGCGATCGAGCGCGAGATCATGCTCGTTCGCGTGAATGCCGATCCAAAGCGCAGGGGCGAGATCCTCGACGCTGCCCGGGTGTGCGAAGCCAAAGCCGTCGACGTCGGCTCCTCGAGCATCACCTTCGAGATGACCGGCACGCCGAACCGGCTCGCCGACTTCCTCCAGCTGATGAGCACGTACGGGATCGTCTCCCTGGCGAAATCGGGGCGCATCGCCCTCGCGAGGGATCAGAAGACCATGAAGAACAACAAGAAAAGCGCCTGAGGAGGCCCCATGCCCACCATGTACTACGAAGGGGACGCCGAGCCGGCGCTGATCGCCCGCCGCAAGGTCGCGGTCATCGGGTTCGGAAGTCAGGGACACGCCCACGCCATGAACCTCAAGGACTCGGGCGTCGACGTCGTCGTCGGGCTGCGCGACGGCTCGGCGAGGGCAGCTCGTGCCGCTGCGGCCGGGCTCAAGGTCGTCGACCCGACAGCGGCTGCCGACTGGGCCGACGTCATCATGATCCTCGTCCCGGACCAGAACCAGGCCGATCTCTACGACAACGTCATTGCCCCGAACCTCGCCGCAGGCGACATGCTGCTCTTCGCCCACGGCTTCAACATCCACTTCGGATATATCACGCCGCCGCCGGATGTCGACGTCGCCATGATTGCCCCAAAGGGACCCGGGCACCTCGTGCGGCGACAGTACGTGGAAGGCAGTGGCGTACCTTCTCTCATCGCCGTCCACCAGGACGCCACGGGCGACGCGAAAGCCGTCGCCCTCTCGTATGCCCACGGCATCGGAGGGACGCGGGCGGGCGTCATCGAGACGACGTTCCGTGACGAGACCGAGACCGATCTCTTCGGCGAGCAAGTCATCCTCTGCGGGGGCGTCGACTCGATGATCCGTGCCGCGTTCGAGACCCTCACCGAGGCCGGGTATGCGGACGAGATGGCGTACTTCGAGGTGCTCCACGAGCTCAAGCTCATCGTCGATCTCCTCTATGAGGGAGGGATCTCGTGGATGAGGCACTCCGTGTCGGACACCGCCGAGTACGGCGACATCTCCCGGGGGCCACGAATCGTCACGGACGAGACGAAAGCGGAGATGCGAAAGATCCTGACCGAGATCCAGTCGGGCGAGTTCGCGAAGGAGTGGATGGCCGAGTACCGCGACGGTGCCCCGAACCTTCTCGCCGCAAGGTCGGCCGTTGCCGAGCACCCGATCGAGCGTGTCGGACGGGACCTCCGAGCGATGATGCCGTTCCTCGCGGAGAAGAGACCCGAGGACGACGTATGAATCAAGACACAAGTACGAAGACTGAGGATGACCCCCCGGTAGCCGGAGCTCGGAGTCGCGCATGACGGATCGGTTGATCATCTTCGACACCACGCTGCGCGACGGCGAGCAGGCACCCGGCATCGCACTCTCACCGGATGACAAACTCGCCATCGCGACGCAGCTCGCACGACTCGGCGTCGACGTCATTGAGGCCGGATTCGCCGCTGCGTCGCCGGGAGATTTCGAAGCGGTGCGTCGCATCGCGACCGAGGTCCGGGGTCCGACGATCGCGGCGCTCGCACGGACCCACCCAGACGACATCGACCGTGCCGCAGAGGCCCTCGCCCCGGCGGTCCGCTCCCGGATTCATGTGTTCATGTCGACCTCGCCGATCCACATGGAGCGGATGCTCCACATCACCCCGGCTGAGGCGCTTGTCTCGATCACCGAGGGCGTGACACGAGCACGGGGATACACGGACGATGTGGAGTTCTCACCGCAGGATGCGACACGATCGGATCCCGACTTCGTCATCGAGACGTGCAAGGCAGCGGTGGCGGCTGGCGCAACGACGATCAACATCCCGGACACTGTCGGCTACGCCATGCCCGCCGAGTTCGCAGCGCTCATCGAGAGAGTCGTACGAGAAGTGCGCAACGGCGACGACGTGATCGTCTCCACGCACTGCCACAACGACCTCGGCATGGCCGTTGCCAACTCCCTCGCCGCAATCGGAGCCGGTGCCCGCCAGATCGAGTGCGCCGTGAACGGCATCGGCGAGCGAGCAGGCAACACATCGACGGAAGAGATCATCATGGCGGTCAAGACCCGCCACGATCACTACGGCGTGGACGTCGGAGCCGACACGACGCAGATCTTCGAGACGTCCCGTCTCGTGTCGCGTCTTACCGGATATCCGGTGCAGTACAACAAGGCGGTCGTCGGCAGGAACGCCTTCGCCCACGAAGCCGGCATCCATCAACACGGCGTCCTCAAACACCGTGAGACCTACGAGATCATGGATCCCGCCGACGTCGGTCAGCGGTCGCTGCTCGTGCTCGGGAAGCACTCCGGACGGGCCGCATTCGCCGATGCGATCGACAAGATGGGCGTCGTGCTCGAGGACGTGGAGTTCCAACAGGCATTCGACCGCTTCAAGGAGCTCGCCGATCGTAAGGGCGAGATCAGCGAGGAGGGCCTCCGGGGCATCATCGAGGAGGAGACCGGCATCGCTGCCGACGTCGTGAAACTCGTCGGCCTCCACCTCCACGGCGGCGACCACGAGACGCCGATGGCGACCGTCCGCGTCACTCGAGACGGGGATCCGGTCGAGGTCACAGCGGAAGGTGACGGGATGGTGAACGCCGCCTTCGTGGCGCTCCAGGACGCCTTCGGCTTCCCCGCCAAGCTCCTCGACTACCGGGTGATGCCGTACACGTCGGGTGCCGACGCCATGGCCGAGGTGAGCGTCATCATCCAGACCGGGCCAACAACGTACTCCGGGCGCGGCGTCTCCACCGACGTCGTGGAGGGCTCGGCAAGGGCGTTCGTCGCTGCGCTGAACAGGGCTCTCGCCGACCGAGACGGCACGATCATGGAAGGCAACGAGTGAACCGCGTCGTCCTCATCCCGGGTGACGGGATCGGCCCCGAAGTGGTCGCCGAGGCGCGCAAGGTCCTCGACGCCGTCGGGACTCGCTTCGCAGCGTCTTTCGACTTCGAGGAACATCTCATCGGCGGCGCCGCGATCGACGCCGCCGGCGACCCGCTCCCGACCTCGACGCTCGAAGCATGCCGCGCTGCGGATGCGGTGATCCTCGGTGCTGTGGGCGGCCCCAAGTGGGACGATCCGCTTGCAAAGACCCGACCCGAGGACGGCCTGCTCGCAATCCGCGCGGAGCTCGGTCTCTATGCCAATCTTCGCCCGATCCAGGTTCACTTCCCCGACAAGTCCCCGCTCCGGGATGCTCACGACGTCGACATCCTCTTCGTCCGCGAGCTCACCGGTGGGATCTACTTCGGGCCGTCCCAACTCTCGGAGGACGGCACCGTCGCCCGCAATGAGATGGTCTACTCGGTGCCGGAGGTGGAGCGCGTTGTGCGAATCGCGGCAGAGGCGGCCCGGACGCGAGATGGGAAGGTCACGTCGGTCGACAAGGCGAACGTGCTCGAGGTATCGCGACTGTGGCGGCGCGCCGCCCAGCGCGTGATGGACGAGGAGTACCCGGACGTTGGGTACGAGGTCGTGCTTGTCGACGCCATGGCGATGCACTTGCTCTCGCGGCCTCGCGACTTCGACGTCGTCGTCACCGCGAACCTCTTCGGCGACATCCTCACCGATGAAGCGTCGATGCTGCCGGGCTCGCTCGGGATGCTGCCGTCGGCCTCGCTCGGCGACGGCCCACCCGGCCTGTACGAACCGGTGCACGGCTCCGCCCCCGACATCACGGGCAGAGGTGTGGCGAATCCCCTCGCAGCGATCCTCGCCGCGGCGATGGCGCTGCGGCACTCCCTTGATCTTCCGGAAGCCGCGGATGCGGTCGAGACGGCGGTCGATGCCGTGCTCGCGGCAGGGATCCATACAGCTGATCTCGCGGGAGACGGACCCGCCGCATCGACGAGTGAGGTCGGGAGCGCTGTAGCCAGCGCGGTTGAAAGTACGAAGTAGAAAGTAGAAAGTAGAGGGGAAAGCAGAAAGAGCCGACGCCGGGGCTCTCTACTCTCTGCTGACATATGCGACGCGTTCTCGCCATCGTTGCCGTTCTCGTGTTCGCCGTGTCGTGCACAAGTGGCACAGTCGAGACGACAGACGTGCCCGTCACGATGAGTCTCGCGCCGCCCACGACACTCCCGTTTCTCCCCGGCTCGGTCGGAATCGGTGACGAGTACTACCCGACGCTCGGGAACGGCGGATACGACGTCCAGCGCTACGACCTCGATGTGATCTACGGAACCAACGGCGATGTCACGATCGAAGCAGTGATCACCGCGGTAGCGGAGATGAATCTCAGCCGGTTCAACCTTGATTTCGCCGGCTGGGAGATCGATCAACTCGAGATCGACGGGGTTGCCACCGACTACGAGCGCGGGGATACAGAACTCGTCGTCGACCATGTCCGCATCGCCTCGGGCACCGAGTTCGAGGTTGGTGTCACCTACCGGGGCGTGCCGGAGCCGATCCAGTCCCAGGCGCTCCCCTTCCCCCTCGGTTGGTTCTCGGGCCCGGAAGACGAGCAGTTCGTTGTCGCCCAGCCCGACGGCGCGCACGCCTGGTTCCCCAACAACGATCACCCACTCGACAAGGCGACCTTCGCCTTCCAGATCACGGTTCCAAGCGGCTTCGTCGCGGCAGCGAACGGGGAACTCACCGACGTGACCGAGAACGGTGCAACCACGACGTATTCATGGGACATGGACGACCCGATGGCCAGCTACCTCGCCACCGTCATCATCGGGGAGACCTGGGCGATCGTCGACGACGTCGCCTCCACCGACACCTCCGGGATCCCGATCCGCAACGTCCTCCCACCCGACCTAACCGAAGATGCCCACGAGGCGCTCGCGAAGACCGGTGAGATGATGACGCTCCTCGAAGAGTCCTTCGGACCGTATCCGTTCGACGAATACGGGATTGCGGTCGTTGGAGGATTCGAGCATGCGCTCGAGAACCAGACGCTCTCGGTATTCGGCAGGACCATGGTGGATCGTCCCTACTTCGAGTACGTGCTCGTCCATGAACTCGCTCATCAGTGGTTCGGGGATTCGGTCTCGGTCGCCCAGTGGAGCGACATCTGGCTCAACGAGGGCTTCGCCACCTTCGCCGAACTGCTCTGGGTCGAACATCTCTACGGACCCGCCGCATATCGGGAAGAGGTCGCGAACCGAAAGGATGCTGCACTGACGGGCGAGTACGGACCGCCTGGTACGCCCTCGCCACGCGATCTCTTCAACCGCACCGTTTACCAGCGGGGTTCATTCGTGCTCGTCGCCCTCCGGAACGAAGTGGGCGACGACGCCTTCTTCGAGATCCTCCAAGCGCATGCCGCTCGCCACGCGAACGGAAATGTGACGACCGACGAATTCATCGCTCTCGCCGAGGAGATCTCCGGACGCGACCTCGCCTCCCTCTTCGACACGTGGCTCTACGGCGAGGAGATGCCGAAGTGAGGGCTACCGTCGTCGCGAGGACAGGACGCGTCGAACGGAGACCACGGTGAGAACACCTCCAACCACGATGCCGGCGCTGATCACGCCCTTCGGACGGGACGACTCGATCGACACCGGTGCGCACCGGCACAATCTGGCTCTCCTCACGGAGCGAGGCGTGCGCGGTTTCCTCATCGGAGGTTCGACGGGCCAGGGGCCCTATCTCGAACCCGGGGAACGTTCGGTACTCGTGCGAACGGCTCGCGACGAGCTGGGCGAGGCTCCGTTCCTCCTCGTGGGAATCTCCGCACAGTCCGTGCGTCAGGCAATTCGGCAGATCCGGGAACTTGACGGTGCTGGTGCCGATGCGATCCTTGTCGTCACTCCCACCTTCCTGCTGCGCGCCGATCACGGCCTGGTCATCTCGTTCTTCCATGCGGTCGCCGACGCATCCACGCTCCCGGTCTTCCTCTACACGGTGCCCGCCGTCACGAGCTATGAACTGTCGGTCGACGC
>JBDLHX010000073.1:0-12292 GCA_039715165.1 Actinomycetota bacterium
GTGGTGTCGCCTCCGCAAGCGGCCGCGACATGCTCCGCTTGGGCGGGTACGGCATCCGTCACAACGATGGTGGAGACATCTGGATGGCGACGCAAGTTCTCAGCGTGAATTGCGCCGATGCGCCCCGCTCCGATGATGCCAACCCTCACAGGGACTCCTTCGCACCAACCTTCGAACGAATGTGTTGGAACGTTCCAACACTCTAGGTTATACTCCCGTACAAGACGATGTCAATGCCGGGCAGGACGCCGTTTCTCGCCTCGCTTGGCCCAAGAGAACATCCACGATATCCGTATCCGAAGGATTCGGATACGGCTCGACACAACGATTCAAGAGGCCGGCTGCGCTGCGACTCTCACGCTCGAAGCCGGTTCACGACCGAGGAGCGACAATGGGAACCGTGCGGCTCACTACCGGGCAAGCGATCGTGCGCTGGGTGATCGCGCAGCGCACCGAGATCGACGGTGTGGAAGTGCCTCTGTTCCCCGGAGTATTCGGGATCTTCGGGCACGGCAACGTTGTGTCCCTCGCGGAGGCGCTCTCCGGAGTCCAGGATGCGCTGCCCACCTGGCGGGGCCACAACGAGCAATCCATGGCTCTTGCAGCAGTCGCATTCGCCAAGGCGAAGCACCGGCGACAGATCATGATCGCCACCTCGTCGGTGGGACCGGGGTCGACCAACATGGTGACGGCTGCCGCGGTTGCCCACGCCAACCGGCTGCCACTCTTGCTGATCAGCGGCGATACCTTCCAACACCGCATCGTGGACCCCGTTCTCCAGCAGATCGAAGATTTCGGCAGTCCCTCGACGACCGTGAGCGACGCATTCCGGCCGGTTACCCGCTTCTGGGACCGTATCACTCGCCCGGAACAGATCATCCAGGCCCTCCCCCAAGCACTCGGCATCATGCTCGATCCAGCCGATTGCGGTCCGGCGTACATCGGTCTGCCCCAAGACGTCGCAGCCGAGGCATACGACTTCCCGATTCCGTTCTTCGACAAGACCCTGCACCATATCCGTCGACCCGGCCCCGACACTCGGGAAGTCGCTGCAGCCGCAGCCGCTCTCAGCACAGCCGAAAAGCCGCTGCTCATCGCAGGAGGAGGCGTCCACTACTCCGGTGCGGTCGAGAAGCTCGCGGCCTTCGCCGTGGCTCGGGGGATTCCCGTCGTGGAGACCGTGGCCGGGAAGTCCACCCTGATCGATGACCATCCGAACTACGCCGGTCCTCTCGGGGTTACCGGCAGCACGTCCGCCAACGCCCTCGCCGCGGATGCCGACGTGGTTGTGGCGGTTGGGACCCGCCTCCAGGACTTCACCACCGGATCGTGGTCGGTCTTCCGGAATCCGCGGCTACGACTCATATCGATCAACGTCGGCCGGTTCGACGCCGCCAAACACAACGCGGTATCGGTTGTCGGTGATGCCCTGGTCTCCCTCGAGGCGCTCGACGAGGCACTGGGCGACTATTGCGCCCCGACCACGTGGCTCCGCCACGCCGGCGACGAAAGACTCGTGTGGCGTGACTATCTCGACAACTACGTTGGCCGGGGATTCGAGGTTCCAACATACGCACAGGTCATCCGGGCGGTCAACGATCTCGCCGATGACGACGACTACCAGGTAGCTGCCGCCGGCGGGCTCCCCGGCGAGATCAACATGGGCTGGCAAGCGAAGTCGGTCGGCTCCATCGACATCGAATACGGCTACTCATGCATGGGATACGAGATCCCAGGTGCATGGGGAGCGAAGATGGCAATGCCTGATCGCGACGTCATCTCGTGGGTCGGAGATGGTTCATACCTCATGATGAACTCCGACATCCACTCGACGGTCGCGACCGGTCACAAGGTGATCTTCATCGTATGCGACAACGGCGGATTCGCCGTCATCAACCGGCTGCAGATCAACACAGGCGGAGAGGAATTCAACAACCTCCTCGAGCACACGAGAAGAGTCAACGACACGCGAATCGACTTCGTCAAGCATGCCGAGTCAATGGGTGCCATTGCCGAGAAGGTCGCAGGTATCGAGGAGCTTCGGGCTGCTTTCCGCAGGGCGAAAGCAGCCGATCGGAGCTACGTCATCGTGATCGACACGCATCCGTATGAATGGACCGACGGCGGTTCGTGGTGGGAGGTTGGCATTCCCGAGGTGTCCGAGCGCGACCAGGTTCTCACAGCACGCGCTGAATGGGACGCGGAGCGTCGGCACCAACGCATCGGGATCTGGGGCAGATCATGAGCGGTGAGATCCGATGAAGCAACCAACAATCCTCGACGTCGCTGAGGAGGCAGGAGTCTCCAAATCGCTGGTATCGCTGGTCATGCAGGGCTCGGACAAGGTCAGCGATTCGAGCAGGGAAGCGGTCCTGGAAGCGGCACAGAAGCTCGGGTACCGGCCCAACGCAGCAGCACGCACGATGGTGCAACAACGCTCTTCTGTCATCGGTGTGCTGGTCTCGAACCTCCACAACCCGTTCTTCGCCGACGTGATCGACGGCATCGGCGCGACGGCGCGAGACGCCGGCTACCGCTCGATCCTGACCACCGGCAACCGGGTGCCGGAGCGGGAACGTCTTGCCGTCGGGACACTCCTCGAGATGCGGGTCGACGGCCTGATCATGATCTCTCCCGTTGTCAATAGAGAGTGTGCCATCGGGGCATCGTCATCGGTGCCAACGGTCGTCGTCGGCAAGGCAACAAGAGCGCCCACGGTTGACAGTGTCACCAACGACGATCGCAGCGGAATCGGGATGGTCGTCGATCACCTCGTCGGACTCGGCCACAGCCGCATCGCACACATCGACGGAGGCGTTGGCGCCGGTTCCCGGCCCCGACGGACCGGCTACAAGCGTTCGATGAAGCGCCACGGGCTGGAGGGCGAGATTCTCTCAGTGCCGGGGAGCTTCACCGAAGAGGGAGGACGAGCAGGGATGCGGAGTCTCCTCGCCGGCGATACCCGGCCGACCGCCGTCCTGGCCTCGAACGATCTTGCAGCAATCGGTGTCCTCGAAGTGCTTGACGCCGAGGGACTGGATGTTCCAGGCGACATCTCGGTCACGGGCTACGACAACACGGCAATTGCCGCCAGCCACCGCCTGGGCTTGACGACCGTCGATCAACCCCGGCACGACATGGGGCGCATGGCGGCCGAACTCGTCCTGACGAAGATCGACCACGATCGAGCGAAGGCCAGCCACGTCGTTCTCCCACCGAAGCTCGTCGTACGCGAGTCAACCGGTCCGCCATCCCGCTAGGCCCGAAGAACCGAGGAGCGGAGACCTTGAATCTCGTCAACCGTTGGATCGCCGGAGCGCTTGCTTCCCGAACACCGATCCGATCCACCGGCGTGTTGACCTGCGTTTCCCAAGAAGCATCTGAATCCGAATCCATGACAAGGAGCAACCGGCATGTCTGAGACCACCTACAAGAGCCCACTTCACGAAACGGTCGGTGCGTATCCGACAGATTTCTGGAACGACTCCTGTTCCGTCGAGGAGTTGGCCTACGCGATCGAACACGGCGCGGTCGGCGCTACCAGCAATCCGACGATCGTCGAACAGGTCCTCAACCAGGAGCGCCATCTGTGGGAGGACCGCATCCACGCACTGATCGCCGACAATCCGTCGTGGTCGGATGAGGACGTCATGTCGACGATCTTCGAAGAGATCGCGCTCAAGGGGGCTGAGCTCCTCATGCCGGTCTTCGACCGGGAGAACGGCATGAAGGGGCGCCTATCGATCCAGACGAATCCCTCCTACTACCGCAACGTCGACGCAATGGTCGACCAAGCGGTTCGGTATGGCTCGCTGGCTCCCAACATGCAGGTCAAGTTGCCGGCAACAAGTCGGGGTATCGCGGCGATCGAAGAAGCGACGTACCGCGGAGTGAACGTCAACGCCACAGTCAGCTTCACCGTGCCGCAGGCTGTCGCGATCGGTGAGGCCATGGACCGTGGTTTGCAGCGACGCGAAGCAGAAGGCCTTGCGACCCGCAACATGACCCCGGCCACCACGATCATGGTTGGTCGGACCGATGACTGGATCCAGGTCGTCACCAAGAGGGATGGCATCATCGTGAATCCGCAGTACCTGCCGTGGGCAGGAGTCGCGGTGTTCAAGAAGGCACGAGAGATCTACCAAGAGCGTGGCTTCCGTTCGCGCCTCCTTGCAGCGGCCTACCGCCACCACCTGCACTGGTCGGAGTTCATCGGTGGCGATGTCATCCTCACCATTCCATCGAAGTGGCAGAAGCTGTTCAACGGCTCGGCGGTGGAGGTCAAGGATCGGATCGATGACCCTGTCGATCCCGAGATCATCGCAGAGCTCCATGCCCGGGTACCGGACTTCCGAAAGGCCTACGACGTGGACGGCATGACCGTTGACGAATTCGACACGTATGGCGCCACCGTGCGCACGCTGCGTGGATTCATCGCTTCGTATCACGAATTGACCAGGGTCATCCGCGAAGACTTCATGCTCCCCAATCCCGATGTGAAGTAGGAGAAACGGGGAGCACACGCCGCGGCGTCGAGGCACGACTCTCTTGCCGGGGAGTCGGCCATCGAGGTCGGGCGGATCGCGTTGTTGTGGAACGAGACGCCGCCGCGGCTACAGCCACTGCACAACCGACTCAGGTGTGCTGACGCCACGAGACCAGAACCCACCAATTGCATCTCCCGGAGGGCTGCCGCCCACGGAGACGGACGATGGCTGTTCTACTGTGCGGTCCAGCCTCCATCGACGACGAGAACGTGACCCGACACCATCGCGCCGGCGGATGAAGCCAGATAGATCACCGCGGCGGCGACATCGGTCGTGGTGCCAACCCGACCGATGGGTAGGCGGCTCAGAACGTGCTCCAGGTAGTCGGGCTGATCCAGACGCTCGGCGGTGCCCGGCGTGTAGATGAATGTGGGCGCTACGGCGTTGACGGTCACGCCCCGATTCGACCACTCGAGAGCCAGCACTTTCGTGAGCAGGTTGACTCCCCCCTTGCCGGCGGAGTAGACGGCGTGGTCCCGGATGCCAACGACACCGGCTTGGGAACTCATGTTGATGATCCGCCCATGACCTTGGGCGAGCATGATGCGCCCGGCTGCCTGGCTAGCGAAGAACAATCCCCGCAGATTGACCGCCATCATCTCATCCCAATCGGATTCGGTGACGTCCACTGCAGGGTGATTGGCCCCGAGACCGGCGTTGTTGACCAGGATGTCGAGTGAGCCGAAGTGCCGGTGAACCTGTTCGAAAGCGTTGCCGATTTCGTCGACGTCCCGCACGTCGAGCTGTACGGCCAAGGCTTCTCCGCCGTCGGCCCGAATCTCGCTCGCCAGCCGTTCGAGGGATCGGAGATCGCGGGCCGCGACTGCGACTGCTGCCCCGGCCGCGGCAAGGGCCTTGGCGAGATCCCAACCGATGCCCTTGCTCGCACCCGTGACGACCGCGACGCGATCGTCGAGACGGAAGTCCGGATAGTCCATGCCGGTCAGAGGCCGAACGCCTGTTTCGCTGCTTCCAGGTCTACGACGCCGAGCATGACCCGGTTTCCCGTCGCGAGTGCCAGCAGGTAGACGCCCGCCTCGGCCTCGTAAGCCGTCCGGGCGACGCTCGCGAGGCCACCCGGTCGATCCTCGAGCGGAACGATGAGTACCTCTCGAACGTCAACCACCAGGTAGCCGGCACCCGTCAACATCTCCTGAGCGCGATTGGCCACAGGGTCCTCAACGACCACGTGCACCACCCGATGATGCTCCCGAGAGAACGACACTGCCGACTCGACGTTGATGTCGGCGGCGCCGAGCGCCTCCCACACCTCGGGAACCGCCCCACCCCGCTCCGGGATCATGATCGTGATGTCTCTCATTGCTCGTCCTCCTTCGTCACCGCATCGCGAAGCGATCGCGTGCGGTTCTCTGGTTGCTTCGATTCCGACATCGACGAGGGGCACCGGGTGTCGGTAGGCTCCTCGGGTGCGTCGTGTGTTCGTTCTGACAGTGCTCGCGGCGGCGATGATCGCCGGTGTTCTGTTGATCACTCGCCCGGACGGCCCTCCCGCGCTTCGATTCGATGACACCGTTCCCGACGATCTCCGCGCCCTCGCCGCTGAGACGTGGGAAGACTTCCTCGACGCCCACCGGGCGCGGCACGATTGCATCTCCCCGGTCGTCCTCAACGCCGCGTGGGAGCTCGACGACCGCGCCGAGTACCGGCCGAATTCGACGACCGTGGTCATCCGAATCCCCGGAACCGCTCCGAACCTGCGCAACGGACTGATCCACGAGTTCGCGCATCACGTCGAATTCACATGTCCGGAGCATGAGGAGCTCCGTCCCGAATTCCTCGCCGCACAAGGTCTGCCTGCTTCGACCGACTGGTTCGACGGCGGTGCGTGGGAGATGACACCGTCCGAGCACTATGCCGAAGCCACCACCGAAGTGGTGCTCGGACGCCGGTCGCACCACGGCGGTATCTCCATCTCCGACGAGGCGGTAGCCGTCGTTCGGCGGTGGGGATCCGGTTCCTGAACACACTTCGCCGCTCACTGTCCCCTCGTGTAGCTCGCTCCTCACATTGAGATGCGGCGAGGTCGGTCGGGGTCGCGAACTGCCCTGCGGCAGGCACGCATCCCGCACCCGACCGTTCCCTCGACCGTCACCTCTTCAGGACTCTCCCTGCTCCCCGGGTGCCCCGCCGAGTTCGGTGAGCTCCGATCCGATTGCACCGGCAGCTTCGGCCAGCGCAGCGGCGTCGTCTCCCCCCTCCTGGGATGCTTGCTCCAATTCGTGTTCCAGTTTCTCGAGGTCGGCTCCACCCGCCATCATCTGCACAAGTTGCTCGAGCGGGATCTCCTCTTTCGAGAAGTCCCCGTACACCTGCCCCCGGCGGAGGATCACGAAGTGGTCACCAACCGGGTAGGCGTGGTGCGGATTGTGGGTGATGAAGATCACGCCGATGCCCCGATTCTTGGCCTGAAGGATGTACTTCAGCACCACTCCGGCCTGTTTCACACCGAGTGCTGCAGTGGGCTCGTCGAGGATCAGCACCTTGGCGCCGAAATGCACCGCGCGAGCGATGGCCACTGACTGCCTTTCGCCTCCGGAGAGTGTTCCGACCGTCTGCTCGGGATCGCGGATGTCGATGCCCATCTTCGCCATCTCGCTCTTCGTGGTCTCCTTGGCATAGTTCGAGTCGAACTGCTTGAAGGGCCCCCAGCCCTTGGTCGGCTCCGATCCGAGGAAGAAGTTCCTCCAGACGGACATGAGCGGGATCATCGCCAGGTCCTGGTAGACGGTGGCGATCCCCATCTCGAGCGCCTCGCGTGGCGACTCGAATTCTTGCCGCTCCCCGTCGAACAGGTATTCGCCTTCCGAAGCCTTGTGAACTCCGGAGAGCACTTTGATGAGCGTGGACTTGCCGGCGCCGTTGTCTCCGAGCAGACAGGTGACCTCGCCGGCGCGCACGAAGGCCGACACGTCCTGGAGAGCGATAACGCTCCCGAAGAACTTCGAGACGTTCTTGATTTCCAGCAGGGGGGCAGTGTTGTTGCTCATCGTTGCGCCGCCTTCTGCCGTACGTAGTTGTTGAATATCACGGCGATCACGAGGACGCCTCCCACAAACACCTGGAACCAGTCGCCGTCGACTCCGGTGATGATGATCCCCTGCTTCACCATGGCGAAGATGAGGGCTCCGAAGGAAGCTCCGATCACCGAGCCGAAGCCACCGGTGAGCAGCGTTCCACCCACGACCACGGCAATGATCGCTTGGAACTCCAACCCGAAGCCTCGCAGGGTGTCCGATCCGGTGAACTGGACTACCTGGATCACGGCCACGAGAAGTGCGGCGAACGCCGTTCCCATGAAGAGCGCGATCCTCACCCGGCTCACCGGGACACCGACGTTGCGAGCCGCATTGGCGTCGCCGCCCGTGCCGAAGATCCAATTGCCCTGGCGGCTGCGAAGGAGGATCCAGGTAGCCACCGCAGCCATCCCGATCCACCACAGGATCGCCGCCCTGAAGGTGGCTCCCATGAAGTGGATCTCGGCGGCAAAGAGGGTGTCGGCCAGGCCGAATCCGGATGCTTCGTCAGCGTGTCCCAGCTGCGTTCGATTGGTGAACATCCGGGTCAGAGCGATCGTCAAGCCCCGGAAGATGAAGAGGGTGGCAAGGGTGATGATGAACGACGGCAGTTTGGTGGCGACCACCAAGGCGCCGTTGAAAGCCCCGATCGCCAGAGAGAGGACGAGTGCCGCGAGTATGGCGGGCCAGATCCCCCAACCGAACCCCCCATTGTCCGCCGGGAAGATCAGAACCATGATCGTCATGCCGGCGAACCCGAGGATCGAACCGATCGAGAGATCGAACTCGCCACCGATCATGAGCAAGGCCACTGCGATCGCCAGAATGCCAAGCGGCGCGGCTCGATTCATGATTGCTGCGAACGTCGCCCAACTCGCGAAGTTGTTGTCGTACGCAACAATGGCGAAGAACACCCAGACGAGGACTGCTCCCAGCCCTGCGCCGAACTCCGGACGCGACAACAACCGGGTCAGTCGACTTACCTTCCTGACCCGCTCGTCTGCGTCCGGTGGAGCCGCACTCGGCGGAGATTTGGCTTCGGATACCATTGCGTCTCCCTCTGTCGACCGTTACGTGTGTTGGGGCTCGCCCATTGGGCGAGCCCCAACATTCGGTTGCTCTAGCGCAGACCCTGCTCCGAGTAGGCGATCACATCAGCCGCAACAGCGGCGTCCACGATCTGCGGACCAGTCAGCATCACTCCTGTGACACTGCCGAGCGGCAGTGCACCGGTCTCCAAGAACTTGGTCAGGAGCACGACCGGCAGGTAGCCCTGCAGGTACTGAGCCTGATCGATGGCGAACATCATGTCGCCGGCGATGATGGCTTCGAGCACCTCTGGCGACATGTCGAACGTCGCGAAGTTGACCGCACCAAGCTGCCCGGCTTCCTCGAGAGCTGCAAGAGTCGGCTGAGCGCCAGTCGGGCCCAGTGTCAAGATGCCATCGACAGGAGTGGCCTGCAACGCACCGGAGACCGTCTCCTGAGCACCGGTCGGATCTGCCAGGTCGACCGGAATGACCGGAACGTCAACCCCGAGCCCATCCTCGAAGCCCTGACAACGAAGATCGAGCGCCACGTTGCCCACTTCCTGGTTCACACAGATGGCGCTGCCGACACCCGCGTCGGCGAAGCGCTGACCCGCGATCAGACCGGCTTCGTATTCGGTCTGGCCAACGTGCACGAGGACGCCCAGGTCGGCGAACACATCGCTGCCCGAGTTCATTGAGATCACCGGAATACCGGCGGCAACCGCTGCTCGAATCGAGTCGCCGAGCGCATCGGCATCGGGAATCGTCACGATCAATCCGTCGGGCTGTGATGCCACGGCCGCGTCGATGATCGCACTCATCTCGACCATGTCGAACGTGCCCGGCGCCTGGTACTCAACGGTGATGCCCATGTCATCGCCCGCATCCTTCACGCCGTTGGCCGCGACCGACCAGAAGGGATCGGATGCTTGTCCGTGTGAAACGACCACGAAGCGGAAGTCCCGCTGCATGACCGCATCGCCATCACCGGAGTCCGCTGTCGTCGTGGTCTCGCCCCCAGCATCGCCTTCGGCCGCGGTCGTCGTGGTGTCGTCGCCACTGCCCGAGCACGCTCCGACGATCAGAGCGAAGGCCAACAGAATCGCCAGCCACACACTTCGCTTCATTCTTCTCCTCCTTGTCTTCTCCGTACTTGGCCCACCGTCGGTGGGTCCACTTCGTCCCAAACTCGAGTGATCATGAAGACGTAGGCCGAAGCTCCAGTGTCGCACCAACTGTACGTACTCGAAGCCGGTCCGTGCGTCGGGGTTTGAACCCTCCCCTTCTCCGGATACCACCGGTACGGTCGCCACCTACGTCGGTCGGATTGGAACGTTCCAATGCCAGAACGGTATACTCCCACGGGTCCGCTGTCAAACCGTCGCGGAGGTCCAGGGAATGTCTCGAATCTGGTTCGAGCGAGAAGCGCCGAACCACGCCGGGGTCATCATCGACGACCTCGCCGAGTTGCGCAGACCGGGAACCGCTACGCCGCACGTTTCGACCGCGACCGGCATCACGGAAGCCCATTTCGACAGGGGTGCCGTCGCCCACGCGCTCCACGTTCTGCGCGACGGACTTCCGCAACACCGAGTCAACCCGGAGGTCCGGTCGGCGCGCCGGCGGGACCCCAATTCGAAGGAGACGGGATCGTGACCCAGTCCATCGGCATCGGCGTGATCGGCTTCGGTTGGATGGGACAGGCGCACTCCCGCTCCTACCGACGGATCCCGATGCACTTCCCCGAAGCGAAGCTCCTGCCCCGACTCGTCATCGTGGCCGACAGCGTCCCAGAACGTGCCGAGCTGGCGAAGAGGAACTTCGGGTTCGAAGCATCCACGACCGACTGGCGAGACGTCGTCGACCACCCGGCTGTCGACGTTGTCACGATCGGTGCACCAAACAAGCTTCATCAGGAGATTGCCGCCGCTGCCGCCGCCGCCGGGAAGGCCATCTTCTGCGAGAAGCCCGTGGGCGAGGCTCCGGATGTCACCGCTGAGATCGAGCACGCAGCGCGCCAAGCCGGTGTGACCACCGGCGTCGGCTTCAACTACCGATGGGCTCCTCTGGTCCAGCACCTCAAGCAGCTGATCGACGAGGGTCGGCTCGGGGATCTCACCCACTACCGGGGGCGATTCTTCTCCATGTACGGGCGGGATCGCCTTGGCATGCTGAGCTGGCGCTACTTGATGGAGGAAGCGGGCTACGGAGTCCTCACCGACCTCATGTCGCACACAGTCGACATGGCGCATTACCTCGCCGGCCCGATCCGGCGGGTCGTGGCAACCAAGGCAATCATGGTCAAAGAGCGCCCCCTTCCTCAACCCGACTCGACCACGCACTACGACCGCGGATCGCCCGGTGATCCCACCGGCAGCGTGACCAACGAGGACTACGTGGGGGCGCTCGTCGAGTTCGACAACGGCGTCCGGGGCACCCTCGAGGCCGATCGGTCGATCTTCGGACCGCAGAGCCAGATGGCGTTCGAGGTGAACGGCTCTCACGGCGCCGCGGCGTGGAATCTCGAGACGATGAATGAGCTCCAGCTCTATCTCCCGGAAGAGACTCCATCCGACGGTTTCATGCGGGTCCTCGCCGGAGACAGCTTCCCCCACCACGGCAACATCGTCCCGGGAGGAGGAAACCCGATCGGATACGAGGACCTCAAGGTCTTTGAGAGTCTCGAGTTCCTGCAGGCAGTCGCGGCAGGGCGGGAAGCGCCCGTCACCTTTGCCGACGCGCTGTCCGCCGCCGAGGTTGAGGCCGCGATGGCTCGCTCGTGGGAGTCGGGCACCTGGGAGGACGTCACCAGCCTTCGGATCGACTGAGGCAGAGAGCGATAGACATGTTCGTCGGACGGCGTCGTGCGACACTTCGACGGCCAACTGACCGCACAGGGCACTGACAAAGAGGAGCTCATGCAGGCGGATTTCGACACCAAGATCGCAGTCGTGACGGGATCGACGCAGGGACTCGGAGCGGCGATCGCTCGCCAACTCGCCGAACGGGGTGCTGCCGGCGTGTTGGTCACCGGTCGCGATGCCGGAAGAGGAGTTCGCATGGTCGAGGAGCTTCAACGCTCCGGAACTCGCGCTGCGTTCGTTGAAGCGGACCTTGCAGATCCCGCGTCACCGCGGACGATCATCGACGCCGCCGATCGGACGTTCGGTCGCATCGACGTGCTGATCAACAGTGCGGGCACAACCGACCGCGACACCATCTGGGATTCGACGCCGGAGCTGTTCGATCGGATGATGACGATCAACACCAGAGCTCCGTGGTTCCTCATGCAGGGCGCGGCCGAAGTGATGGTGCGCGAGGGAATCGATGGAGCGATGGTGAACGTAGGGTCCATCTCGTCGCACGCGGGTCAGCCCTACATCGCCACGTATTGCGCCTCGAAAGCCGCGTTGGCCGTCCTCACCAAGAACACGGCCAATGCCCTGCGGAAGCACCGTATTCGAGTCAACGCTCTCAACCCGGGCTGGATGTCCACGCCCAGCGAAGATCGCGTTCAGCGGGAGTACCACGGTGCCGGTGACGGATGGCTCGAGGAGGCGGGGAAGGCGCTGCCGTTTGGGAGCCTCATCGATCCCGAGGACGCAGCCAAGGCGGTGCTATTCCTTGCTTCGGCGGAATCCGGGTTCATGACCGGCGCCGTCGTCGACTACGACCAGCA
>JBDLHX010000074.1:0-12272 GCA_039715165.1 Actinomycetota bacterium
GAGCAGCGCACCGGCGAGGAGCACGACCTCAGGGGCGACGGCGAGGAACGAGGCGTTGTTCATTCCGAGCCCTCCTCGTGGCCGTCCTCTTCAGCGTGGCCGCCACCCGGCAAGACCACCTCAGCGACTCGCGTGAACTCGGGTGCGTCGTAGTCGGTCTGCGCCTCGATCCGGTCGAGGATGAGTTCGACGGACGGCTCGACGCGGTCGAGCACCGGCTTCGGGTAGATGCCGATCCCGACGACGAGCACGATGAGCGGGACGAGAATCGCGAGTTCCCGGAACCCGAGGTCGAGGAGGCCCTCGTTCTTCGGATTCGTGACCGGCCCGGTGAACATGCGCTCGTACGCCCAGAGGAGATAGACGGCGGCGAGGATGACGCCGGAAGCGCCGATGATCGCAAGCACCGGCAGCGTCGGGTACGCGCCGATGAGCACGCCGAACTCGCCGATGAAGCCGGAGAGGCCCGGGAGGCCGATCGAGGCAAACACCATGAAGAGGAAGATGCCGGCGTAGAGCGGCATGACCTTGGCGACGCCGCCGTACTCGGAGATGAGACGCGTGTGGCGCCGCTCGTAGATCATCCCGATGAGGAGGAAGAGTGCGCCGGTGGTGAGGCCGTGGCTGATCATGACGAAGACGCCGCCGGAGAGCCCCTGGCTCGTCAGGGCGAACGTGCCGAGCATGACGAAGCCCATGTGGCTCACCGACGAGTAGGCGACGAGGCGCTTCACGTCCGGCTGGACGATCGCTACGACGGCCCCGTAGACGATGCCGACAACACCGATGACTCCAAGGATCTGCGCGAGGTCGACGGTCGCTTCGGGGAAGAGCGTCAGGTTGAAGCGCAGGAAGCCGTATGCGCCCATCTTCAGGAGCACGCCGGCAAGGATGACGGAACCGGCGGTCGGCGCCTCGGTGTGCGCATCCGGGAGCCACGTGTGGAACGGGAAGATCGGCACCTTGATGGCGAACGCGATCCCGAAGGCGAGGAAGAGCCAGAGTTGTGTGGTCGACGAGATCTCGACGTTCAGCATCTGCCGGAAGTCGAATGACGTGATCGTGCCCACGGCGTCGCCGGTCATGATCGCGACGACGATGATCCCGGCGAGGAGGAAGATCGACCCGAACGCCGTGAACAAGACGAACTTGATCGACGCGTACATCCGGTTGGTGGAGCCCCAGATCCCGATGAGGAGGTACATCGGGACGAGCACGATCTCGAAGAATGCGAAGAAGAGGAGCAGGTCGAGGGCGAGGAACACGCCGAGCAGACCGGCCTCGAGCACGAGCATCGCCACCATGTACTGCTTCGGCCGGTCCGTGATCGACTTCGACGCTGCGATCGACAGCGGCATGAGCAGGGCGCTCAAGATGATCATCCAGATCGAGATACCGTCCACGCCGAGGCGCCAGCCGACGCCGAGCGTCTCGGACAAGGTGTGGTCGACGACGAACTGGAAGTCGCCCTCACCGGTGACGAAGTTGGCGAGGATCCAGAGAGATACCGCGAGCGGCAGGACGCTCAGTCCGAGCGACAGCGGGAACACGAGCTCCGGGCGCCGCTTCGGCAGGAGGCCGACGACGAGGGCAGCGAGGAGCGGGAGCAGGACGAGGAGGGTGAGAACCATTAGAACGCACCTCCTCGGATGAGCAGCCACAGCATGATGCCGAGGCTGCCTGCCACCATCGCCGCCCCATACGAGCGGACCCATCCGGTCTGGAGTGCCCGCAGCGACGTGCCGAACGAGCGGGTGACGACGGCGAGGCCGTTCACGAAGCCGTCGACGATCTTGAGGTCGAGGAACATCGCCGACCAGACGGCGACGGCCTTGCCGGGCAGCACGATCGTCTTGCCGTATGCATCATCGACGTTGTAGGCGGCGAGAGAGGCGTCCCAGTAGCCGCCTTCTTCGACCGGCAGTTCGTCACCGCCGTACCGGCGCCATGCGAAGAACATGCCAATGCCGACCACGGCGAGCGAGATGAGCGCGAGCGCCCACAGCATGAAACCCTCAGGCGGATGCGCCTGGTGAACGTGTCCGAAGGCCGGCTCGAGGAAGTGCTCGAGGCCGAGCTTCACCGGTGTGTTCCAGAGGCCGGCGATGGCGGAGAAGAAGGCGAGCACGATGAGCGGGATCGTCATGGTCTTGGGCGACTCGTGCGGGTGCGTGCCCTCGTCCCAGCGGCCCTTGCCGGAGAACGTGATGAGCATGAGCTTCGTCATGTAGAACGCGGTGAGCATCGCGGTGACGACGCCGATCACCCACAGGATGATGTATCCGCCGCCCCGCTCGAACGCGGCGCCGAGGATTTCGTCCTTCGACCAGAAACCTGCGAAGGGGAACACGCCGGAGATCGCGAGCCATGCGATCGCCATCGTCCCGAACGTGACCGGCATGATCTTGCGCAGGCCGCCCATCTTCCACATGTCCTGCTCGTTCGCCATGGCGTGGATCACCGAGCCGGCGCCGAGGAAGAGCAGGGCCTTGAAGAAGGCGTGGGTCATGAGGTGGAAGATGCCTGCGGTGAACGCCGTGAGGCCGACCGCCATGACCATGTAGCCGAGCTGGCTCACGGTCGAGTAGGCGAGGACACGCTTGATGTCCCGCTGGCCGATCGCGATCGTCGCGGCGAGCAGGGCGGTGAGAGCACCGACCGTGGCCACAACCCCCTGGGTCGTCGGTGCCATCTCGAAGAGCGCTGCGGAGCGGGCGATCATGTAGACGCCTGCGGTCACCATCGTCGCGGCGTGGATGAGGGCCGAGACCGGGGTCGGGCCCTCCATGGCGTCGGGGAGCCAGATGTACAGCGGGATCTGCGCCGACTTGCCGGTAGCTCCCACGAAGAGCAGGAGCGTGATCGCCGTCGCCATGCCGACGCTCAACAAGCCCTCGGCCCCGTGGAAGACGGTGGCGAAGTCGAGTGTGCCGAAGGCAGCGAAGATGAGCATGAGGGCGACGATGAAGCCCCAGTCGCCGATCCGGTTGACGACAAAGGCCTTCTTGCCCGCCGCAGCAGCCGACGGCTTCGTGAACCAGAAGCTGATCAGCAGGTACGACGAGAGCCCGACGAGCTCCCAGCCGACGAACATCAGGGCGAAGTTGTCGGCGAGGACGAGCGTCATCATCGAGGCGATGAAGAGGTTCATGTAGGCGAAGAATCTCGGGTAGCGCTCGTCGCCGTGCATGTACCCGACGGAGTAGATGTGGATGAGCGACCCGACGCCCGTGACGATGAGCGACATGAGGGCTGAGAGCGGGTCCCAGAGCAGCGAGGCGTTCGCCCCGAGCATCGGAATCCACGAGAACAGGAAGATCGTCTCCGGCTCTGCCCCGCCGAAGAAGCGCAGCGACATCGCGAAGGCGAAGAGGAACGGGACGACGACGAGCGTCGACGCGAACCACCCGGCCGCCGGCTCGCCGAAGCGCTTGCCGAACAGGATGAGTGTCAGCGCCCCGAGGAGCGGGAGTGCGATGAGGATCCAGAGAGCATCGATCACGCCATCACCCCTTCATCTCCGCAAGGGCGTCCACGTTCGCCGTTGCCCGGCGGCGGAAGACGGCGACGAGGATGGCGAGGCCGACCGTCACCTCTGCGGCAGCGACGACCATGATGAACAGCGCCGAGACCTGACCTTCGACGAGGCCGAGTTCGTTGCCTGCGGCGATGAATGTGAGGTTGACCGAGTTCAGCATGAGCTCAATCGACATGAACATGACGAGGGCGTTGCGGCGCATGAGCACGCCGGCCGCGCCCATTGAGAAGAGAACGGCTGCGAGGGCCATGTACCAGCCGACGGTGACGGTCATGTGCCCTCCTCCGTGTCGGCTCCGTGGACCGCCGTCGGTCCGAACAGGGCGAGGGCGATCGTCCCGACCGCCGCGATGGTGAGGAGGAACACCGTTGAGAGGAAAGCGATCGTCCAGTTCCCGAAGAGCGAGTCGGCGACGGTCTCGATCGTGCCGACGAGGTCCGGACTGCCGAAAGCGTCGCTGCCGGTGACCCACGCTTTCTGGCCGGCGAGGATGATGACGGCGGCGAGGCCGAGGGCGACGACGAACGTGACGCCTCGTTGGAACGGGATCGACTCGGACGTGTCTTCCTTCTTGTCGACGCCGATCATCATGATGACGAAGAGGAAGAGGGTCATCACGGCGCCCGCGTAGACGAGGATCTGCACGGCGGCGACGAAGTGCGCGTCGAGCAGGACATAGAAGACCGCCATTGCGAACATCGTTGTGAGCAGCCCGAGCGCCGAGTAGACGGGGTTCTTCGCTGTGATCATCGTGATCGCTCCGGCAAGAGCGACGGCCGCAAAGATCCCGAAGACGATGACTTCGATCACGAGGATCCCTCCTCGGCCTCGGTACTTGCGTCTTGTGTCTTGTGCCTTGTGTCTTGTCCCGGTTCTGCCGGCGCCATGCCGCCCATCCGGGCGCTCGGCGTCCACGCCTCAATGCCTTCGAACGCGGCACGCCCTGCCGGGGAGGTGGCCCGCATCCAGCCATCGCCGAGCTTCAGCTCGTTGATGTCGATGAGCGGCGTGTCCGGGAGCGGATGGTTCGGCGTCCCGTCCGGCTCGACGAGGAGGTGCTCCTTCGTGAAGATCCCTTCGTCGCGCTCGGCGACGGACATCTCGAAGAGGTGCGTCATCGTGATGGCCTCGGTCGGGCACGCCTCGACGCACAGGCCGCAGAAGATGCAGCGCAGCATGTTGATCTCGTACACGAACCCGAAACGTTCACCCGGGCTCACCGGATCGTCGGTCGGGTTGTCGGCGCCCCGCACGTAGATGCAGCGGGCCGGGCAGACACCGGCGCAGAGCTCGCAGCCGATGCACTTCTCCATCCCATCCGGATACCGGTTGAGGACGTGCCTCCCGTGGAAACGCTGCGGCTTCTCCCGCTTCTCCTGCGGGTAGCGCGTCGTCACCTTCGGCTTGAACATCTGACGGAACGTCACGGCGAAGCCCCGCCAGGGACCGAGGAGATCTGCGAACCAGCTCATCGTGTCACTCCCCTCATGCCCACGGCATCCCGAATCGACGGATCCCGACGGCGAGCGTCGCGAGGATGATCCACGCCAGGGAAACGGGGATGAGGCGCTTCCACCCGAACGCCATGAGCTGGTCGTACCGCATCCTGGGGAGTGTGCCTCTGACCCAGATGAACAGGAATACGAGGAGGAACGTCTTGAAGAGGAACCAGAACACCGGGAGGAGCCACTGGAGCACCGTCGGCCCGAAGACCGGTCCGTGCCAGCCACCGAGGAACAGCGTGACGGTGAAGGCGGACATGGTGAAGAGGTTGATGTACTCGGCGAGGAAGAACAGCGCGAAGCGGAATCCGGAGTACTCGGTGTGGAACCCGCCGACGATCTCCTGCTCGGCCTCGACGAGATCGAAGGGAGAGCGGTTCGTCTCGGCGAAAGTGCAAATGACGAAGACGACGAATGACGGGATGAGCACGATGTTCCACGCGGGGATGAAACCGAGGTAGGTGGCGCCCTGGGCTTCGACGATCCCGGCGAGCGACGTCGTGCCGTTGAACATGATGACGGGGACGAGAGCGAGGCCCATCGCCGCCTCGTACGAGATCATCTGCGCCGCGGCGCGCACCGAGCCGAGGAGCGGATACTTCGACCCGGATGACCAGCCGGCGAACGTGATCGCGTAGACCGCCAACGACGACATCGCCAGGATGTAGAGGATGCCGATGTTGAGGTCGGTCACCTGGAGCGTGTACTCGGTGCCACCGATGGTGATCGGCGCCCCGATCGGGATGACGAGGAAGATGAGCAGCGCAGGCAGTAGTGCCATGACCGGCGCCGCGAGGTAGAGCATCACCTCGGCCCTGTGAGGAGTCATCGACTCCTTGAACATGAGCTTCATGCCGTCGGCGAGCGTCTGAAGCATGCCGAACGGCCCAGCCCTCGTCGGCCCGAGGCGGTTCTGCATGAACGCGACGATGCGGCGCTCCACCCACACGAGCAGGAGCACGATGGTGAAGAGGAGAGCGAAGGCGATGACCACCTTCACTGCGGCGACGATGAAGTCGTCCATCAGGCGTCACCTCCCCGAACGGCGTCGAGGCGGACCTCGGCGGCGGCGCCGAGCCCTGCGGTGCGAGCGAGGTTGAACGGCACGTAGACGGTGCCCTCCGCGAGGCTCGGGTCGATGACGACCGGGAGTCGGACCTCCCCGTCGCCGCGGATCTCGACCTCGTCGCCTTCCGTGACCGCGAGCACGGACGCATCGCGGGGATGGAGGTGGGCGGCGCCCTGTGACGCAAGCCCGGCAATACCGCTGCTGTGGCGAACCATCACGCCGTCGTCGTAGAGAACCCTCGCCGTGTGGAGCACACGGTGCCCGGACGTGGCGGGGACACCCTTGTCGGAGGGGGCATGCTCGAGCGGCTGGGCGCCATCCGGTCCCGGAAGCACGATGCCGTCGCGGCCCGCTCCCCACGAGAGTTGGTCCCACGCAATGCCGCCGTATGCGGGCGCAACTGCCGCGATCTCTTCGCTAATCGCACCGGCAGACGCAGCGCCGTGTTCGGCCCCCAGCGCCAACGCGAGGTCCTCGAAGATCGACCAGACCGGCCGCGACATGCCTGCCGACGGGATGATCTGGTTGATCTTCTGGATCCGGCCTTCGATGTTCGTCGCGGTTCCTTCGATCTCGCCGAGGCCGGCGACCGGAAGGATCACGTCGGCGTATGCGGCCGAGTCGGACATGAACATCTCGAAGGCGACGATGAACTGGGCGGCGTCGAGCCCGGCAACGGCCGTCGACGGCAACGGGAAGTCACGGACCGGGTCGGCTCCGTTGAGCACGAGGGCATCGAGGTCCCCGGCGGCGAGTCCTTCGAGAATGCCGCCGGTGTCCAGCCCGGGGCCGTCCGCCACCGAGCCCCAGTGCTCTTCGAGGGCGGTGCGTCCGGCGGCGTCATCGACAGAGACACGCCCCGGCAGCAGCGTCGGAGCGACACCCATGTCGAGTGCGCCGAACACGTTGCCGCGACGAAGCAGCGGAAGGACCTTGGCGTCCGGGAGTTCGAGAGAGAACGCGGCGACGGCCTCTGCAAGATCGGGATTCTCGGCGAGCCCGGTGCGCCCAACGAGAGCGACGACGGGGCCGAAGCCGAGAGCGGAGCGGGCTTCGGCGTACTCGCCGTCTCCCGCCGCGAGCTTGCGCAGCACGTCGGGGCCGGTCCCCGGCTTGTAGCGGATCGTGTGGGCCGCGACGTCGTCGAGGCCGGTGCGGCGGGGATGCACGATGACGAGGTTCGCACCGAGTTCGGTGACGGCCCGGCGGACCCGCAGGTAGAGCACCGGGAGCTCCTCCTTGAGGTCCGGGCCCCAGAGGAGAATCGTCTTCGCCGACTCGAGATCGTTGATCTCGGCCCTCGGTGTGACCGCGGCAGCGAAGGACGGATCGAGTCCGTCGCCGAGCTGCGCGTCGAGATGCGGGGTGCCGACGACCGACCGGAGGAACTTGGCGAACGAATAGGCGTCCTCGTTCGTGGAGCGGGCACCGCCGACTCCGGCAACCTTGGGGCCGTCGAACGAGCCGAGACGCTCAGCGGTGAGCGAGATCGCCTCGGCCCACGTGGCCTCGCGGAACTCGCCGTCTTCCTTGATGAGCGGCGTCGTGATTCGATCCTCGGAGTGCACGTGGTCGTTGACGAACCGGTCCTTGTCCGAGAGCCACCCGTGGTTCGTGGCGTCGTTGTCGACGCCGTAGAGCCGGATGATCTCGTTGTGGCTCGTCTGAACTGAGATCTTCGAATGGACCGCGTCGACGAGCGAGACCGACTCGACGGCCTCGATGTCCCACGGGCGGGCCTTGAACCGGTACGGCTTCGCGGTGAGTGCCCCGACGGGGCAGATCTGCACCGTGTTGCCGGAGAAGTATGAGGCGAACGGCTCGTCCGGGAACGTGATGACCTGGACGTAGTTCCCGCGGTCCTTGAAGTCGATGAGCGGGTCGCCGGAGATCTCATCGGAGAAACGGGTGCATCGCGAACAGAGGATGCAGCGCTCCCGGTCCATGAGGATGAGGTCGGAGATCGGGATCGGCTTCTCGTAGTGGCGCTTCTCCTCGACGTACCGCGTCTCACCCGCGCCGAACGCGAACGCCTGATCCTGCAACGGGCACTCGCCGCCCTTGTCGCAGACCGGGCAGTCGAGTGGGTGGTTGACGAGGAGGAATTCGAGGACGCCTTCCTGCGCCTTCTTCGCCGTGTCGGACTTCGTGTGGACGACCATGCCGTCGCCGACCGGCGTGGTGCACGACGGGACGAGTGCGGTGCCTCGCGGTCCTTCGACCTCGACGAGGCAGGCCCGGCAGACGCCGGCGGCCTTCAAGCGCGGGTGGTAGCAGAAGCGCGGGATGTAGGTCCCGGCCTTCTGGGCAGCTTCGATGAGTGCCTGACCCGACTCGACCTGCACGTCGACGCCGTCGAGGGTGATCGTCACTGCCGGGCGGTCGTCAGACATTGGACGTACCTCCCGCTTCGAATTGGACCTCTCCCCCTCTGTCGCCTCCGGCGACATCTCCCCCGCTTGGCGGGGGAGAAACCATTGCTTCGACTTCGTCGCGGAAGTACTTCATCATCGAGACGACCGGTGCCGTCGCGGACGGGCCGAGCGGGCAGATCGTCGTCATCGCCGGTGGCCACGCAAGGCCGGGGCTGATGTTGTCGCACACGTCGAGGAGCAGTCCGATGTCCTCTGGGCGGCCGTACCCGTCGAGGATCCTCGCGAGGATCCGCTCGAGCCACGTCGTGCCTTCCCGGCACGGCGTGCACTGGCCGCACGATTCGTGGGAGAAGAACCGCACGAGACGGTGGGCGGCGCCGACGACGTTCGTCGTCTCGTCCATGACGATGACGGCGCCCGATCCGATCATCGAGCCGTTCTTCGCGATGTCGTCGATGGTGACCGGCGTGTTGAGGTGCTCGTCCGGGACGAACCAAGGGGCGGACGCGCCTCCCGGCACCCACGCCTTGAGCTTGTTGTCGTCGCGGATGCCGCCGCCGATGTCGTAGATGAGTTCCTTCCACGAGAGCCCTGCGACGACTTCGTAGTCGCCGGGGTTCTTCACGTGGCCGGAGAGCGACATGACACGGGTCCCGGATGACGTCTCCGGACCGATCGCCGCGTACTTCGCTCCCCCGTTCGCGACGATCCACGGGATATTCGAGATCGTCTCGACGTTGTTGACGATCGTCGGCTTCGCGTAGAGGCCTTCGACGGCGGGGAACGGCGGCTTGATGCGTGGCTCGCCGCGGCGCCCTTCGAGGCTGGAGAGCAGCGCCGTCTCCTCACCGCAGATGTAGGCGCCTCCGCCGAGATGGACGGTGACGTCGAGGTCGAAGCCCGAACCGAGGATGTCCCCGCCGAGATACCCGGCCTCGTAGGCCTCGTCGATGGCCCGCTGAAGGCGTCGTGCCGGCTTGGGGTACTCGCCGCGGATGTAGACGAATGCGTGGTGGACGTCGAGGGCGTACGCCGAGATGATGATCCCCTCAACGAGCTGATGCGGGTCGCGCTCGAGGAGCATGCGGTCCTTGAACGTGCCCGGCTCGGACTCGTCGCCGTTGACGACGAGGTAGCGGGGTCGCGTGTCCGGCGGGAGGAAGCCCCACTTGACACCGGTCGGGAACGACGCCCCGCCGCGGCCACGGATGTTCGAAGCCTTCACCTCGGCGGTGATCTCTTCGGGCTTCATCGAGTTGAGTGCCTTCTTCAACGTCTCGTAGCCGCCGGTGTCGACGTAGCGGGCGAGCGTGTGCGAATCGGAGGGGTGGGCGACCATGCGGTCGAGGAGGATGGAGGTCGTCATCGCGACTCCTCCTTCACAGTTCCGTACGGACCAAAGGCTGGGAGAGGCGCAATGGCTCCCTCGGTCTCCTTCGAGCCCCAGTCGAAGGACTGCTGGCCGCCGAAGAGGAGCTGCATCTCGTCGCCGAACACGACCTCCGGATCAGCCTCGCGCAGCCACTTGATGAGCTCTCGCGCCTTGTCCGGCTCAACGCCTTCGACGAGCTCCCAGTTGACCGAGACGGCGGGTGCGCCGCCGCAGGCGCCGGAGCACTCGACGTGCTCGACGGAGATCTTGCCGTCCGGCGTCGTCTCGCCATCGAGGATGCCGGCCTCGTCTTCGATCGCCGCGAGCACATCGTCGGCTCCGCGCAGGTAGCACGAGATCGAGGTGCAGACCGACACGAGGTACTTCCCGACCGGCTCCCGCTTGTACATCGTGTAGAACGAGGCGACGGCCTGGACCTGTGCGGCGGTGAGGCCCGTCAGCTCGGCGACCTCGCGCATGGCGTCTTCGGTCACGTGGCCGTGCTCGAGCGCGGCGATGTAGAGGAGCGGCATCACGGCCGAGCGCTTCTCGGGGTAGGTCTCGAGCAGCTCGTTGGCCTTCACCTGGCTGTCGTGGCTCCAGTGGCTGATCATCGGTCCACGTCTCCCAGCACAGGGTCGAGGGATGCCATGGTGGCGATGACATCGGCGACGAGGAGGTCGGTCAGCATCACCGGCAGCGCCTGCACGATCGCGAACGACGGTGTGCGCGCATGGAGGCGCCACGGCTTCGAACCGCCCTTCGACACGAGGTGCATGCCGAGCTCTCCCCGAGGCGACTCAACAGCCTGGTAGACCTCGCCTGCGGGAACCTTGAAGCCCTCGGTGAAGAGCTTGAAGTGGTGAATGAGCGCTTCCATCGACTCATCGATGCGCTTGCGCGGCGGAGGCGTCACCTTGCGATCGTCGGTGCGGTAGTCGCCGGCCGGCATGGTCTCGACGACCTGCTCGACGATGCGCATGGACTGGCGGATCTCCTCCATACGGACGAGGTACCGGTCGTATGTGTCGCCGTGCTTGCCGAGAGGCACGTCGAATTCGTAGTTCTCGATGCCGCTGTACGGGAAGGCCTTGCGGAGGTCGAAGTTCACGCCGGCAGCCCTTGCGATCGGGCCCGTCACGCCGTACGCCTGAGCCTCTTCCGGCGTGATGACGCCGACGCCCTGGGTGCGGTCGATGAAGATCGGGTTGCCGCTGAGGAGATCCACGTAGTCGTCGAGGCCCGCACGCACCGTGTCGAGGACCCCGTCGACGTCCTCCTCCCATCCGGGCGGGAGGTCGGCGGCGAGTCCGCCGGGACGGATGTAGTTGTGGTTCATCCGCAGTCCGGTGACCTTCTCGTAGAAGGCGAGGACCGCCTCGCGCTCACGGAAGCCGTAGATCATCATCGAGAGCGCCCCGACGTCCATGCCGAAGGTGGCGATCCAGATGAGGTGGCTCGAGATGCGCTGAAGCTCGGTCATGAGGATGCGGATGGCCTGTGCCCTCGGCGGGATCTCGACGCCGAGGAGCTGCTCGACGGCGAGGGAGTAGGCGAGCTCGTTGTTGAGCGGAGAGAGGTAGTCCATGCGGGTGACGTTCGTGCCGCCCTGCATGTACGTGAGCGTCTCGGCGGTCTTCTCCATGCCGGTGTGGAGATAGCCGATGATCGGCTTCACGCGGCGGATCGTTTCGCCCTCGAGTTCGAGGTGGAGGCGGAGTACGCCGTGTGTGGCCGGATGCTGCGGGCCCATGTTGAGGACCTGGCGCTCGTCCTCGATGATGCGGGGCTCTTCGACGTAGTCGTCGTCGACGACGACACCTCGCTGGACTTCCAGTGCCGGATCGATGTCCCGGGGCAGCATCTCCTGCGCGCCTTCATTGGTTGCGTCTGCAACCCAGTCCGGCTCCTCGGTGCCGGCGACCCACATGTCGTGGGCGCGGCGCCGTTCGGTCGCGTCGAGGCTGCCACCCTCGGATCCGACCGGTGGTTCGAGCGTCGGCGCTTCCGTGTCGCCTTCGGCGTTGTGTGGCGTATCGCTCATGTCGACTTGTGTGATCCCTTGAACTGCACCGGCACGGAGCCGACGCTGTAGTCCTTGCGCAGCGGATGCCCCACCCACTCGTCGGGGAGGAGCAGCCTGGTGAGGTCGGTGTGGCCCTCGAACACGATTCCGTAGAGGTCCCACGCCTCGCGCTCGTAGAAGTTGGCGCCTGCATAGATCGAACTGATCGACGCGACCGTCGGGTCGTCGCCGGGGATGCCGACCTTGATGATGAGCCGCTGTGCGTGCTGCATCGAGAGGAGGTTGATGACGAC
This sequence comes from Actinomycetota bacterium, assembly GCA_039715165.1. GTDB lineage: Bacteria > Actinomycetota > Acidimicrobiia > Spongiisociales > UBA5794 > JAHEEL01. Next base: position 12,176 of record JBDLHX010000074.1, read on the forward strand.
GTCGTAGCGGGGGTCCCGGTTGAGGTGGTCGACGGCGCACACGTCGATGAAGGTTTCGAACCCTGCCGCCTTCACGGCTTCGACGAAGCCGAGGAGG
>JBDLHX010000075.1:0-12210 GCA_039715165.1 Actinomycetota bacterium
GAAGGCGCCGTGGTACTTCGCCGCACTCCAGGAGCTCCTGGCGCTCTTCCATCCGCTCGTCGCCGGTGTGCTCGTTCCGGGAGCGATCGTGCTCGGCCTCGTCGCCCTTCCCTATATGGATCGCAACCCGTCGATGGATCCGAAGAAGCGGCAGGTCGTGCGGATGACGTTCACGATCTTCATGATCGTGTGGATCATCCTCACCCTCATCGGGTTTGCATTCAGAGGCGAGAACTGGTCATGGGTGTGGCCCTGGGAGGAATGGCATGGTGCGCTATGAGTGAGATGGACCGGCGCTCGTTCTTGTCCAAGACGTGGAAGCTGGGCGCCGGCCTGCTGACCGTCACGGGCCTCGCCACGGCGTGGGGCTTCATCAAGCCACCTCTCGTCGCCGGATTCGATGCCATCGTTCGCACGGTCGCTCCCGAGGCGGTACCGACCGAGGGTGTCCTCGAGGTTCGCGAGGCGAGGGGCTACCTCGCGAGCGTCGACGGCGAAGTCGTCGCTTTCTCGGAGGTGTGCACACACCTCGGCTGCCGGGTTCCGTTCATCGACGAGAACAACCGGTTCGAGTGCCCGTGCCACGGTTCCAAGTTCACGCGGGAGGGCGCCTACATCGAAGGGCCGGCACCGCGCGGCATGGACATGTATGCGACCGAGGTGGTGGACGGCGTGATCGAGATCGACACGACGCACGTCATCGAAGGCCCGCCGGCGTGAGGGGAGCGAACTGATGACATACCGTTCCTACGACGAGGAACTCGAGGCCTCGACGAACAAGTGGATGCTGTGGGGCGCAGGCCTCATGGGCGTTCTCATCCTTCTCTTCGCCGTCTACCTGTTCTTCGAGTCCTCGAACCGGGCTGAGGCACTTGAGGCACACGAGCACGAGATGGAGACGCTCGGCTCCGAGGTGTACTCGCTGAACTGCGCCGCCTGCCACGGAGCGGCGGGCGAAGGTGGCATCGGGCCTGCGCTCAACGCGCAGCAGTTCCTCGGCGAAGTCAAGGACGCCCAGATCAATGCGCTGATCACGGTCGGAATCCCGGGTTCGCAGATGGCTGCGTACTCGATCGACTACAACGGCCCGTTGACCGCTGAGGACATCGGAGCGGTCACGGCGTTCCTGCGGAGTTGGGAGGAGGAGGCCCCGGACAACCCGGACTGGCGCTCCTGCTGCCCGTAGACAGAAGCAAGAGTCAAGAGTCGGCCCCCGGTATCTCCGGGGGCCGCTTCGCGTCTGGAACGGCACTCTCGTTTCTCCCCCAGGAACTGGGGGAGATGCCCGGCAGGGCAGAGGGGGCAGCCGTGCGCGAAGCCGTCCCGTGGTTCGACCCCCTGAGACGAACGCGCAGACACCGAGCCAACCCGTGGACCGGCACCGTGATCGGCACCACCGACTCCTCAGGCGGCCTGGCGCTCATGGATCCACGCAATGAATGTGTCGACATTGCCGGACCCGATCTCAGCGATGTACGTCTCGGCCCACTCGAGGATCTCGCAGTCGCCGAAACCGCAGCCACGCAGGAACTCTCGCGCCTCGTTGGCGAGGAGGTGAGCCCCTTCGATCTGCCCGAGTTCCGGGCAGTTCTCCTCAACACCGTCATCGCGCGGATGGTGGGGAATCGGGCAACTCATCGTTGTCATCGTCAACCCTCCACCCCTGATTCCAGGATACGCGACATCACCCGTCCTCGGTGGGTCGAGATCACGAGTCGGAGGCGGCTATCCCTCGCGGATCTCGGCGTCGACCGTCTGCGACTCAGAGGTCTCGAACACGAGCGTGAGCGCGATCGTGTTCCCGACGGTGAAGTCATCGAGCTTCCCGATACACATCACGTGGAGCCCGCCCGGCTCGAGCTTCGCCTCTCCCCCCGCCGGGATCTCGATCCCGTTAGGGAGGTGCTGCATCTTCATGACGTCATCTTCCATGACCGTCTCATGGATCTCCACGGTGCCGCATGCCGCGGACTCGGCAGACACGAGCCGGTCAGCCGTGTCGCTCCCTTTGATGGTCATGTAGAACGCAGTCGCCGCCGCCGCCGGCGGTGTCGCACGAACCCATGGATCATCAACGGTGATCTCGTCGCTCGGGCTGCCGCATGATGCAGCGAGGAGGGCCATCACGACCGCCAAGGCAACAAGCGCTGTTCGGGTTCTCATCTCAGGAAGTAGTTGATGTCGGCGGCGACCTCTTCAGCCGTCCCCTCGAACGGCAGTACGAGCTTCAGGTAGCCGTCGCGGTCGATGACCATCACCGTGGCCGTGTGGTTGACGAGGTACCCGGTCGCCTCCGAGCCCTCTGCAGCCTCGTAGTAGACACCGTACATCGTTGCGATACGGTCGATCGTTTCAGTGTCACCGGTAACGCCGAGGAAGGTCGGGTTGAAGTGCTCGACGTACTCCTTGAGCATCTCCGGCGTGTCACGCTCGGGATCGACGGACACCATGATCACCTGCACGTCCTCGGCGCCTTCGCCGATGATGTCGAGAGCCCTGTCGAGCTTCGCGAGCGTGATCGGGCAGACGTCGGGGCAGAACGTGTAGCCGAAGTAGAGCACGACGACATCGCCCTCGTAGTCACTGAGGCGAATGGGCCCATCGGCCGAGTTCAGTTCGATGGACGGCGCCGGCTGACTCGACTGGATGGCCTGGCCGTGGAACACGTACGGAACGAACCGGGGAAGCACGAAGAACCAGGCGACGAGGCCGACGATGACGGTGCCGGCCAACGCTGAGAGGACAAACTTGGTGGTTCGTGTCATGGGTAACAGAGGAATATGTGGGCTGCTTCGTACGCAAGACCCGCTGCACCGGAGGCGTTGCGAATCTCCTCGGCGAGGATATCAAGATGGTGGATGATCTTGTCGGCGTCAGACGTCAACGTCCGGTACTCGTACTCTCCCCGGATCACGCCCCAGCCGTCGACGAGGATGAGCGTCGGGTCGACACCGAATGTGCCGTCGTCGCGTTCCTCGTACCAGACCTTGAACCCCGCGCCGATCACGTTCTTCAGGTGGGCGGCGCGGCCGGTTGCGAGCCTCCACTGGTCACCGTCTGCGCCAAGGCTTTCGGCTTCTTTCGCGAGCGCCTCCGGCGTGTCGCGTTCGGGATCGAACGAGATCGTCACGAAACGGACGTCCGTGTCGCCGAAGTCCACTTCCCCGAGCCGTTCGAGAACCTCGGCCATCGTCTCGTCGATGCCGGCGCAGTCGTCACCACAGTTGTTGTGCCGGAACGTGTAGAGCGTGATGTCGCCGCGCACGTCCTCTGATGTGAACGATTCGCCCGCCTGGTCCGTGAGCAGATAGCCCGGGGCGAGCCGGATGCGGGGCAGCACCTGTATGGGCTCGAAGATGGCGAACGCCATGACTCCGAGTACCAGCAGTGCCCCGGGGATCCCGATCCACCACACAAGCTTGCGCGTGTTCACCAGCGCCCTTCTCTCATCCCCGCCCTCAGGGCCGGTCGTATACTCGAGCAGGGTACTCACGATGGGAGATCCATTGAGACGGCCAACTCGACGGGTGCAAATCTCGGTGTTCGTTGCGGCTCTGGCCGTTCTCGCCGCCGGCTGCGCCGCATTCCCCCAGCCGAAGACCGAGACGAGCGACGACCTCGCAGGCACGTACTACCTCAACGGGACCGACGCTCAGGGCACCGAATACGGCGGGCGCCTTGAGATCACCGTCGCCGAACAGCCAGACGAGTACGACATGCAGTGGATCATCACCGGGAGCATCCAGATCGGCACCGGTACCCGCTCCGGAAGCCACCTTGACGTCGAGTGGGAGACGGTCACAGGCACCACCGACAAGGAACATGGCGAGGCGTCGAGCGGTACGGCCGAGTACACCATTGATACGGATGGCACACTGCGCGGCACCCGCACGATCGACGGCGTTGAGGGCACCGGCACGGAAGAGGCCTTCCCCGTCGCCGAATAGGACTCTGGCGTCCAGACAGACCGTATACGGTTCGTGTGGACGCCAGACGTCTAGTCGAGGGTCAGGAGGAACGCGATGAGGTTCTCGATCTCCTCATCGGTGAGCGTCTCGTCGAAGTTCGGGAGCATGACACCCGGCTCGAAGCCCTCGACGATGTAGGCATCGGGATCGATGGTCGACTCGTACAGGTACTCCTCGGCGGTGAGTCCGGGGACGGTAGTCCCCGCCCGACTCGCAATGCCGTCGAACGACGGACCGACGATGACGACGTCGGGCTTGAGGGAGTGGCAGACGCGGCACCCGGTGTTCACGCCCAGCGTCGACTCGTAGTAGAGCGACTCCCCCGCCTCCGCGCTCGACACGACCTGCTCATCGATGTACGAGAGGTCGAGGATCTCGCTCGCGGCAATCGCGACAGTGTCGTCGAGCAGAACGGTCGAGACGCTGCGGTCGATGCGGTCATAGATCTCGATGAAGAGGGTGTGGGTCCCCGGTTCGACGACGAATCGCTCCAACGCGATCGACGCCTGGATGCCGTCGACGCCTGCGAGCGGATATTCCTCATCGTGGATCGTCTCTTCGTCGAGAACGACGACGAGACGGCTCTGAGCGCCGTCTTCGAGGCTGGCCTCGCTCTCGTATCCGGCGAAGACCGCGCCCCCTTGATGATGCAACGCGATGGAGATCACGGCGTCGTCCGTGCCTCCGGGAGCGAATGGCAGGTTCGTCAGAGCGACCGACGCCAGTGACACGGCGAGGATGATCACGCCGATCGGGATGAGCTTGCGCCACGTTGGTGAGAACTTCGGGTCGGCGATCGGGTGGGCGCCCGGATCGCTGATCGCCGCCTCGAAGTCGGTCGGGGCGACCCAGTCTGAGTTGATCGGAGCGTCGGCGTATTTCTTCTTGAGGCGTGGAACGCGGATGCGATCGAGGCGCTGCTGCACCCAGGTGTTGCCGTCCCGGTTCGCACAGTCGGCGGGTGGGCACCCGATGAACTGGACGTCCCCCGCACCCGCATCGAGCGCTTCGGTCGCCCTCCTGGGGTGGACCATGCCGACGCACGGCACCGGGATCACGTGGATGCCTTCATCGCCTCCGTCTTCGCCGAGCCGATCCGCCGCGCCGTGGAGTGCGTGACGCTCGCAAGTGAACACGATCCTCGGTGAGTCGCCGATCGCGGCCGCTCTCCGAATCTCCACGGAGAGATCGTCGATCACGATGCCATCGAGTGACAGAGCGTCGTCCGAACAGGAACCGATGCAGACGCCGCAGGAGACGCACCGGTCGGGAACGAGTCGGACAACCTGCCGGTACTTCGTGTCGTCGTCCCTCGGGATCATCTCGAGCGCGTTGTACGGGCAGTCGACGACGCAGAGTGTGCATCCGGTGCAGCGGTCGGGGTCGATGGCGATCGGCTCGACCGGCTTGCGACCCTTGATCCACGGAATCACGGTCAGCACGATGCCGCTGACGAGGAATCCACCCCAGACGAGCACCGGAGAGAGGTTGAGACCCGCCGGGAAGAGGAAGAGGTAGAAGGGGTCGATGGGGAATGTCCCCGGCATGACGGAGTTGTCGAGCGGCGGGAGCATCCCGGCGGGCCAGAGCAGCGAGACGACAACGATCGCTCCCCCGATGAGCGACATCCACAAGCGCGGCGGCCACAGCTTCGCCTTGTTGAGGCGCTTGACGTGGTACCAGAACAGGAGGCCGATCACGAGCGACAGGAGGATGTGGATGAGCAGGAGCAGGAGCAGGAACGGCCACCCGCTGCCGGCCGCAGGCGTGAGCAGGACGTCCAGGAGGAAGTCGAGCCCCATCGTCGTGCCGTCGAGGGCCCTCGTGAGGATCTCATTGAGCACCTGGGCTCGTTCGTCCCAGATCACCCAGTAGCCGGTGACGCCGATGATCCAGACCATGAACATCATCCAGATGCCCGACACCCAGGCGAGCCAGCGTGCGCCACGGAACCGATCCTGGACGAATGTGCGCCAGCCGTGGAGGAGCGACGTGACGACGAGCGCCCCCGAGGCGTACCGGTGGACCGCCCGCACGAGACGACCGACGAAGTTGGCTTCGAGCCGGTCCACGGCGATGTACGAGGCTTCGAAGCCGTACTGGAAGAACATCGTGAGGTAGACGCCGGTAACGGAGATCACGATGAAGAGGAAGAACGAGATCGTCCCCGTGTGGTAGAGAGGATTCAGCCGCGCCGACCCGGCGGCCTTGTTGACCGGCTGCTCGGACCGGATCGTGATGCGCTCGAGTCGACGCAGAACGCTCCGCACCCGGTTCTGGGTGCGGAGCGTCCAATCGACTGCGGGACCTTCCGGCCGCTGGTTCCCGTCGGCGCTCACGCCGGCAGGCTACCTGGAACGATCGTCAGGGTGTGAATCCCGGCGACGTCAAGTGGGCGTTGAAGATCTGCTCGTACAGCTGCGGACCGTATGCCAGCAGGATGATCACGACGGTCGCGATCAGCCATGGGCGCCAGCGGTCGAGCCAGACGGGTGTGTCCTGTGGATCGTGGATCGACTCGGCGATCGGAACTTCGACGCCTTCGCCTTCCGCGAACCGCTTCCTGCCGAAGACGGTCATGAGGATCACGACGACAAATGTCATCAACCCGAGCCACATGATGGCGCCACCCACGCCGACCCGCCAGAGGTGCCCGGACCACTCCTCCGGAATGTACGGAGCTTGCCCCAGCGGTGTCCGGCGAGGAGCGCCGAGCAGCCCGACGACGTGCAAGGCGTTCGAGAAGATCAGCATGCCGACGAAGTAGACCCACCCGCTGATCATGGCGACCTTCGGCTTCCACAGCGGCTTGTTCGTCAGGTACGGCACGAGCCAGAAGCAGATGCCGGCAAACGTCATCGTCACCGCCGAAGCAACAGTCGTGTGGAAGTGCCCGGGGACCCACGCCGTGTTGTGCAGCGCCAGGTTGACGTTGTACGAGGCGTTGATGATGCCGCCGATGCCGCCGAAGATGAACAGGATCCCACCGAGGAGCTGCCACGAAACGGCCGGATCGCTCCAGCGGAGCTTCGTGAGCCAGCCGAACAGCCCCGTGCCGCCGTTCTTGCGTCCCGCGTACTCGAGCGACGCCGTCACGGTGAACAGGGTCAGCATCGATGGGAAGGCGACGCTGAACGTCAACAACGCGTGGATGTACTTCCACCCGGCCGGAACGCCCGGATCCACGAACTGGTGGTGGAACCCGAGGGGAACGGACAGGATGAGGAACAACCAGAACGCGAGCCGTGCCAGCGAGTCGCTGAACATCTTCCCGCCGGCTTGCCTGGGCAGCATCGCGTACCACGACAGGTACGCGGGCAGGACCCAGAAGTACACGAGCGGGTGTCCGGTGAACCAGAACAGGGTCCGTGAGAGCTCGGGGTCGATGCCCCCGGTCAGCCCGAACGCCGCCGGCAGGATCAGTGCGAGGATCTCCGCTGCGACGCCGAGCGTCGCAACCTGCCACATCACCATGGTGACGAGCGAGGCGAACACGACGAACGGTGCCGTTGTGTCGGGATTCTCCTTCCTCCACGCGTAGAACGTGAAGTACATGCCGTAGCCCTCGATCCAGCTACCGACGACCACGAGCGTCAATCCGATGTAGAACAGGGTGCTCGCCTGCATCGGCGGGTAGAAGGTGTACAGCACCGTCGCCTGGTTGGTCAGCAGCGGAACCGCTGTGATCAGCAAGCCGACGACCATCATCCAGAACCCGATCTGGTTCAGCCACGGGTACTTGAGCGGACGCTCGAGCCCCTTGATCACCGCCAGGGTGAGGAACCCTGTGATGAAGAACGTCGTCCAGACGAGCGCGTTCAGGACACCGTGGATCGTCAGGCCCTGGTAGTAGGAGTCGACCAGGAAATCGAGATGCGGATACCAGTCCCAGCCGGCGTGCTCGAACGCCTGGAGAGGTCCGAATAGGGTGCCGACGGTGAGCGCGGCGATCGCAAAGATCAGATGCCAGCCGACGAAGCGCTTCTCGCTCTTGTCGAGGGTGTAGGTGGGTTGTTGTGTTCGATCTTCAAGCATGTCGTCCTCCCTCCTATCCCTCGACCGTCAGCGTGCCGTACATGACCGCGTGGCCCAGACCGCAGTACTCATGACAGATGAAGTCGTATGTGCCCGGCGTGTCGAAGGTCGCAGACAGCTTCGAGACCTGGCCGGGGACCACCATCATGTTGACGTTCGTTCCTTCGAGGGCGAATCCGTGCTGTACGTCCGCTGATGTTGAGTAGAACGTCACCTTGGCGCCCTTGGGGACGGTCATCTCCCTCGGGTCGAAGCTGAAGCGCCGTGCGATCACATACGCCTCGTACTCCTCACCGGGGACGATCTCGCGCAGTCCCGGTTCCGACCAGGGGGGCGTCTCCGAGAGCGTCTGGGGATCGACGCGACCTTCGTCGGTCGGCACCTGAATGCCGAATGCGAATCCCGCCACGGTGATCATGATGGCGAAGAACACGAGGAACCCGATACCGATCCGGATCCAATTCCGTTCGTACGGATCGATGTGCATCGTCTTCTCGGTGGAGTCCGTCATGTATTGACTCCCCGACTCAGCAAGATGAGATAGACCGACAACCAGAGAAGAACCAGGAGGACTCCGAATCCCAGTACGAAAGCCCACGTTCCCTTTGGTTTGAAGGTCTCTTGTTCGCGTTCGGTCATGGTCCTCCCACTCCTTCGGCGCCGCCGCCGTACCACGCCGCGAAGAACCCGTCAATGGGCAATTCGCACTTGAGACGAACGAGAGCATAGCGATCGCGAACGCTTGCGCCCAACGAATTAGGGGAGAACGACCCTAGACGGGTCCCCGTCGGCCGTCAGGAGCCGATCTCAGCGGCGAGCAGCGTCGCTGTGACCGTCTGAGATGCTGCCAGCTCGGCACCCACAGCACCGTGGTGATACGCCGCCGATCTTGCTGCAAGCGACGCCGGAAGCCCTCCTGCCACGTACGCCGCCACCATTCCGGTGAGGACATCCCCGGTGCCGATCGTCGCGAGTTCCGGCCCGCCGGAGGCCACGACCCAGGTCTCGTCACCGTCGGCCACGAACGTCGGGTTGCCCTTCAGCAGCACCGTCGAATCGGTGACGGCAGCGAGCCACGCAGCGCTCTCGTGTGTCCCCTCCGTCCCGGTGAGACGAGCGAACTCCCCGGTGTGGGGAGTGATCACCGTGTCCTGTGCCCGCTGGAGGGCATCGGTTCCATCGAGGGCGTTGAGTCCATCGGCGTCGACGACGACCGGGCCGTCCCAGCCTTCGAGAAGCGACTCGACGAATCCGCCGTCAATCGGGCCGAGTCCCGGACCGATTGCGAGCACGTCGTAGCGCGCCGCGGCTTCGAGTACGGCCTCGGCATCGTTGGCGTTGAACCTCTCCTCCGAGCCGATCCCGATGCTCATGACTCCGGGATCGAGCGATGCGTAGATCGGCTGGAGCGCCCCCGGACAGACAACGGCTGCCGCACCGGCGCCGGCATTGAGTGCCGAACGGGCAGCGAGCATCGCGGCACCGGTGATCCCTGGTGAACCACCGATGACGGCGACCGAACCGACCGACCATTTGTGAGCGTGGCGCGTCCTCACTGGTACTGGAGCATCGAGCTCCCCGCACAGGCGCAGCTCCGGACGCGGTTCGTCGAGACCGATGCCCACAACGTGGATCTCCCCGGATCGCTCCGGCCCTTCACCGAGGAAGTGGCCCGTCTTCGCCGCCTGGAACGTGACGGTGACATCTGCCGAGAACGCGGCGCCTTCGACGATGCCCGTTCTTGCATCGAGCCCCGACGGCACGTCCACGGCGAGAACCGGGACGTCGAGGAGCGTCCAGGGCACGAGTTCTTCCGGTAGCGCACCGTGGAAACCGACGCCGTAGAGAGCGTCGACGATGAGGTCGGCCTCTTCGGGCTCACCGATCGGGCAGACGCACGCCCCAGCACGAATCGCGGCGATCGCAGCCTTGCGAGCTGGCCCTCCATCGCCCCTCGGATACCCAACGGAGCGGATCTGCACGTGCACACCACGACGGGCGAGGTACTTCGCTGCGACGTAACCGTCGCCGCCGTTGTTGCCACGCCCGGCGAGGACGATGACGCGGTCCCCGTAGCCCGCCCCCATCTCGATCGCGGTGAGAGCGACGCCGAGTCCGGCGCGTTCCATGAGCAGTTCGGGGGCATCGTCCGACGCCATGTCGAGGCGGTTCGATTCGGCTGGGGTGATCAACGGTTCCATGGTTCGAGGGTAGAGATTAGGGCGGCCGGAGATGCGAGATCCCGCTACTTCGCTGCTGCTCGGACCAGATCCCACAGACGATCGACGTGTTCGGCCCTCGTGTACGTTTGGCCGATCGAGACCCGGATGAAACGCATCCCGTCGATCGTCGACGGCGTCACGAATGCCCAGCCGGAGTCGTTGACCGTCGCGGCGAGAGCGTCGGTCGCCTCGTCTCCGTCGACATGGCGGAACGAGACGAGGCCGAACAGCGTCGGGGCCACAAGGTCGAGGGCCGGGTGAGCCTCGACACGCCGAGTCAGGTCCCGAGCAAGAGCAAGGTGCTCACGCACATGGTGCCGGATTCCCTCCGCTCCATACGACCGCAGCACGAACCAGAGTTTGAGCGCCCGGAACCTTCGCCCGAGCGGCACGTGCCAATCGCGATAGTCAACGACCTCGCCGGTGTCGGTCGCGGCATTGCGGAGGTACGGCGGCGTGATGCTCAGCGTCTCGATGAGCGGCTCGCGATCGGCGACGTAGAACATGGAACAGTCGAAGTTCGTGAACATCCACTTGTGGGGATTGAACGTGTACGAGTCGACGAGTTCGAGGCCATCCTGGAGGTGCCGCAACCCCGGGCAGACCATCGCCGTCCCGGCGTAGGCGGCATCGACGTGATGCCACATGCCGTACCAGCGGGCGAGTTCCGCGATCTGACGAATTGGATCGACGGCCGTCGTACCAGTCGAGCCAACGGCAGACACGACCGCGACGGGCGCCAGACCGGCAGCACGATCCTTCTCGATCGCTCTCTCCAGTGCGTCAGGGCGCATCGCATACTCGTTGTCGACCTCCACGAGCCGTACATGCCCGTAGCCCGCCACGCGTGCACCCTTCTCGATCGATGAGTGCGCCTGTTCGGAGGCGTACACAACCATGTCCTCAGCAGGTCTCCCGCAACGGTGCCTCGCGACCACGAGTGCCGTGTGCGTTGAATCGGACGCGCTCATCTGGATCACGCCGCCACCGGGGCCGCTCGTCTTCCATCCCTCCGGAAGGCCGAGGAGGTCCACGAGCCAATCCGCGACGACTTGCTCGATTTCCGTCGCTGCCGGACTCGTCGACCAGAGCATGCCCTGGACACCGAGACCTGCCGAGACAAGCTCACCGAGAATCGACGGAGGAGACGAATTCGCCGGGAAGTACGCGAACCAACCGGGCGACTGCCAATGGGTGATGCCGGGGAGGACGATCTCGTCGAGGTCCCGCAGGATTGCGTCGAACGGCTCCGGTTGCTCAGGGGCCGACGCCGGCAGCTTCGCCCGGATCTCCCCCGGCTCGACGTCCGCGACGATCGGTCGATCCCCGACCGTCTCGAGGTAGTCCGCAACCCAGTCGATCACTTCGTGGCCGTACTGCCGGAACTCGTCCGGGCTCATGTGGTAGGACGGCTTCGCCGTCCCAGCTTCGAGCCTCGAGCTCCGAGCTCCGAGCCCGGCGTTGTGCTGTTCCTCCCGGCTCATCCCGCTCTGCCACCTTCTTGCTCGCAGCCCGCAGCTCGCAGCTCGCAGCTCATCTGAGGTACCTCAGCAGCTCGCGCACCATGAACGCCGTGGCGCCCCACAGCGTCCCTTCCTCGAACTCGTAGAACCACAGGTCGTGGCCGTACCACTCCTGGGTGACCCAGCGGGACTCGTCGAGGAGGTGCTCAATGGGCGGCTCGATGATGCTGTGCACCTCCGCCGGATCCGGCACGAGTACGTCGGGACGGATCACTCTGGCCACCACCGGCACGATGAGCCGCGTGCGGCTCCGGGTCGTTACCGGGGTGAGCCCACCGAGGACCTCGATGACGTTCTCGGGTGGGAGCCGAACCTCTTCCCAGGCCTCACGCTTCGCCGTTGTGACGAAGTCCTCGCCCTCTTCCCGACCGCCTCCAGGGAAGACGACATCGCCCGGGTGCGTCCGCATGTGCTCGGGACGGCGGGTGAAAATGACCCGGGGGATTCCGTCGGCGTCCTCGT
>JBDLHX010000076.1:0-12090 GCA_039715165.1 Actinomycetota bacterium
TGACCGGATCCAACCCCTCGTAGATGACCGCATACCAGCGATCACCCTTCTGAGTCACGTAACCCTTCATGGCCGTTCTCCTTCCTGGGCCCCGACCTTCGGAACCCGGTAGAAGAATCGGTAGAAGAACATAGGAACCAGAGATCGCAGCCGACCACGCATACGGAAGGCATCGGGCGCCACACCCGATGCGTGGGAGGTCGACCGTGTTGGCCGGACTCAGAAGAAACGATCTCCGATGAATCCGGTTGGCTTCAGCCTCCACTATTCCCAGGGCGATCCTCCGTGACTCTGAGTCGCCCATGTCAGGCTGGTCGTTGTCTACGACACGATGACATTGCCCCAGGACGCGCTCAACCGTCGACCGCGGGCAACAGGAGACCAGGCGTGGAAGCGCCGACGATCACGGGGGGAGAGATCGTCGGCGCTTCACGACTGTCGCCCACCTCACACTTCGGAGTCCTGCGTCGGTGGGGCGATCTGACCCTACAGACGGCCGTTTCCCGCGACACGCGCGACGATGCATCGCCCATGGGGTCGCCCTGGGGTTCTTGGAGACCAGTTCAACCGGTTTCCGATCAGGTGTTCATCCCCTGTTGTTGATCGTTCGTTCTGTCGAACCCCGGTGTGGAGCGGTTGTGCGTCGATAGGCTGCATGAGATGAGTGAGTCTGATCATCGGCGCAGGTCCGGGCGGCTGGGTTCGGCGCTTCGCGGGGATTGGGAGGAGATCGGTGGGCTTGGTCGTATCGCTCTGATCGGTCTCGGTCTTGCCGTTGTCGTCACGGTCGTGCTCGGTTTCTCGATCACGCGGGCAGCTCGCGGTCATCTGCTCGATGCTCGTGCTTCGATGGTCGAGGTAGCGATTCGGGGGTTGCCGGCGATCACTGCGGACGGTTCGTCGAGTGCTGCGGATCTTGCGCGACTCGATGCTCATGTACGCATTCACATCCTGGGTGGGGAGACGTTGCGGGTCAAGGTCTGGGCGCCTGATGGAACGATCCTGTATTCGGATTTGCCCGAGTTGATGGGTCAGCGTTTCGATCTGACTGAGCCGGCGCTGGATGCGTTTGCTGGCGGCACCGGGACGTTGATCTCGGACTTGTCCGATCCTGCTCATGCCGTGGATCGGGATCGTGGCGAGTTGATCGAGCTCTATGTTCCGATTCTCGACGAGTCGGGTTCGGTCGTTTCGGTCGTGGAGGTGGAACAGGACGTCACGGCGCTGAATCGAGCGCTCGATCGGATCGGCAGGAATGTGTGGCTGTCGATCGGGGTCGGCTTGGTTGTGCTTGGGATCTTCATGACGGCGCTGTTGGTTGCGCGTGCTCGGGATATGAATTGGCGGCGCCGTCAGGTCGAAGGGCTGCTGCGGTCGTCGTATCGCGCCCAGGAGGTGGAGCGTCGCCGGATCGTCGGTGCGCTTCACGACGACGTCGGGCAGCCCCTGTATCGGGTGCTCTACGGTCTTGAGGGGTCGCGTGCGAGGCTCGGAGAGGATGATCCGGTGGCCGAGGAGCTCGGCCGGCTCGAGGACGTCGTGAAAGAGGTGGACGACACGTTGCGCAACGAGTTGCGGATTCTTCAGGTGGAGTTGGCCGCCGATACGGGTCTCGATGTCGCGCTGGCGGATCTTGTCGACGTCACCCGCCGCGAGGCCGATCTCAGTGTGACATTCACGATCGACGTGGCGAGTCCTCCGTCACAAGAGCAGAGCGTTGAGTTCTACCGTGCCGCACGTGAAGCGCTCACCAACGTGCGAAGACATGCTCGGGCAAGCCGGGTGGCGATGACCGTGTATGAGGATCGGGACCGCGTGGTGCTCGATGTCGCCGACGACGGCGTTGGCCCTTCGGGCGACCCGGGGTTGGGGTTGTCGACGACGCGGCAGCGGTTCGAGACGCTCGGGGGCGGTGTTGACGTCTCGGCACTGTCCGATGGAGGGACGCTCTTTCGCTCCTGGCTGCCGCTCGACGGACGGGAGTCCATATGAGGGTTGTTGTCGCCGACGATCATCGCGTTGTGCGGGAAGGGATCCGGTACATGCTCAGCGACGCACCGGGTGTCGATGTCGTCGGGGAGGCTGAGACGGGCGAGGAGCTGCTGGCCATCGTTGGTTCGGAGCCGGTCGACGTTGTTCTGCTCGATGTGCGCATGCCGGGGATGAGCGGCTTCGATGTACTTGAGCGCTTGGCCGAGGATGCACCGCAGATCCGGGTCCTGATGCTGTCGATGCACGATCAGCCGGCATATGTCCGTCGAGCGATCGAGCTCGGTGCCGCAGGGTACGTCTTGAAGAATGCGGGGCGTGACGAACTGTTGACGGCGCTGCAGACGGCGGCCGAGGGTGGGACCTATCTCGCGGCGGAGTTGATGGAGCCGCTCGTCGCGACGATGACCGGCAGGACGCGGCCGTCCGGGAATCTCAGCCCGCGTGAGCATCAGGTGTTGCAGCTCGTCGCGGATGGCTACGAGAACAAGCAGATCGCCACGGAGCTCGAGCTGTCGGAAGCGACTGTCAAGACCTACCTCCGGGGTGTGTTCGAGCGACTTGAAGTGTCATCGAGGGCCGAGGCCGTCGCCGTCGGCCTGCGTCTCGGCGTCATCGAGTAGGTCTGTCGGAGTCGACCGGGCCTCCACCATATGGGTGAGGGCGACTACCCGATCGGACGACTACCGCCGGAACCGGGGTCGGTGCATCGTGATGCCATCGACTCAAGGAGTATTCACGGTGTCTCGGTTCCTCGTTCTGGCCGCCGCGTTGACGCTCATCGCCACCGCGTGCGCATTGCCCGATACCGCTTCGGACGCCGACGAGACCGCCACGACATCCAGCACGACATCGTCCAGTACGACGACAACAGCCGTGCCTGCAACGACAACCACCGTTGCCGACGGTCACGCCGATGACGAAGTCGCATCCGATGATCACGTCGAGGGCGTCCAGGCGGCGGGAGCGGATCGGACGATCGAGGTCTTGATGACCGAGTTCGCGTTCGACGTCGACCCGGTCGACGTTGCCGCCGGTGAGACCATCGAGTTCGTCGTCACGAACACTGGTGTTGTCCCGCATGAGTTCCGGCTCTCGAACGGGCACAGGATCGAGGAGCACCTCGCGTCCGGCCACGACGATCACGACGACAGCGAAGGCGAGCCCGATGATGACGGGCACCACGAGGGCGGCGACGTCGTCCTGCTGCTGGACGCCGGTGATACGTCGTCCGTCGTCGTGACCTTCCCCGAGGACACGTCGATCTTCACCGAGGTCGCGTGCCTGCTCCCCGGTCACTACGAGACCGGAATGTTCGCCGACGTGCGCTACACGGCGTGAAGGAGGAGTGAACGATGACATTCGCACAAGTCGTCGCCGACACGGGCGGCTTCCATCACATGAGCGGGTACGGCTGGGGGATGATGGGTTTCGGTTGGCTCGTGGGCCTCATCGTTGTCGGTGTGCTCGTGTGGGCGATCGTCCAGTCGACGCCGCGTCGCAACGACGCCCCAACGCACACCGCGACCGCCTCGGCTGAAACGATCCTCGCCGACCGGTTCGCTCGCGGCGAGATCGACGACGACGAGTACCGGCGTCGGCTCGGCGCTCTCCGTTCATAGAGGCGGGTAGCTCGGATGCGTACGAAGCTGCTGTGGGGGGTCGGGGGAGTCGTGGCCGTTGCCCTCGTCATCGCGGTTGTGGCAACCGGTGGCGGTTCCGTTTCCGGGGAGGTTGAGGGGCAGGGGAACCCGGTGGCCGGCGAGACCGTCTTCGAGGGAACCTGCGCTGCCTGCCACGGCGTCGAGGGTACCGGGACGGACCAGGGCCCACCGCTGATCCACGCCTACTACCGGCCCGGTCACCATGCAGACGGAGCGTTCACGTTGGCGATCCGTAACGGTGTCCAGCCGCATCACTGGGACTTCGGTGCGATGCCGCCTCAACCGCATCTCAGCGATCAGGACATCGCCGACGTCACCGCCTACGTCCGCCAGATCCAGGAGGCGGCGGGGATCCGCTGAACGAGATGGAACACACGAAGACCACGGACGACACGTCGTCCCACGCACATGCGGCCACGCAGGAACACCACTCCGGTCCTTCGTCGCACGGAGAGCACGCGGGCCACGACAAACACGAGGGCCACTCGCCCGACATGTTCCGTGATCGGCTGCTGTTCAGTCTCGTGCTCACGGTTCCGATCCTCTACTTCTCCCAGCAGATCCAGGAGTGGTTCGGCTACGACGCGATCGCGTTCCCCGGTTCGGAGCTTGTCACCCCGCTGCTGGCGACCGTTCTGTTCTTCTACGGGGGCGGCCCGTTCCTCAAGGGCGCCGCCGGGGAGTGGCAGCACCGCCGACCGGGCATGATGACGCTCATCGCGGTGGCGATCACCGTGGCCTACGCGTACAGCCTGGGGGTGACGTTCGGTTTCCCGGGAGACGACTTCTACTGGGAGCTGGCGACGCTCATCGACGTGATGCTCCTCGGTCATTGGGTCGAGATGCGTTCTGTCGTGTCGGCGTCGTCGGCGCTCGACGAACTCGCCGCGATGGTCCCCGACGTCGCTCACCGGATCGACAAAGACGGTTCGATCACCGACGTCGCTGTGGCGGAGCTCGAGATCGGGCAGCGCTTCGTGGTCCGACCCGGGGAGCAGGTCCCCGTCGACGGTGACGTCGTCGAGGGACGCTCGTCGATGAACGAGGCGTTCCTGACCGGAGAGTCGAAACCGGTTGCGAAACAGCCCGGCTCAGAGATCGTCTCGGGGTCCATCAACGGCGAGGGTGCGCTCAGGGCGGTGGTGACGCGCACCGGGGACGACACGACGCTGTCACAGATCATGCGCCTCGTCCGCGACGCGCAGGCGTCGCGCAGTCGTTTCCAGCAGCTCGCCGATCGGGCAGCGTTCTGGCTGACGATCATCGCCATCGGAGTCGCCGCTCCGACGTTCTTCATCTGGCTCGGCGTCGGCGCTGGGGTGACCTTTGCGATCACCCGTGCCGTGACGGTGCTCGTCATTGCGTGCCCGCACGCACTCGGCCTCGCGATCCCGCTGGTGACGGCGAACGCCACAACGATGGCGGCCCGCAACGGTGTGCTCGTACGCAACCGAGAGGCCTTCGAACGGGGACGTGACGTCGCCTTCGCAGCGCTCGACAAGACCGGGACCCTCACCGAGGGCCGCTTCACGCTGTCATCAATCGACGTGGAAGGGATCGGCCGGGATGAGGCGCTTGCGGTCGCGGCGGCCCTCGAGCAGGTGTCTGAGCATCCCCTTGCGGAGGTGCTCGTTGACGCCGCCCGACAGGAGAACCCCGAGATCCGGGTCGCATCGGAGACGGCGGCTGTGCCCGGATACGGTCTTCACGGGTTCGTCGCCGGCAACGAGTACCGGATCGGGCGGCCCGAATGGGCCGGGGACCTCGCAGCGACGGTGCCTGCATCGATGCTCGCCGCTCTCGTCCGTGCCGACGACCGCGGGGACACCGCCGTCGTGCTCATCGCCGACGGCAGCGTCGTCGCCGTCTTTGCACTCGCCGACAAGATCCGCGACACCGCTCCGGCCGCGATCCAGGCGCTCATCGAGATGGGCGTCACCCCGGTGATGATCACCGGCGACGCGCAAGCCGTAGCGCGAACCGTCGCGACCGAACTCGGCATCGAACGTTTCCACGCAAGAGTGCTACCGGACCAGAAAGCAAGAATCGTCGGGGAGCTTCAGAGAGAAGGGAAGGTCGCCTTCGTCGGCGACGGCATCAACGACGCACCGTCACTCGTCAGCGCCGACCTCGGCATCGCCATCGGGGCCGGAACCAACGTGGCGATCGAGAGCGCCGATCTCGTCCTCATCGACGACGACCCGGAGGGCATCGTTCGCGCACTCCGTCTCTCCCGGATCACACGGTCCAAGATGACACAGAACCTCGCGTGGGCCACCGGCTACAACGTGATCGCCATCCCCCTGGCCGCCGGCGTCGGGATCGCGGCAGGGATCCTCCTCAACCCTGCGGTCGGCGCCCTGCTCATGTCACTGTCCACCGTGATCGTTGCCATCAACGCCATGGCGATGCGTCGCCTGAGCCTCTCCTGAGAGTTGAGCATGGAAGAACAGAGCAACCCGAGATGTTCGAAGTTGGCGGCGGGAAGTCCGAACGACGACGAGGAGTGGAGACGATGAGTTCGAAGACCAAGAAGCGCGGAGCCAAGAAGCCGCCGGGCCAGGCGGGTGGGGAATCGCCGTGGCCGAAGAGGCTCATCTGGATTGCCGGCACAGCGCTGGTCCTTGGTCTCGTCACCGTTGTGTTCTTCAGCAATCCAGCGCTGCGAGGCGTTCCCGAGGGAACCGAACAAGTCGCCGTCGCAGCACCCGCGCACGTCGACGGTGACCTCCATGACGATGGTGAAGTGCCGGCCGGCGGTCCGCACGACGAGGTTTGGCAGAACTGCGGCTTCTACGACACCGAGGTGCGGTCCGAGAATGCCGTTCACTCGCTCGAGCACGGGGCGGTGTGGATCACCTACGAACCCGGTCTCGCCGAAGATCAGCTTCGGCAGCTCAGGGGATTCACCCGGGGACCCGACAAGGTCCTCGTAAGCCCGGTCGCAGGCCAGGGTGCGCCGATCATCGTGACGGCGTGGGCGAACCAGCTCGAGATCGACGACGCCAACGATGACCGTCTCGCCCAGTTCGTCAACGAGTTCGAAGGCTCGCTCGACGCACCCGAACCCGGCGGTCGTTGCAGCGGCGGCGTCGGTTCCCCGGTGTCGTGAGGACGGAGCGATGACTGATCGGCGAGCCGCGAGCCTCGTGTTGCTCCTTGTCGCGGCACTGGCCGTATCCGCCTGCACGTCGGGTACCAGCACGGACTCGACACTCGTCCCAGAGTTGGCGGCCGGCGCGGCTGCTGCGGCTCCGGTCCCGCCCACTCCTCAACTCGATGCCGCCAGAGTGAAAGAGGGAGAGGCGCTCTACGGCCAGTACTGCTCGTCGTGCCACGGGGCCGACCTCAGCGGAGACCCGGAGTGGAAGACGCCCAATGCCGACGGAAGCTACCGGCCCCCGCCCCACGACGCCAGCGGGCACACGTGGCACCACTCCGACGGGCTGCTCCTGACCATCACACGCGACGGCAGCGACTTCCCCCAGAGCCGGATGCCGCCGTTCGGAGACACACTCACCGACGACGAGATCGCATCCATCTTCGAATTCATCAAGGCATCGTGGGGACCCCAAGAGCGAGACATCCAGTGGCGAGTCACCTGGACCGAGGAGAACCGTGAACAGAGCTGATCACATGTGTCGAACAGTCCCTCCGAAGCCGCAGGTGGAGGCGGCGGCGTGATGTCGTCGTTCCACACGGTGCCCCCGTTTCGTCGGTCTGTCTTGTGGTTGCGCCGTGTCCACCCCTGAGGTCTCGCGCCGCGCGTTCCTCGTGTTGTCCGGCAGTGCTGTCGGCGCGCTCGCCATCGCTGCGTGCGTGCCGAAGACCGGATTCGTCGAGTCCTCGTCGACTTCATCAACGGCGAGTTCCACGGTTCCCGCTGTGGGCGGCTCGGTCGATGTCGAGATCGCGATGCGAGCGATCTCGGATCGGGTCGAGATCCAGCCGGGGATCGAGACCGACGTGTGGCGTCTCGTCGCCGAGGTCACCGATGGGGATGCGGCGGTGGTCGAGCCGATCGCCGGCTCCTACCTCGGGCCGACGCTGCGTCTACGGCAAGGCCAACGCGTCCGGATCGTCTTCGACAACGAGATCCCCGAAGAGACGATTGTGCACTGGCACGGCCTGGACGTGCCAGAAGACATGGATGGGCACCCGCGTTTCGCCGTCCCCGAGGGTGGCCGATACGAGTACGAGTTCACCGTCGTGAACCGGGCGGGCACGTATTGGTATCACCCGCACCCTCACGGTCGCACGGGACCCCAGGTGTATGCGGGGATGGCCGGTCTCCTCCTCGTCGGGGATGATGAGGAGGACGCGTTGTCGCTCCCAAGCGGCGAGTTCGAACTCCCGATGGTCCTCCAAGATCGGACCTTCGACGCTGGCGGCTTGGTCTATCTGCCGAACGGGATGATGGACCAGATGATGGGCTTCCTGGGCGACGAGATCCTCGTCAACGGCCACCCCGATGCTGCGTTTCGGGTCGCCTCCCGGTCCTACCGGCTGCGCATTCTCAACGGATCGAACGCCCGCATCTACAAACTCGGATGGGACGACGGGACACCACTGGTCGTCCTTGCCACGGACGGGGGGCTACTCGAAGCGCCCGCAACACGACCCTATGTGACGCTCGGACCGGCCGAACGCGTCGATCTGTGGGTCGACTTCGAAGCCGACGCGACCGGGACCAGCAGGAGACTCGTCAGCCTCCCATTCGAATCGCCACAGATGATGGGCGGCATGATGGGCTCCACCTCGTCGATCCCAAACGGGGCCGCATTCGACATCGCCTCGTTCGAAGTGGAACGGGATGCCGCATCGACCGATCCGCTCCCGGGCCGCCTCTCAGATCTTGGTCTGGCGTCGGCGGACGAAGCAGTCAACCCGGACGCTGCACGGACGATCGTTCTCGCGATGGCGCGTGGTTCGTGGACACTCAACGGTCGAACGTTCCAGATGACGGAGGTCTCCCCGGAAGAGACCGTGCAATTCGGCACGACCGAGGTGTGGGAGTTCTTCAACGCCGGCGGCGGCATGGGAGGTATGGGCGGAGGCACGGGCAGGGGCATGGGTAGGGGCATGCAGGAAGGGCTCGCTCACCCAGTGCACATGCACGGCCAACAGTTCCAAGTGCTCGAACGCTCGATCGACGACGCCGGCCGCGCCGCCTGGGAGAGCGTCCGAGAGGGATACGTAGACGAAGGATGGAAAGACACGGTCCTTGTGATGCCCGGCGAACGGGTCCGGATACTTCGCCGGTTCACCGGATTCCCAGGACTCTTCCTCTATCACTGCCACATCCTCGAACACGAGGACATGGGGATGATGCGCAACTTCCGCATCGCCACAACATGACCCGGCAACCTGCTTTCAGAGCTGAGAGTTGCCCCCAACCGGAAGGAACCAACCCATGAAACAGGCCTTCGTTCTTCCCCTCCTGCTCGTGCTCGGGCTGGTCGCCGCTGCGTGCAGCAGCGGAACCGCGAACACCGATGTCGCCTCCCTCGATGCCGATACCGGCGACATCCAAACGCAGAGTGACGAAGGGTTGATCGTGGGTGAGGAATCCGTGCTGGTGTTCACCGCCTGCCTGAGAGACGAAGGACTCGACGTCGACGATCCGGCCGTCGACGCGGAAGGGAACCTGGTGCCTCCAACTCCCCACGCCATTGCCGCTGAGACACTCGACATAGCTGCCGTCCACTCGGCTTTCGATGCTTGCCAGGGATTCCTCGAGGGTGTGACATTCGGTCTCAGCGCGGAGGATCTCACCGGGCGTGAGGACGAGCTCCTCGCTTTCGCCGTGTGCATGCGCGAGAACGGCTACGACATGCCCGACCCGGACTTCTCCGGCGATGGCCACAGTGGGGCGGGGCCATTCGGTGACGCCATCGACACCGACGATCCGGCTTTCCAGACTGCTGCCCAATCGTGTGAAGGCATCATCGGCGGCTGACGGCTCAATCGCACGTCAGATCCCCGACAACCCGACCGACCGCCACTCCCTGTTGGATCGAAAGGCCCACAACCATGGAAGTCTCACTGCTCTACTTCGATGGATGCCCCAATCACGGCGAGACTCTGTCGCTGCTCGAGACCCTGCTCGACGAGGCCGGGTGGACCGGCGAGATCACACTCGTCAACGTCGATTCGCCCGAGCGGGCCGATGAGTTGGGATTCCGAGGGTCACCGACGGTGTGGCTCGACGGCGTTGACCCTTTCCTCGATCCCGAAGCGCCCATCGGTCTGAGTTGCCGCATCTACGCCACGGAGCCCGGGTATCAGGGCACACCGCCGAAGCAAGAACTGCGGACAGCGATCGCACACCGCATCGGCACCTGATCAACGCATGCGGATGGCCGGGTTCTCTTATCGAACTACGCCGGCGATGTCACGCAACTCCACGACGCCCTGCTGCTGGGCCATGTTCTGCAGCTGAGGATGAGTGACCGGGGTCAGGGAGACGATGCGGTCCAGCGAGAGCAACTGGAGCGCTTCGTCGCGGAAGCCCTCCTCCTTCATCTTCTGGGCGTGGTCCAAGAAGGCCTCTTCGTCGCGGTACACCTGATACCAGACCACGTGCCCGGTTGCCTGATCTCCAAACCACTCGAACGCGAGCGCGTCGGGTTCGTTGGCCCCCACATAATCGGTCATGCGTCGGGCCAGGTCCACAACACCTTCGTAGTCGTCGGTTGTCCAGTCGACGATCGAGCGAAACGTGCCCATGAGGACTCCTTCCGAGCGCAATGGTACGAAGCCTACATAGTCGACTGAACCGGTCCGGGCACTCCGGAGGCTCCGGGGCGCGGAAAGACGGGACGTAGCGCACTGATTTGATCACAAGCGAAACTGGCGTTCCCACGACACGTGATCTCGTCATGCCCACGGAGAGTGGCGGGTGTTAGAGGACCCAGCCGGTGGTATTGATCTGGCGTCTGAAGCCAGCCTGAAGCCCAACGACCTGACACAGGGTGACACGGGGCAGCACTCGTTAACAGGTGTACCTATCGGTACCGATGTCGAACAGCATTAAGCAACGAGGTACAGCGGTATGTGGAGCCCACTCGTAGGGCTCATAACCCGAAGGTCGCGGGTTCAAATCCCGCCCCCGCTACGAAGAAGACCCTTGGGAACCCACATATCCCGAGGGTTTTCTCGCGTAGCGGGGTTGGCCGTTTCTGGTGTTCTACCGGGTGTTCTACCGGCTTCAGCCGGTAGAAGCCTCTGGGATGGTTGGTTTCTCGAATACGCCTGCTGCTTTGGCCTACATCCCAGGGAGGCGAACCCGACCGGCCAACGGTTCAGCGCAGATGGTCACCGTCGGCGGTCAACGCAGTGCTGCGAGCATGGTGCGGGTCCCGGTGGTGGCGATCCGTGATGCTTGGTCGGGTGCGTCCGCTGCTAGTTCGTATAGGCCGTCGAGAAGCGCACGGGCGAGAGTCGTGTCGATCTCAGGCGTGAGGTCGGGTCGGAAGTCTCCGCTGTGTCGACCATTTTCAAGGATGTCGCTGATGTGCTGTTCGACGGCTTCTTTGTAGTTGTCGAGCGCGGCCCGTACGTCTGCTGAGAGTCCGATGCCGAAATCGAATGCATGCTGAGCGTGTGAACCGACCATTACGAAGTGGCGAACCATTTGCTCGATCTTGTCAGTCGGGGACTCCGCTATCTGCAACGCAGCTTCGAGGAGATCGATACTGTCGCGATTGTGTCGATCAATCGCCGCGGCAACGATGCCGTCGATGTCCCCGTAGTGGTTGTAGAGCGTCTGGCGCGCCACACCGGCAGTATCGGCAACCTGTGACATCGTTACCGCGCCGAGGCCGTGCTCGCTGATGAGGGTGAGGGTCGCGTGGATGATGCGGCCATCAGTTGTCATCGAACCGTCCGGATGATCGCCCGATGTCGTGGCGCCCATCAGCCGACCTTCCGGTAGAGACGGACAGAGAGTGGAGCGAACACGACGAGGAGGACGGCGATCCACACGAAGGTCAACATGATCTCGTCGCCGACTGGTATCCCGTTGGCAAGTCCCCGCACAGCGTTGGACGCTGCCGAGATCGGTTGATACCTGACGAACGGCTGAAGCCAGCCCGGCATGGTCTCGACCGGTGCAAACGCCGTACTGGCCAACATGAGTGGGAAGAGCCAGAACATCGACAGCATGCCGACCATGTCTGGTTGTTTCACTTTCGCCGCGATAGCAGCCCCGAGCCACGAGAACCCGTAGCCAATTCCGGTGGCAAGAGCGATAGCCACGACCGCACCGCCGAACGACGCGAACCGGAAACCCATCAGCATGCCAACGAGTGCTACGAGCACCATTCCGGCGATGTTGCGCAGAGCGTCCGCGATCGTGCGTCCCGTGATCACTGCTGACTGGCTCATTGGCAGCGAGCGGAATCGGTCATTGACTCCCTCGTTGAAGTCGGCAGCC
>JBDLHX010000077.1:0-12079 GCA_039715165.1 Actinomycetota bacterium
GGAACGTGTTCGTGGAGAAGCGCTGGTGGACGAGGGCGAGCGCCGACTCCATGCGGGGGTCGGCGAGGTCCCGGTAGTAGACGGCGAGGTTCTTCGCCAACACCATGCCCTTGTACGTGATCGTGCGCGACGACAGCGACGGGATGTAGTACTCGCCGTTGTCGGTGAGGTCCGGGTTGCGGCGCTTGATCGCCGCATGGGCCTCCTTGCGGATGACGAAGAGCTTGCGCTCGAAGGCCTCTTGGTCGGCGATGTCGGGGCCCCAGCCGACGAAGACCTGCCGGATGCGGGGCTCGATCGGTTTGACGCTCTCGCCGAGGCACGATGGGTCGACGGGGACGTCACGCCATCCAAGCGTGATAAGGCCCTCGCTCAGGATCGTCTCGGTGAGCGCGTTCTCGCAGACGGTCCGGTCGAGGTCACGGTTCGGGAGGAACACCATGCCGACGGCGTAGCGGCCGCGTTCGGGGAGCTCCATGCCAAGGTCGGCCGCCTCGTCGCGGAAGAAGCGGTCGCAGATCTGGACGAGCATTCCCGCGCCGTCACCGGCGAGCGGATCGGCGCCTACGGCGCCGCGATGGGTCAGGTTCGCGAGGACCGTGAGGCCCTGTTCGACGATGGAGCGGGCGGGCCGGCCTTTGATGTCCGCGACGAAGCCGATCCCGCACGAGTCGTGATCAAAGGCGGGGTCGTAGAGCCCCAGGGATCGAGACTTCTTCCTCTCCATCCCATGAGACAGTACCGCGCCGGGCCTACCCCCACAATCGAGGGCTTCCTCCCCCTCAGGAGGAGGCGTCAGCGACGAAGGAGCTGACGGAGGGGGCCAAGCGGTTCCTGTCAAGGCCACGGAGGTCCATTCCGGCGAAGGGAGGCAGGCAGCCCCGCTCGAGACGCTCAGGTCAGGAGGTCGTTCGGTGCGAACGTGACCGTCATCGGCCCGGCGTCGAGGGTGGCCTCGTCATTGCCCCGGTGGCGGCCGGTCTCAACGAAGACGCCGTCACGCAGCTCGTAGGTGGCGACCTCAGGTCCGGTCTCGGCGAGATCGACGATCCAGTACCGCGGGAGGCCCGCTTGCTCGTGCTTGCGGAACTTGCGGATCAGATCCGCTCCCCGGTCGGTCGACAGCACCTCGACCGCGAGATGTGGTGTCGTCGTGAGACGGACGTTCTCGGGGGTGTCGTCGAAGACGAGGACATCGGGGATGAACTCGTCGGCACTCGGTTTCCAGCTCCACGCCGGTCGAGCGCGAACCCCTGTGGGCGCCGCCCGCTTCATGATCTCGCAGAGCGAGTGAGCGACATCCTGATGCGACCCTGTCGGTGACGGGCTCATGACGAGCATTCCGTCGATGTACTCGCCCCGCACGTCGCTGGGGAGGGCCTCGTACTCCTCCCACGACATGGCTGTGCGGTCGAGTTCCTGTGCGGTTGCCATTGCGACATTCACGCTACCCCCTCCCGTTGAAGTTCGGTAGCGACAACGTATCCCCCGCCTATGACAGGAATCGCAGGCAAACGGAGAGATTTCGCGAACCTCGATCGGATGTCTTCCAACGCGATGCGCCATTGCATACGTTGCCTGCATGACCGACGTATCAGAAGAAGAGCGCCAGAAGCTCATCCTCGACATCAGCCGCAAGATGGACGCCATCCGCGAGGAGTGTCTGTCGGGTGAACCCGACTGGGACCCGCTCCAGGCCGCCATCCCTCTCAAGCACTGCAGCGGCTTCATGTGGATGTACCGGGAGGAGTGGGAAGACGGGACGACCATCGAGGTCTATCGGCACGGCATCACCCGCAACTGGCTGCACCTCGACCACGACGGCCGTGGCTACCTCTACCGCGATGGTGACTACATCGAGATCCCGGTCGGTGTCGCCGTTGAACTCGTCTTCGCCGACATCGGGTTGTTGGGCGCGACTCGTGAGACCGCCTACGACGATGCGTACATTCGGGAGAAGCACCGCAAGATGCGGGAGATGGGCTGGACGGTCATCTCCTGACCGATCCGTGAAGAGCTGGTAGTAGGAATGTCCTACCACTGGTAGTATGGAGGTATGAAGGTGAGTGTGAGTCTTCCCAACGAAGATGTCGAGTTCCTCGACGAGTACGCCAGAACCCAGGGATATGAGTCCCGCTCGGCCGTCGTGCATGCCGCCGTCCGGATGCTCCGCTCGGCGAAGCTCGGCGACTCCTACGAGCAGGCGTGGGCTGAGTGGTCCAGGTCGGGCGACGCCGAACTGTGGAGCGGCACGGTCGGCGACGGTCTGGCGAGCGACTGATGCTGCGGGGTGAGATCCGGCTGGTCGACTTCGATCCGGCGTTGTCCGGTGAGTCGGCGAAGACCCGCCCGGCGGTAGTCGTCTCCAACGACGGGGCGAATACCACGGCGGCGAAGCTGGGTCGCGGCATCGTCACCGTCGTGCCGGTGACATCCAACGTCGAGCGCGTCTACCCCTTCCAGGTGCTGTTGCCGGCCGACGACACCGGGCTCGTGCGTGATTCAAAGGCTCAGGCCGAGCAGGTGCGTTCGGTCTCCGTCGGTCGCGTCGGTGAGCAGGTCGGAAGCGTCCCCCCGGCCGTGATGCTCGACATCGACGAAGCGCTGCGGCTGCACCTCGCGCTTTGAGGCCCATTCGATGGTCGTCCGTGGTGGGAGACAGGACGGTCCTGAAACTCCCCACACCAGACCCCCTAGACGCGAGCCTCGAGGAGGAGTCGAATAGGGAGTAGGGGTTGAGTTGGGAGGTGCGCATGACGGTGCATCACGCTTCGGAATTCGGCGAAGGAGCGGAGTTCGGCAGGCCCACGGGAGGCTGGCGCAGCGCGATCGCATGGATGCTCGGCATCGGCGGCGCGGTCGCCACATTCATTGGGCTGTTCATCCTCTTCGCAGGTGACGAGCAGTCCCTTGGGCTCGGTTTCAGCGACGACTGGACGTGGGAGGTCAGCGAGATCGCTACCGGTTGGGGCGTCGGGTTCCTCATCGGAGGGATCGCGGCCCTGGTGATCCTCGTCGGGATGCTGGTGACCCGCCGCAGATAGCAGGAGAGGGAAGGCAGGCTGACCCCCGACGATCCGATCGCTAACGTCCACGCGACGAAGCATCGGGCAAGGGAGGAAGCCGATGTCGCAGCGCTCAGCGACGCACCGGTTCGTACGGTATTGGTGGGTCTGGGCGATCGGCGCTCTCGTCGCATGGGCGATCACTGCAGCGGCCGGGAAGGGCTTCGCGATCATCGAATTGGAGCTCGCCGGCTCGGCAGCGAAGGCAGACGAGGTGATGCGCGGCGCCGACGTCGATGCCGTTCGGGCCACGATCCTGTGGGACTTCCTGTTCCTCGCCCTGTATGCCCCCACGTTGTTCTTCGGGTCCCTGTGGGCGAGGGAGCAGTTCCGATCACCTCTTCAGCAGAAGGTCGGCCTCGCAGCTGCGGCCGGCGGTCTCGTCGCCGGTCTGCTCGACGTGATCGAGAACCTGGCGATGCTCGGCTACCTCAACGACTGGGGCGGGCTGAGCGACTGGATGCCGCTTGCCGCCGTCATGGCGATCCCGAAGTTCGCCTTCGTCGTCTTCGCCATCGCCTACATCGTCGCGGGTGCCGTGTTCGCCGTTCGCCGGAGGCTCGTCGACGGCTGACGTGCAGCGTCAGATGACGTCGAGGTCGCGGCCGTAGACGAACGGCCCGTCGTAGACGGCGGTCAACTCGTCGACGAGATCGTCCTCGCTCGCATTCCAGAGGAGCTGATGGTGGAGGACGAGCATTCCGGGCTGTACCTCGGCGGCAACACGACCGAGATGTGTCGCCGACGTGTGCGACCGGCGGTGGTACTCCCGCCACTGTGCCGGCCGGGACGCCAGACCTGGCGTCGAGAACACCTCGTGGACGAGCACGTCGGCTCCCGCGTACACGTCGACCATCGCGTCGAACGGGCCGGTGTCGCCGGAGAACACGACCACCCGGTCGGGGGTCGTGACCCGGTAGCCGAGCGCCGGAAACGGCCCGTGCGCCACCGGATCCCACTCGCCGTGGCTCACCGCGAACGCCTCGACCTCGACGAGATCGTCCGTGTAGACCACGCCCGGCACTACATCGGTGCCGGCGAGTTCGTGACCCCGCTCGGTATGCGGCTCGTTGAGGCTGCGCTTCGCGACGTCGAGGGCATACGCGTCGGCGACGGCCCTGACCATCGCGGCGGTGCCCTGCGGCCCGTAGACCTCGAGCGGCTCGTCGCGGCCGAACATCCAGGGGGTCAGCATGAGGGCGGGGAGACCGAGCGTGTGATCGGAGTGGTGGTGGGTGAGGAACGCCCGGGTGACACCGGACATGGCGAGCCCGGTGATGCCCCGTTCGAAGCCCTCGGAGATCCGGAGCCCGACACCGGGCCCGAAGTCGAACACGTAGGGGTGGCCGTCGACGATGACGGCGCTCGCGGTTCCGGCCCGACCGACCTCGGTGCGCGGCGTTCCGGTGCCGAGCAGCACGACGTGTGTCCGTGATCCGTTCACGGTGCGATGCTACGCCGCCTACATCCCCGCGGCGATGACGGCGCAACAGATAGCGATGACACCGGACACCGGGGCCCAGAGTCGCTCGACTCTCGACGGTGACGCTCCGTTCGCGAGGACTCCAAGAGCGAAGAAGCCGGTGAGGAGCCACATTGCTCCCGCGCCTGCGGGGAGCCAGTCGGCGTCGATCAGGTCGGCGGATGCGAGCACGATCCCGATGATGAGCGGGTAGACGGCGATCGCCGCGATGGTGCTCGCAGCGCGGTACCCGACCGGCAGAACCCCGGGGTGGCGGCCTCCCCACGCGGCGGCGCCCCACGGTGCGCCGAGGGCCAGCGCGATCTGGAACACTGTGAGGATCCCCAACAGAACGGTGGCAATGACGGCAGCGGTCTCCATGGGCCGACGGTAGCGAGTGGACTCCATATCCCCGGGGACCCGGCTGTCTCGAGCGATTGTCGGGGGTTGCTCAGGCTGTGGGCCCGGCACGGCGGCCGGCCCAGCTTCCGTCCCAGGAGCGCATCAGCCGGCTGCGAGGATGCGCGCACGGCGCCGGATCTCCGCGGCCATTCGCTCGGTCGTATCTCCGTCGTAGCCGATCGCCGGGAGATCATCGATTCGGGGTTCGGCACGGTCGCCGATCTCCCGCAGTCTCCGCAGGACGAGGACAGCCGGAACGCCGAATCGTTGACCGAGCTCGGCGAAGTACCGGGGACGGAAATTGGCGTCACGACCGTCGAGCTGCATCGCCGTGCGCTGATCGAGGGGGTACGGGAGCGTCGATACAACGTCGTAGACCGGTGTTGGAGCGACGAGTGAACCGCCGTCTCGCCACTGCAGCGAGTAGTTCTTCGCGTGGAGGTCGCCGTTGCCGATCATCCAGCTGAATGCGAACTGCAGGACCAGATCCAAGATGGCGGCTCTTGGAGCTGAAGCCGTCGTCTGAATGACCTCCGCCAACTCGTTGACCGAGATGCGGTACTTGTCGGCCGGGTAGCGGCCGAGGAGCTGGCAGCCGTCTTCCTGTGCGATCCGGATCGTCGAACCGTCGACGCCGATCGAGCGGTCGAAGCGTGCAACGAGCAGCCCTTGCGTGCCGACGGCGTCGGTGACCAACTCATGGTCCGGGACGGCGAACCCCGCTCCACGGGCGAGCGTGAGGAAGAAGTCTTCGTTCCTCGTGATGAGCGGGTAGCGGTTCGGGTCGAGCTTGAGGATCGCCGGTCGGCGCGAGCGGCGAATCGGAATCGAGATCATCGCATCGGAGATCTTGTCTTGGACTCCCGGGATTGCCCGATCCAGAGAGTCGGCGTTCGGGTCCACGGAGCGCTTCAGCAGGTCGCCGAACCGGACAGCGGCGGGGTCCGTTGGGAGATCCTGTGCGGGGCCCTGTGGCGTCTCGCCTTCCGGGACGACGCGAACGTCGCCGACGGTCTCCGATCCGACCGCAAGGAGCAGCGACAGCTCGTCGTCGACCGAAGTCTTGACGGCGGCGACGACGGCCTGGAGACGGGCCCCTTCGGGGAGGAGTCCGGTGAAGAACGGGGGCAATGCTCCCGATGCGGTGCGAAACGGCGTGTCTGTGCGCGGGAGGGTCGACGCCACCGACGGACCGCCGTCGGCGAGATACATCGGGTCGTAGCGGAACTCGACGCCGTCCACGCTGCGCACGAGGCGCCCCGCGATTCGGTCGCCCTTGTAGACGGCGGCGATGTCGATGCGTTTGAAGTCCGCGGGGAGCATCAGTGCGCGCCCGGAGTGCGCGGGGTAGTGACGAGGACAAGCCCGACAGCATCGGCAACCGTCGTGGCGATTCCGAGCGAGACCGAGCGGTCATCAGCTTCGAGACGCCCGATGGTCTGGCGTTGCACTCCGCAGAGGTCGGCGACGTCTTGCTGGCTGAGGCCGAGCGCCCTCCTACGGATCCGGATCGACGCGCCGATGCCGGCCGGGATGTTCGCTTGAGCAGACATTGTGTGCATCGTATGCGTCGGCTGCACGTCCGTCAATAGGAATGTACGCGGTAGCGAACATTCGGTTGCCCTCAGAGTTCTCAAGGTCGAGATCCATCTCCGATGTTCGGCACAGCGAACATCAACACATCGGATCGCCGTCAGCTCCTGACGATCCCAGGGATCTCCGTCAGGCTCTCCACCCGGTACGTTGGTACGACGGCCGGTTCTCCCTGCGTGTTCGGTGCGTACCAGCAGGTGTCGAGGCCGTAGGTGACGCCTCCCTGGATATCGGAGGTGAGGTTGTCGCCGATCATCAGCGTCGTCGCCTTGTCGGGGTGGCCGAGCCGTTCGAAGGCAATGTCGAAGAAGCCGCTGTGCGGTTTGGCGATGCCGATCTCGCCGGAGACGACGATGGCGTCGAAGTAGCGGCCGAGCTCGAGGCGGGCCACCTTGTCGCGGACGACCTGTCCGATGCCGTTCGAGACGAGGGCGAGCGTCGCGACGGATGACAGTTCGTCGAGAAGCTCCCGGGCCCCCGGGTACAGGTCCCCATGGGCGCCGAGACCAACGAGGTAGTCGCCGCCGACGGCCCCGGCGTCTGCGTCGATGCCGAGCCGCTCGAACAGGTCGGCGAAGCGCACCGTGCGCACGTCGTTCGGCGTGATCTCGCCGGCTTCGACGCGAACCCACAGGGCCTTGTTGATGGCGACGAAGAGTTCGTGGTACCCGTCTTCGACCTGCACACCGGCGCGTTCGAGGGCAGCGCAGAACGCCTCGGTCTCCGACGTGTCGAAGTCGAAGAGCGTGTGGTCGAGGTCGAAGAGGAGCGTGGTGTATCGCATGGCGAGATGGGGAGAGTACGACGGTGCGGACCGCTCCGCTGCCACGGGCGAGCGGAGTGCTCACCGATCGCAGAGCGCCCCCAGGTACCGCTCGCACTCCTCGTCGGTCAGACCGCCGAGCGCCAGGCTCCGCGCAAGTTCGACCATGTCCTCCGGGTCGAGGAGGTAGCCGCGGTCAAATCCCTCGCCGGCAGCGACGCGCAGCTCGGTCCCTCCGTTCACAAAGGCCACGTCACTTGTGGGGTAGATGGAGCCCCTGATGCGACGGACGATGCGGCCCGTGCTCGCGTCCCACACGTAGGCGAATCGATCTGTGCAGGCACCGGCGAAGTGCGTGCCATCGGGGGAGTATGCAAGCCAGGTTCTACCCGACACGCGGTCCATGGCGGGTTCAACCTGAGCACCCGTGTCGGCATCGAGGAGAACGATCGTGCCGGTGCTGTCCGATGCAGCGATGCGCGACCCATCAGGTGAGTACGCCAGCGAGTACGCGGCGAAGTTGAACGTGTGGAGCACCCGACCCTCACCCGTCTCGATGTCCCAGACACGAATCGTGCCGTCGTGCCCGGCAGATGCCAGATCGGTGCCGCCCGGACGGAACTGCACTTCTTCGACGCGATCGTCGGTCAGGATGTCGAAGGTGCCGAGGTTGCCGGCGTCCTCCCCGCTCGATCCGCCGTATCTCGGCTCTCGGTCCCCGTGGCCTTCGAGCGTCGCGATCTCCCGGGCCGTCGCGACCTCCCAGACCTTGATGGTCTTGGAGATTCCGCCGCCGGCGAGCAGGTCGCCGTCGCGGCTGAACGCCAAACCCCCCGTCCAGTTGGCCGACTTGGGGATTGTCACCGATTCCCCGGTGGAGATCTCGACGATCTCGATGTCACCTGTCGGCCCCGCAAACGCGATCCGCGTTCCGTCGTCGGTGATGGCCCAATCCCGCCACGGATCTTCGCCGCCCGTCTCTCGAACCAGCAGCTCGTCCCCGGTCCGAGCGTCGATCACGTGGATCGCTCCGGCTCCCAGACCCCAGGAAATGGGGAACCATTGACCGAAGAGGTATCGGCTTCCGTCCGGAGTGGCGGCGATGTGTGGGTAGAGGTTGGGGGGGCCTCCTCGCCACTGAAGCTCCGACCCCACATAGCTGGGCCAGATTCGAACCGTGCCGTCGACGCTCACGGTGGCGAGGCGGAGCGACGTCGGATCGGGTGCGACATCGGCCAGCGGGACACCGCCGGTTGGAAGGGTGACGACGGCTTCGCCGCCGCTGGATGGGTCGAAGAGGCGAGCCCGGCCGTCCCGACCTGCGGCGAGGACGTACGCACCGGGGCCGGTGAACGTGATGCTCTCGCTGTGTGTTCCGCCGTCGCCGAACAGGGAGATCTGCTCGTACGTCGAAGCATTGAACGCGTACAGCATGCCGTGCCCGGCGGTCGCCACGACCACGTCCACGGACATGTGCCAGTCCACATCCCGGATGGGATAGTTGAAGTCGGCTACCGGTAGGTGACTCTCGCCGGTTGAGATGTCCCAGAAGAGCACGGCGCCGTCGTACGACCCGGAGACGAGGCGTTCTCCAGCGGGGCCCCAGTCGATAGTCGAGACGCGCTTCTTGTGTCCGGTGAGTTCGGTGACGAGATCGCCGGACGCGGTGTTGTAGATGCGGATCGTCCCGTCGTAGTCGCCGACAGCGATCTGCGAGCCGTCGCTCGAGTAGGCGGCCGTCGAGGTCTTCCCGGGTACCTCGAGCGATGACACCATCGATCCACTGTGCCAGTTCCACTCACGGACACCGTCGTTGTGGATGGTCATGACCTGTTCTGCGTCCGGGTGGTACTGGACGCCAATCGCAGGGGGGTCGACCGGTGGGAGTCGGCCCGCTTCTTCCCCAGTCGCGGCATTTGCGATCTTCGCTCCTCCGTCGTCGGCGAGCATCAGCAAGAGGCCGGTGCCATCCGGGGAGAATTCGATGATGCGCGCCCCGAGCTCGTAGCCGGCGCCCTTGATGATCGGGTCGGGACGAGGGTTGATCAGTGCCCGGTGAAGCGCGTCGACGACCTCGTGCAGGACCGGCTCTCCCGCCTCGAGGGTCAAGTCGGCTGCGGCGACGGCAAGGCGCAGGCTTCTTGCGGCATCGGAGGAATCGAGGCTCGCGATGGACTCCGCGGCGAGCTCTAGGGCAATTCCCTCGCGCTCACGAACGTCGACCAGAGTGCCGGCGCGCTGCCACTGGAGAAACGCGACGATGGCAATGACGGCGACTGCGACGGCGACCACAGACGCGGCGGCACCGACGATGAGGCGTCTGCGGGAGCGCTCCTCGGCGGCGACCTCCCTGCGGCGTCTTTCCGCCTCGATCTGCTGCTGGACTTCGGCGCTGCGCCGGCTCTCGTCCACGAAGCGGGCCTCGAGTTCGTTGAGGCTGATCCGATCGCCGACCGTCAGGTCGAGCGCCGCCGCCAGCGGGCCTTCCACAAGGAGATAGGCCGGGTCTTCTCCGGATTCGGCCCAGGTGGCGGCAGCGGCGGAGAGGCGCCGATGGGCGAGGAGGTCTGCTCGCGCCTCTTCGATCCAGACCCGATAGCGGACCCAGTTCTCGATGACGGTCTCATGAGCGACCTCGACGGTCGGGGTGCGTGTGATCGGATCCCGGTCGTAGGTGAGCAAGCGGGCGGCGGCGAACGCCTCGAGGGCGTCTTCGACGGCGGCGCGCCGGTCGAGGCCGCGCAGCTCGGTGAGCGGGAGACGCCGGCGGGTCTGCTCTCCGTGGTCGCCGATGTGGACCATGCGCAGGAAGAGCTGCCGGCAGGCTCGCTGCGTGTCGGCGCCGAGCGCCGCATAGGTCGCCTCGGCCCGGCGCTCGAGCACGCCTTGCACCCCTCCCAGCGATCGGTATGCCGACACGGTGAGCCGGTCCTCGACTCGACGCTCGAACAGTTCGGCGAGCACGTACTGGAGCAGCGGCAGGGAAGCTGGTGCCGCGGCGATGTCGCGGACGATCTCGGTGACCAACCCGGGCTCGACCTGCACGCCGACCCTGGCGGCCGGCCGCCGGATCACATCCTCGACCTGCTCGGGCCGCATCGGCGCCAGCAGCACGGAGGACTCGACGATGCGAGTACCGAGCCGCGGATGTGTCAGCGCTCGGTCTGAGAAGTCGGCTCGCATCGTGAAGACGACCCGGATGCGGCAACTCGGGTCGTCGGCGAGGGCGGCGAGGTTGTCGAGGAACCGGGTGCGGGTTGCATCGTCGACATCGGAGGAGAACACCTCTTCGAATTGGTCGACGATCAGCAGTGCCCGGCTGCTTGGCCCCTCAAGAGAGGCGGCGAAGGCGTGACTCAGTTCGTGTGACGGGTCCTCGATCGGAGACATCGCGTGGCCGACGGCGGCGCTGCGCAGCCCGGTGTAGAACTCGTCGAACGGGTCGGTTCCCGGGACCATGCAGACGATCGACCACTCGTCGGATCCGGGGAGTGCCCCGTCGCGCAGTTCGGGGACGAGGCCGGCCATCACGACGGACGACTTGCCGCTCCCCGACGCGCCGATGACGGCGACGAGTCCGTTGGCGCCGACGGTGTCGACGAGCGTCTCGGTCACGTCATCCCGGCCGTAGAAATCGGCCCGGTCGCCCTCGTCGAACGGGGCGAGGCCCTTGTAGGGGTTGCGCCGCACCCGGCGAGGCGCGGGCGCCGTCGTCGGCCCGATCGCTTCGACGAGCGCGGATCGAAACGCCGCCATGTCCGGGTACCGGTCGGCCGGGTTGGCGGCGGTGGCGACGTGCACGACCTCGCGGATCCCGGTTTCGAGCGGCGTGTCGACGCCTCGGTACGGCGCGCCGGATGCAGCCTCGGCGAGCAGGACGCCGAGATCGAAGATGTCCGAGGCGACGCTGGGGCGTTCGCCGTAGACAAGTTCGGGCGGTGACGGCGGCTCGTCTCCCGGTCGTCGGTCCGGGGCTGTGAGGCCGGGGAACGCGAGCCCGATATCGGCTAGGTAGGCGTTGCCGTCCGCGTCGAACAGCACGTTGGACGGGCGGATGCGACGGTGCACGACTCCGGCGCTGTGGGCGTAGCCGAGGGCGTCGGCGAGATGCTCGAAGACTCGTCCGAGTTCGGCCGGTTCCCACGGCCGGCCGAGCCGTTCGGTGAGGTCGCCGCCGTCCATCCACCGCATCACGAGGAACGCGCCGGCCGGATCGCGCCAGAAGTCGTAGAGCGGGACGATGCGCGGATGCTCGAGGGCGGCGACGACCCGTGCCTCTTCGGAGAATCGGCGGATGAACTCGGGTTCCCCCGCAAGGTTGGGGTCGACGACCCGCAGCGCTACTTCACGGCCGATCGACGACTGGAACGCTCGGTAGACGGTGCCGATCGATCCGGCGCCTACCTCTTCCCGCAGTTCGTACCCGCGCACCGATCGTCCGGGTCGGATGTCGGCCGACGACACCGTTCCTTCGGGGAGCAGGCCTGCATCGTGTCGGAGGATCCGGTCTTCGAGTCCCCTCAGTCGGGGGGAGGGTTCGAGGCCGTGCTCGGCGAGCCGCCGCGTGTGGAGGCGGGCGACGCGCAGCGCCTCACCCTGCCGTCCCGCCCGGTAGTAGGCGAGCATCAACAGTCGCACCGGACGTTCCCGCGTGGCGTCGGTGCGGGCGAGCGGTTCGAGATCCTGGATCGCTGCACCGGCTTCGCCGAGTTCGATCAGCGCCTCGGCCCGATCTTCGATGGCTTCGCCTCTGGCGAGTTCGAGTCGCCGGATCTCGTCTTGGGCGAACTCCTC
>JBDLHX010000078.1:0-12063 GCA_039715165.1 Actinomycetota bacterium
CCGATCTCGATGGACGACCTCAAGGCGTTCCGCCAGTTCGATTCGGTGACTGCCGGTCATCCTGAGTACGACCCGGAGCTCGGTATCGAGATGACGACCGGTCCGCTCGGACAGGGCTTCGCGACGGGGGTCGGGATGGCAATCGCCGAAGCGCACCTTCGAGCGGTGCTCGGCGACGACGTCGTCGACCACCGCATCTACGGCTTTGTCTCGG
Source organism: Actinomycetota bacterium (assembly GCA_039715165.1). Lineage (GTDB taxonomy): Bacteria > Actinomycetota > Acidimicrobiia > Spongiisociales > UBA5794 > JAHEEL01. Next base: position 215 of record JBDLHX010000078.1, read on the forward strand.
ACGGTGATCTCATGGAAGGCGTCGCATCTGAGGCCGCCTCCATCGCCGGACATCTCGGCCTCGGCAAGATCACGTACCTCTACGACGACAACGGCATCACGATCGACGGGACCACCGAGCTCTCATTCACCGAGGACGTCGCCCGCCGATTCGCCTCGTACGGGTGGCACACGATCAGCGTTGACGGGCACGACCGGGAGGCAATCGCCGAGGCGATCACCATGGCGAACGCCGACCCGCGTCCGTCGCTCGTGTTGTGCCGTACCCACATCGGCTTCGGGTCGCCCAACAAGCAGGACACCTCCGCTTCTCACGGTTCTCCGCTCGGCGACGATGAGATCGCGTTGACGCGGTCCGCCTACGACTGGGACCTACCGCCCTTCGAGATTCCGAGCGAGGTGTACGACTTCTATCGCGATGCGATGCAGCGCGGCCGGGACGCCCATGCAGCATGGAGTGATCGCTACGACGCCGCCGGCGACGACCCGACGCGCTCGAAGCAGATCTCCGCACACTTCGACACGGCCCCACCCTTCATCGGGGTGCCTCGGTACGAAGCCGGAACAAGAGTCGCCACGCGGGTGATCTCCGGGGCGGTTCTCCAAGAAGCCGCAGCCGTCGTGCCGGGACTCATCGGGGGGTCGGCCGACCTGACGCCGTCGAACAACAGCAGGATCGAGTCCTCGACCGACTTCACCGCTGCCGACCCGAGCGGGCGAAACATCCGATTCGGAATCCGTGAGCACGCCATGGGCTCGATCGTCAACGGCATCACGCTCCACGGCGGTGTACGCGGGTACGGCGCTACGTTCCTCACGTTCTCCGACTACATGCGCCCGGCGGTGCGCCTCGGTGCACTCATGGGGACTCCGTCGATCTGGGTGTGGACTCACGACTCGGTGTTCCTCGGAGAAGACGGGCCGACACATCAGCCGATCGAACACCTGGCCGCCCTCCGGACGATCCCCGGGCTGTGCGTGATGCGACCCGCCGACCCCGCCGAGGTGGCCGCGGCTTGGCAGATGGCGCTACAACGCACCGACGGCCCAACGGCGCTCATCCTCACGCGCCAGGGACTCCCCGTTCCGGCCGACGATGTCAACAGTGACGTGATCAGTACCGGTGGCTACGTCCGGCGCGACGGTCGCGATGCCGTGATCGTCGCCTCCGGCTCCGAAGTCTGGCTCGCTGAGGAAGCCGCGGAGATCCTCGAGGGTCGGGGGCGCTCGATTCGTGTGGTCTCCATGCCGTGCCCGGAGGCCTTCCTCCGCCAGGGCGACGAATACCGATCGTCCGTGCTCGGCGATGGCCTTCCGATCGCCACGATCGAGGCCGGGGTCACGTTCGGGTGGGCACGGTTCACAGGACCCGACGGTCTCCGCATCGGTATCGACCGGTTCGGCGTCTCGGCGCCTGCCTCGGTCATTGCCGACGAATGGGGGTTCACGCCGGAGGCCGTAGCCGACCGCATCGCCGATTGGCTCGAAGCCTCATAGGCTTCCAAGTGCCCCGTCTTATGACGTTGGCGATGTTCAGGGCGAGTCAGGGGAGTCGATGGCAAGGACGCAGGACGCAGACGCATTCAGGAATGCTTCAAGACCGAGGACGCCGTCATCGGCGGCCCTGACCGCATCTGAACGCGGCGAACGTTGTGAGACGGGGCACTAGATGCGGATCTACACGCGGCGGGGCGACGACGGCCGGACGGGCCTGTATCACGGCGGCAGGGTTCCCAAGGATTCCCCTGGGCCCGAGGCCTACGGAACCGTCGACGAGGCCGTCTCGATCCTCGGAGCGGCGCGTGCGAATGCTCACGGCGATATCGCCGCCGCCATTCTCGAGACACAGCGTGAGCTGTTCGTCGTTGCGGCGGAGCTCGCAACCGACCCCGCTCACCGCGGTGACCTCGAAGATGGCATCAGCCGCGTTGAGCAGGCGATGATCGAGCGTGTTGAGCACCGCATCGACCGGATCGCCGAGGAGATCGGGGCACCGACCGAGTTCATCGTCCCAGGAGGCGACCCCGTTGCGGCGCTGATCGATATCGCACGCACCGTCGTCCGTCGGGCCGAGAGAAGAGCTGTGACATACCTCGGCGAGGGGAGTGAGTCCCTTGTCGTGCCGTATCTCAATCGGCTCGCCGACTACCTGTACATGCTCGCTCGCGCCGTCGAGCGCGAGTGGACCCCAACACGAGGAGAATCATGAAGATCGAGATCGTTCCCGGAGGGGCGGCGTTCGCCACCGAAGCCGACCTGCTCGTTGTACCCGTCCTCGCAGACCGGACGTGGGGGCCCGGAGCAGAAGAGGCTGTGGACCAGCTCGGGGCGGGGATCGGGTCCTATCTCGAGGCGCGGGAGTTCTCCGGCAAGGCCGGCCAACTCGTCGTCGTCCCCGGCGGCGACCTGCCCTACGGGGAGGTCGCGTTCGTCGGCCTCGGCGATGAGGTCGACGCCGAACAGCTCCGACGAGCCGCGGGGATCGTGGGACGGTTCGCCGCGCCCTACGCAACGGTTGCGACCACGCTGCACCTCGTCGACGTCGACGGAGCTGCCGACGCTGTGACCGTCGGATTCCTCCTCGGTGCCTACCGGTACGACGACTACCGCAGCGAGCCGAAATCTCGAGCCAACGACCGCCTCGAACTTCTCGGCGGCGACGAGGTCGGCGATGGAATCCGCCGAGGTTCGACGATCGCTCATGGTGTGATCCTCGCTCGTGATCTTGTCAATCAGCCTGCGATCGATCAGCCCCCGGCGGTGCTCGCCGAGCGCGCAACGGAACTCTCCGACGCCATCGCTGTCGAGATCGTGGACGAAGCCGAAGCAGCCGAGCGTGGATATGGAGGTTTGCTCGCCGTCGGATCCGGGGCGGCGAACCCCCCTCGTATGGTCATTCTCCGCTACGAGCCGGAGGGTGCCGAGGCATCGCTTGCTCTCGTTGGCAAGGGGATCGTGTTCGACTCCGGCGGGCTCTCGATCAAGCCCGCGGCAATGATGGAACAGATGAAGACCGACATGGCCGGAGCAGCCGCGGTTTACGGGGCGATGCAGGCCATCGCCGAACTCGAACTCCCCGTCAAGGTCCTCGGCGTCACACCGCTCTCCGAGAACATGACCGGTGGGGCGGCACTGCGTCCCGGCGACGTGTTCAAGGCGTACAACGGGAAGACGATCGAGGTGCTCAACACCGACGCCGAGGGCCGGCTCGTGTTGGCTGATGGGCTCGGGATCGCTCTCGAGGAGGAGCCCGATCTCATCGTCGACATCGCGACGTTGACCGGGGCTGCCAAGGTCGCGCTCGGCCCGAAGGTCGGAGCGATCTTCGGCAACGACGACGATGCGATCGCGTCGGTGGAGGCAGCCGCACGGTTCTCCGGCGAGTCGATGTGGGCGATGCCCTTCGAGCGTTCGTATCGCCCGATGCTCGACTCGCAGATCGCCGACATCAAGAACATCGGGGACCGCTACGGCGGTGCGATCACCGCCGCCTTGTTCCTCTCCGAGTTCGCGGGCGAAGGGCCGTGGATCCACCTCGACATCGCCGGGCCCGCCCGAGTCGACAAGACGGAGGACTACGTCTCCGTCGGTGGATCAGGCTTCGGCGTCCGCACCCTCGTTGAGCTCGCCGCGGGGATGGCGAAGAAAGCGTAAAGCGCCTTTCCGGTCCTCCCGATACACAGAGCACTGACTCAAATGCTCTGCGTGTTCGGGAGGACCCATGCGCACCGCCCGCAAGATCTCCATCATGGTCGTCGCCCTCGTGGTGATGACCGTTGGATTGGCCGTTCCCGCCCACGCCGGCGCAGAAGGCGCATTCCTCTCCAAGATCAACGCTTCTCGGGCGGCCGCGGGCCTCCCGCCGGTCGCCTCGCACTCGGGCCTGGCGTCGTTCGCACGATCCCACAGTGCCGAAATGATGGCCGCGGGTGACATCTTCCATTCGGACAACCTCGGCTCGGCAGCGTCGGGATGGGAAGCACTTGCAGAGAACGTCGGAGTGGGACCCAGCGTCGACAGCCTCCACAGCGCCTTCATGAACTCGTCCGGCCATCGCCGCAACATCCTCGGCAACTACAACTACGCCGGCGTCGGGGTTGTCGAGAGCGACGGTGCACTCTGGGTGACTGTGGTCTTCATGCGTAAGGACGCACCGCCGCCGCCGACGACCACCACGACAACGACCACCACCGTTCCACCGACGACGACCACGACGGTCGCACCACCGCCTCCTCCGGCCCCGACGCCCACGACGACCACGACGGTCGCACCACCGCCTCCTCCGGCCCCGACGACGACCACCACGACGACGGTCCCGGCTCAGGCGAAGAAGGCGTCGAACACGAAGGCACCTGCGCCGGCACCTGCACAGGTCGAGAAGATGGTTCCGTTCGGCACCTCACCTCACCTCCCGATCGCGGACTGAGAGAGTCGCGAGTCACGGGTCCCGAGTTACGAGTCCGTTCCTACCTGTCACCCGTGGCCAAGAGGGCATGCCGCTGAGCGCTCGATGTCGAGTGATTGGAACTGCCCCGACCGCCCGTCATAGGTGATCAGGCGACCGTTGAGCCGATGCGGTGAACCGACGAGAAGTTTCGTCGCCTCCACCGCCATGACGGACCCGATCACGCCGGTCACGGCCCCGAGCACCCCGACGTCGCTACACGCCTCCTCGTCGTTCCCGAGATTGGGGAAGAGGCACCGGTAACACGGTCCGGAACCCGGGTCGAGCACAGCTACCAATCCATCCCAGCGGATCGCTGCGCCGTGAACGAGGGGGATTCCCGCTCTTGCGGCGGCGTCGTTCACGGCGAGTCGGGTCGCGTAATTGTCCGACGCATCGATGACGAGGTCGTGCCCCGCAATGATGCCGTATGCGTTGCGCTCATCGAGCCATGCCGGGACCGAAGCCGCATCGACATCCGGATTGACCTCGACAACGCGCTCTGCGGCGGCGTCCGCCTTGCCTCGTCCGAGAGCGCCGGCATCGAAGAGCACCTGTCGGTGAAGGTTCGTGAGCTCGACGCTGTCTCCGTCGACGATCGTGATAGCCCCGATGCCAGAAGCCGCGAGATAGAGGATCGCCGGTGACCCGAGGCCGCCCGCACCGACCACGACGACGCGAGCCGATCGCAGGCGCTCGTGGGCCTCGGCCCCGAAATCGGCGAGACGCAGGTGCCGGTCGTAGCGGCCGCTCGGCTCCGGCTGTGCAGACACAGTCGGTCGGCCCTCTGCTCTCCACCGTCGGATACCGCCGAGGAGCGAGACAACGCCCGTGTAGCCGCGTTCGCTCAGTGTGCGAACGGCGATCCGTGAGGCCTCCCCAATGCCGCAGTAGAGGAGAGCCGGGGCATCCATCTCTTGGATGAGGCGTTCCATCCCGTCGAAGTCCAAGCGGCCGACGCGAATCGAGCCGGCGAGCGAATCCGCTGGGTCACCCTCTCGAAGGTCGAGGACCACGGCGAACGCGGTGAGGTCGACGTCGGCGGGGGAGTGCTCGGTCGAGTGTGCCTCCATGCGGCGAGCCTACCGGCGGTTCACGATGCGATGAGACGGTCCACGAGGCGGGGGAGCTCAGCGCCTGCCGGGCCGTCGATGCGTGCGGTTGCGCGGAAGTCGTGATCGGTGGGTCCCTGGTTGATGATCACCATCGGGAGGCCACGGTCGGCGACGTCGAGCGGGACGAACGCTGCGGGGTAGACGCACAGCGACGAGCCGACGACGAGAACGGCATCGGCGCGATCGACCATCGCCCACGCTCGGGTCGTGGCGGCGATCGGCAGGTCCTCGCCGAAGTAGACGATCTTCGTCTTGAGGATCCCGCCGCAAGCCCGGCACTGCGGATCTGCTTCTCCATCTCGCCAGCGCTGCTCTATGTGGTCGAAGGGTGGTTCGGCGCCACACGCGATGCAGTGGATCCGGTCTGCGGAGCCGTGGATCTCGACGAGACCCTCCTCGGGGAGCCCTGCAGATCGATGGAGACCGTCGACATTCTGCGTGACGCATCCAACCGATCTCCCGGCCTCCCAGAGGCGGGCGACTGCGTGGTGGGCCGGGTTGGGTTCCGCTCCGAGGAACGGCGATTCGAATCGCCGGCCCCACGAATCGACGCGGAACTCCGAGTCGGCGAGGTAGCGGTCGTATGTGTAATCGGTGGGATCGAATCGTGTCCAGATGCCCTGGGGTCCGCGGAAGTCAGGGATCCCGGACTCGGTCGAGATTCCGGCACCGGTGAACACGAGAATTCGCGTCCGGTCCGCGAGCGCTGCAACGGCTTCATCACACACGGGAACAAGTGTCCAGCGTCAGGCCTCGCTGTGCAAGTCGGAGAGTACGAATTGGTGCTCACGCTGCAGGGACGGTGCCATGCGTCGGACGTGACGGTCGGGGAGGGGCGGAACCGCCGTACCGGCGAACAGCCTTCCCCGGCTCCAACAGATGAGGCCTTCCCTGGTGAGAAGGGGGAGCGTGGGCGGGAGGGGGAGGGAGCGGCCGCGTTGTGCGGCGACGGCGAGACGCATCAGGTCGGCGACCGCCCCCGAGCCGATCGCTGCAGTCCAGAAGCGGCGAACGTAGGGATGTTGGGCAGGGAAACCCCCGTTCGTGTGCTCCCAGAGCAGCGGCGAGACCAGACGACGGCGACCTGCGGCCGGCCGCACGAAGCCGGGAGGAGGCACAGCGGCGCCCGGAGGTGGCGCGGGGTTCCCGAGACCGGTGGGAGGACGATCACTGTTCCGGGGAACGTCTCCGGGCACCGCCGTGGCTTCGAAAGGCATGCCCAATGAATATCAAATAACAGCAAGTAGCGTCAAGAGGCACGAGGAAGGGCGCGAAACTTAGGCGTCAACCGCCGCGCCGGTCTGGACGTCCCACAAGGACCGGTAGATGCCCGGATGACCGGTGAGCTCGTCGTGGGTGCCCGACTCGACGATCCTTCCGTTGCTCAGCACGTGGATCCGGTCGGCATGGCGGATCGTGGAGAGTCGGTGGGCGATGACGACCACCGTGCGGTCGTGGGCGACCTTTGCGAGCGAGCGCTGGATCGCGGCTTCGGTTTCGTTGTCCACCGCCGATGTCGCCTCGTCCAGGAGGAGAATCGGCGAACCCGTGACGAGGGCGCGGGCGATCGAGAGCCGCTGGCGCTGGCCGCCGGAGAGCTTCTGGCCCCGCTCGCCGACGATCGTGGCGTAGCCGTTGGGAAGCGCCATGACGAATTCGTGTGCCTCGGCGATGCGGGCCGCTTGGATGATCTCGTCGTCGCCGGCTTTCGGCTTGCCGTAGGCGACGTTCTCGGCCACGGTGCCGTGGAAGAGGAAGACGTCCTGTGAGACGAGGGCCATCGTGCTCCGCAACTCGCCGCGTCGCAGCCCGCGGAGGTCGGCGTCGTCGAGTGTGACGACGCCATCGTCGGGGTCGTAGAACCGGAGCAGGAGTTTGACGAGGGTGGTCTTGCCCGATCCGGTTGGGCCGACGAAGGCGATCGTCGTTCCGGCAGGGATTTCGACGCTGACGTCGCGGAGCACCGGCAGCTCCGGCTCGTAGGAGAACGTCACGTTCGAGAGTGACAGCGAACCGTCGACGGGAGCGAGTTCGACGTCTCCGTCGACGAGCCCCGGCGCCGTGTCGAGTACCCCGAAGATCCTCCGTGTCGAAGCCATCGCTCGCTGGTACAGATCGAATGTCTGGCCGAGGCGCGTGAGGGGCCAGAGGAGCCGTTGTGTGAGGAACACCATCACCGAGTAGAGGCCGACTTCGAGCGTTCTGTCGAGGGCGAGAAACCCGCCCCAGACGAGTGTTGCGGTGAATCCGATGAGGATCGCGACGCGGATGAGGGGAGAGAAGGCAGACGAGAGACGGATCGCCGCGGCATTCGCCACTCGGTAGCGGTCACTCTCCGTTGCGACGCGATCAGTCTCGCGTGACTCCGCGGTGAAGGCTTTGATCGTTGCGATCCCGCCGAGGTTGTTGGCGAGCTGGGCGTTGATTGCCGCCGCCTGCTCGCGCACCACCGCATACAGCGGTTCGATGCGGCGCTGGAATCGGAACGATCCCCAGATGATCACCGGAACGGGCAGGAACGCAAGCCATGCGACGGAAGGCGCGATCGCGAAGAAGGCACCGCCGATGAGGACGACGGTGGTGAACATCTGGATCACTTCGTTGGCACCGATGTCGAGGAACCGCTCGAGCTGGTTCACGTCGTCGTTGAGGACGGCCATGAGGTCACCGGAACGCCGGTCCTCGAAGAAGCCGATCTCGAGATCCTGCATGTGTGCGTAGGTGTCCACCCGCAGGTCGTGCTGCATGGTCTGGGCGAGGTTGCGCCACGAGACGCCGAGGAGGTATTCGAAGAGCGACTCGAGCGCCCACACGACGAAGGTCAGCGCTGCGAGGACAACGAGCTGTGTACGGGGGTCGGGAACTCCCATCGTGGCGAGGAACGAGGCCTCCCGGCGGACCACGACGTCGACCGCCATGCCGATGAGGAACGGCGGGGCGATGTCCATCGCCTTGTTGAGGAACGACCACGACGTCGCGGCGATGATCCGTCTTCGGTAAGGCCCGGCGTAGCGCCAGAGACGAAGGAGAGGTGCGTCGCTCATGACTGCTGAGCGTAGCTCCGGCCCGAGTGCTGGATCAGCCGTTTCCAGGCTTCCTGCCGACGATCACGTTGATCGAATCGCCGTCGGCGACGAGCGATCCCGGAGCGGGATCCGTGGCGATGACCACGCCCCACGTATTGGGGTTCTTGCTGGTCGCGTGCTCGACCGTCCATCCGAGCTGCAGGCCTGTGTCATCCCGGAATTCGCGGAGGGCGTTGCTGACGTCGTCGAGCGGCAGCCCGATCAGATTCGGGGCCAACGCAGCCTCAGGGATGCCGGTGGAGACGAGAACGTTCACCGTTGAGCCTTGCCGCAATCCCGTACCGGCACGCGGAATGATGTCGAGGATCCTGCCTTCCGGCTCGGATGAGGCCACGTCGACGATGGCGAGCTGAAGATGCGCGTCGTAGACGGCGTCGGCCATCTCTTCCTCGGTCAATCCCTCGAGTTCGGGGACGACGGTGCGGGGAACGACCCGGTAGAGCTCCGACCCGGCCGGCTCCTCTGGGAAGTCCCGGACCGGCATGTCCCGTGTGGCGTACTCCATGAACTGCCGCCAGATAGGTGCAGCGACGGTTCCACCGTACGCACGTTTCACGGCCTGTTCCGTGCCTTCGACGTCGTTCCAGATGGTGAACCGCTCCATCGGCGCGGGATAATCCGCGTGGCCGATCCAGACCGTCGTCGTGAGCTGGGGGATGAACCCGGCGAACCAGACGTCGGTGTGATCCGTAGCGGTGCCGGTCTTGCCGGCCTGCGGCCGGCCGATGTCCGCGCGAGTGCCCGTGCCCTGGGACACGACCTTCTCGAGGGTGCTCACGACGACCGACGCGATTGCCGGCGAGAGCACCTGCTCGGGGCGGTGCTCGTGCTCGTAGATCACGTTCCCCTCGGCATCCGTGATGCGTTCGATGAGGTAGGGCTCAGCTCGCAGCCCCTGGTTCGCAAACGTGGAATAGGCCGCGGCCATCTCGAGTGGAGTCACCGACGCCGCACCGAGCGTGATCGACGGGAATGGCTTGAGGTGCTGTGAAGTGATGCCGAGGCGACGCGCCATGTCCACGACGACCTCCGCGCCGATGGCGTGGATGAGCCGTGCATAGACCGTGTTCGTGGAGTTGTACGTTCCCGACTCGAGTGACACGAGCTTGTGACCGGAGGAGGTTCCGTTCTCGACCTTCCACGTCGTCCCGTTGTCGAGCGGGATCTCCAGGGGACTCGATCGGTCCCAGAGGGAGGCGAGCGTCACCGGACGGTTCTCGAGGTCGCCGTTCTCGAGCGCCGCGGCCAGAGTGAACGGCTTGAAGGCCGATCCGGCGTTCTGATAGCTCAGGTTCGCGAGGTCGTACGGGCGCTGCCCGGCTTCGATGTCATCGCCGTAGTCGACGCCGGATGCGATGACCCGGATGGCGCCGGTGCCGTTCTCGATGGTTGCGATCGCGCCGGTTGGCCCGTTCGGGTCGAGATGGAACCATGAGCGCAGGATCCGCGTCGCTTCGGTCTGGAGGTCGTGATCTACCGTGATCTCGATCTCGAGCCCGCCGCCGCCGAGGCACGTCGCTTCGGCAGCCGGGCACCCAAACAGCGCCCGCTTGCGTTCGGGGTACGTGTCGCCGAGTCCGTAGCCGTCGGATTCGAGCAGCTCTTGGCGAACGGCGCGCATGACCTGCGGATCGAGCTCCTCTTGGACGGAGTGGGGGATGATCCCGAGCGACGAGCTCTTCGCTGCTTCACCTTCCGCTGCGGTGGCGTAACCGTTCTCGACCATCCGGTCGATCGTCCGGTTCCTCACCGCGATCGAGTTCTGAGGGTTGTTCCGGGGGTGGTAGTAGGTCGGATTCCGGATCGGCGTGACGAGGGTCGCCGCCTCTGCGAGTGTCAGCTCGTCGAGGTCCTTTCCGAAGTACTCCTGCGCCGCTGCTTGCACCCCGTAGGCGTTCGACCCGAAGAACACGGAGTTTGCATAGAACTCGAGGATCTGGTCCTTCGTATACCGGCGTTCGAGTTCGGCAGCGACCTGCGCCTCGCAGATCTTGCGCTCGATCGTTCGGTCCGGCGTGAGGTACGAGGACTTCACGACCTGCTGGGTGATCGTTGATGCGCCGGTCTCGCCACCGCCGATCGCCGCACGAACGATCGCCTTGAAGTCGACGCCCTCGTGCTCGTAGAAGCTCTTGTCCTCTGCGGAGAGCAGAGCACCGACGACGAGTTCAGGCATCTCGTCGAGCGGCAGAGGCTGGCTGTTCCGCTCAGAGAGCTTGCCGAGCTCGACTCCGTCCGACGTTGCGACGCTCGAGAGGCGAGAGACGTCTGGGAACGACAGATCTATGCCGGAGACGTCGCAGAAGTAACGGTCTTCGAGGTCCTCGACGGTGCCGAGTGCTGCGGTTGACCCCAGGAACCCGAAGAGGCCGATCCACCCGGACCCGACGATCGCGAGCACGGCGAGCAGGATGAAGGCGGGCAGGCGCCGTCGCCGCCGGTCTTCCCTGTGCGCTTCGTGGATGTTTGGGTCCATGGTGTATTTGACGTGCTTCGTGTCGGCTGAGTTCCCGCGGGAGGCCGTTGAGCAATCCGAAGATCGGTCGACATCCTCCTCAGTACCATCAATCTCGCGAAAAGCATAGGAAGCGACCCCCGTAAGGCCCCGGATACTCATGACGAGCAACGAGCCCGATCAGACCGTCTACGGACCGGATGACCTCGCCACATGGGATGCGGGAGCGTCCCTCGGTGCTCCGGGGTCCTATCCGTACACCCGCGGCCCATATCCCTCGATGTACACAGGACGTCTCTGGACGATGCGCCAGTACGCCGGATTCGGTGACGCGACCTCGACGAACGAGCGGTTCCGCAAGCTGCTCGACGCAGGTCAGACTGGGCTTTCGGTTGCGTTCGATCTGCCGACGCAGATGGGTCTCGACTCGGACGACGCAATGGCCGCCGGTGAGGTCGGCAAGGTCGGCGTGGCAATCGACTCGATCGACGACATGCGGAGGCTGTTCGACCGGATACCCCTCGGCGAGGTCACCACGTCGATGACGATCAACTCGACCGCCCCGATCCTGCTCCTGCTGTACCAACTCGTTGCCGAGGAGCAGGGCGTCGATCCCTCGAAGGTGCGCGGCACGATCCAGAACGACATTCTGAAGGAGTACATCGCTCGCGGTACCTACATCTATCCGGCAGCGGAGTCGATGCGTCTCATCACCGACGTGTTCTCCTACTGCGCGGCTGAGCTGCCGAG
>JBDLHX010000079.1:0-11661 GCA_039715165.1 Actinomycetota bacterium
CGCCGGCCTCGTTGTGCTCGGCTACGTCCTCATCTACCAGCAGGTCGAGAATTACTGGCTGAGCCCGAAGATCAGTTCGAAGTCGATGTCGATCAACGGTGCCGTCGCATTTGGAGCGGCCATTGCCGGCGGTGCGCTCGCCGGTCCAATGGGTGCGTTCGTCGCTCTGCCGGTGGCTGCTCTCGTCATCGCGTTCATGGCGAACTTCACGAAGAGCTACGAGGTCGTCTACGACGCCGCCTTCGATGGGGAATTGCTCAATGCCGATGAAGGACAGGCTGAAGCCACGGCCGACGACGCCGGCACGAGCGATGCCGACTAGGCGAGATTCCTAAGCAGGACTCTCGCTGTGACGCGGCTCTCGTTTCACGCCGTGGCGCATACGTCCGAGTCTCTCGCGCACCTCATCGGCATCGCGTGTTGATCCGGCTGCCTCTCCTACACCGCGCAGTCGATCCTTCGTACGGTTCTCGTAGCGCTCATCATCGACTCTCGTGCGCGACCGGGAAGCCCACATCAGGAGGTCTCGCCGGACGTTGGTTCTCGATCCATTGAACAAGCATCGTCACTTCCCTGGATTCCGACAGACACAACTCCGCGTGTTCTCCAGGGACTAGTCACCGACTCTCTCCGGTCCCGACCGGCTAGGGTCGGCGATCGCCCACGCCTCAGACGGAAGGGATGTCACCGTGGCTGATCCGAGCGGCATGTTGTCACTCGACGCTCTTCGCGACGCCGTCGCAACCGACACGGTCGACACGGTCATTGTGGCGTTCACCGACCACTACGGCCGGCTCCACGGCAAGCGTCTCGATGCCGGGTTCTTCCTCGACGAAGCCGTCGAACACGGCAGCCACGGCTGCGACTACCTCCTCACGACCGACATGGAGATGGAGCCGGTCTCCGGGTACGAGTACGCCAACTGGGAACTGGGGTACGGCGACTTCCACCTCGTCCCGGATCTCTCGACGATGCGGATCGCGGACTGGCTCGAGAGCACGGCGATCGTGCTCAGCGATCTCGAGCATCCGCACACGCACCAACCCGTTCCTGTTGCTCCCCGTTCGATGCTGCGCCGACAGATGGATCGTGCCGCCGAGGCTGGGTTCTCGGCGAAGACGGCTTCCGAACTCGAGTACTTCCTCTTCGAGGACTCCTATCGCTCCGCCGCCGAGGCGGGCTACGCCGGCCTCACGCCGGTCGGCTGGTACTCCGAGGACTACCACCTCTTCCAGGGCACGAGAGAGGAATTCTTCAACGGAGCCGCTCGCCGTGCGTTGCGTCGATCCGGCATCCCCGTCGAGACGTCGAAGGGTGAGACGGGCCGCGGGCAACACGAGCTCAACATCCGGTACGCCGACATTCTCGACATGGCCGATCGCCACACCCTCATGAAGCACGCCATGAAGGAGATCGCCGACGAACTCGGTATCTCCATCACCTTTATGGCAAAGCCACACGACGACGACGCCGGGTCGAGCTGTCACATCCACCTCAGCCTCTGGACAGGGGACGAAGCCGCGTTCCCGGGCGACCACGACATGGGGCCGTTCGGAGCATCGAACGAGTTCCGCTGGTTCCTCGGCGGCTGGATGGCGCATGTGTCCGAGCTCATGCCGTTCTATGCCCCGACGGTCAATTCCTACAAGCGCTTCGTCGATGCGTCGTGGGCGCCGACCCGGATCGCGTGGAGCTACGACAACCGAACCGCCGGATTCCGGATCGTCGGCGCCGGCCCGAGTCTGCGAATCGAGAACCGGATCCCGGGCTCCGATGCGAACCCCTACCTCGTCTATGCAGCGACGCTCGCGGCCGGACTCGACGGCATCGAGAACCGGACCGAACCCCCTGAGATGTTCAGCGGCGACGTTTACGCGGCCGAGCACCTCCCGTCGGTACCGTCGACGCTGAGCGACGCGACCGATCGATTCGCGGAGAGCGAGTGGGCGCGAGAGGCCTTCGGGGCAGAAGCTCACGACCACTACGTCCACTTCTTTCGCAGCGAACAGCAGGCATACGAGTCCGCCGTCACCGACTGGGAGCGGCGGCGCTACTTCGAGCGAATCTAGGAGAGCGGAATGAGGCTGGAAGGCAAGTCGGCAGTCATCACTGGGGCGGGGAGCGGCATCGGCCGTGAAGCGGCGCTGCTGTTCGCATCGGAGGGCGCCGCCGTCGCAGCCGTCGATCTGAACGAGGAAACGATCCGGGCCGTCGTGTCGGACATCATCACCGCCGGTGGGAGTGCGATCCCCATCCCTGCCGATGTCTCGAAGGATGCCGACGTCGCCGCGATGATCGCCACCGCAGAGGAGGCCTTCGGCCGGGTCGACGTCGTCTTCAACAACGCGGGGATCATGCACTCGGACGACGGTGACGCCGTCGGAACCGCTGAGGAGATCTGGGATCTCACAATGGACGTCAACGCTAAGGGCGTGTTCCTCGGCTGCAAGTACGGCATTCCGGCGCTCCAGCGAGCCGGCGGCGGCTCCATCATCAACACAGCCTCGTTCGTCGCCCACCTCGGCGCCGCCACCCCGCAGGTCGCGTACACGGCTTCGAAAGGCGCCGTCCTCGCTTTGACCCGGGAGCTCTCGGTGGTCCACGCTCGCGAGGGGATCCGTGTGAACGCGCTCTGCCCCGGGCCGCTGCGCACCGAGCTGCTCATGAAGTTCCTCGACACCGAGGAGAAGAAGCAGCGGCGTCTCGTCCACGTCCCGATGGGACGATTCGGCGAGGCAGAGGAGATGGCGCAGGCAGCGCTGTGGCTCGCCTCGGATGAATCGTCCTACGTCACCGGGACCGAATTCCTCGTCGACGGGGGGATCACGGCCGCCTACGTCACCCCCGAGTAGACACAGGCAGCAAGACATCCTCGAAGTTGAGGCCGGTTGGGACGCCTCGGCAGGCTGAGTGCACGCGTTGTATCGTGGAACCGTCTGATCGCATCAGGGAAGGCTCAGATGACGACGCCAAACGGATCCGTATTCGACACGATCGAGCCTGAGAAGAGCGTCAAGAAGCCCAAGCTCGACAAGAAGTTCTACGAGAAGGAGCTCGCGCGCCTCCAGACGGAGATGGTGAAGCTGCAGAGCTACATCAGAGAGGAAGGCCTCAAAGTCGTCGTGATCTTCGAGGGCCGAGACGCCGCCGGCAAGGGCGGCGTCATCAAGCGGATCAACGAGCGGCTCAACCCCCGTATATGCCGTGTCGAGGCACTCGGCACGCCGACCGAGCGCGAGAAGACGCAGTGGTGGTTCCAGCGCTACGCCAACTACCTGCCGGCAGCCGGCGAGATGGTGCTCTTCGATCGCTCCTGGTACAACCGGGGGCTCGTCGAACCGGTCATGGGCTTCTGCACCCATGCCGAGTACACAGAGTTCCTGCGCTCGTGCCCCGAGTTCGAGCGCATGCTGGTCCGCAGCGGCATCATCCTCATCAAGTACTGGTTCTCGGTGAGCGACGAGGAGCAGGAGCGACGATTCCAGGCCCGCATCGACGATACGAAGAAGCGGTGGAAGCTCAGTGCGATGGACCTCGAGTCGAGAGCGCGCTGGGTCGAGTTCTCGAAGGCGAAGGACATCCTGTTCGACCACACCGACATCAAGCAGGCTCCGTGGTACGTGGTGAACGCCGAGGACAAGAAGCGGGCGAGGCTCAACTGCATGAGCCACCTGCTCACGGTGATCCCCTACGAGGACCGCACGCCGGAGGCTCTCGAGCTGCCGCCCCGGCAAGAAGACATCGGGTACATCCGTCCTCCGATGACCGAGCAGACATTCGTACCCGACCTGTACTGACGGGCGACAGGCGACAGGCGACAGGCAGAAGCCGTGAACTATGAGCTTTGAGCCGAGATTCAACGTCTGGTTCGAGATCGACGGCGAGGTCGCCGCATCGCGATGGCGGATGGAACTCCTCGCGGCGATCGAGGAGCACGGTTCGATCACGGCGGGCGCAACAGCGATGGACGTTCCCTACCGGGTCGCGTGGAAGAGGGTCAACGAGATGGAGGAGCGCCTCGGTGAGCAGCTCCTCGAGACCAAGACCGGTGGCGCTGATGGTGGCGGTGCCAGGCTCACGAATGCAGGCCGCGCCCACGTCGAGAGGATGCGCTTGTTCTGCGAGCGAGCTGATGCCGCGTTCGCGGAGATTCACGAGCAGGTCTACGGCTCGACAAGTAGCAAGTAGCAAGACCGGACCATGTCCTGTGTCTTCCTACACGGCTGCCCGGCACCGTTATGCTCACCCGTCATGACGCCTCGCCGGGCGAAGACCCCCCTACCGCTCCTTGCCCTGCTTCTCGTGGTGCTCCTTGGTGCGTCCTGCTCCGCGGGAGCGACAGCCGCGCCGAGGGTTCTGCGACTCGCAACGACGACGAGCACCTACGACTCGGGCCTCCTCGATGCGATCCTCCCCTCGTTCGAGAACCAGGAGAACGCGCGGGTTGACGTCGTGGCGGTCGGCACGGGCCAGGCGATCGCTCTCGGAGAGGCGGGCGACGCCGATGTGATCCTCGTCCACGCTCGTGCCCGTGAGGACGCCTTCGTTGCGGATGGACACGGCACAGAGCGGCTCGACGTGATGTACAACGACTTCATCGTTGTCGGCCCGCCCGATGATCCGGCCGCCGTCGAAGGAACCCCTATCGCTGCGGATGCCCTCGCCGCGATCGCAGAGGCAGGTGCCACGTTCGCATCGCGCGGGGACGACAGCGGCACCCACGCGAAGGAGCAATCGCTCTGGGCGGCATCGGGCACGGAGCCGGATTCCGGAGCCGGCTGGTACAAGTCGCTCGGCCAGGGCATGGGATCGACCCTGAACTACGCCAACGAGACCGGGGCGTACGCCCTCACGGACCGCGGAACGTACCTGTCCCAACGCGACAGCCTCCCCAACCTCACCGTCATGGTCGGCGGCGCCTCCATCGATGAGAACGCGGATCCGATACTGCTCAACTCATACGGCGTCATCCCCGTCAACCCCGACGCGGGAGAGATCGATGCCGACCTCGCCTCCGCCTTCGCCGAGTGGATCACCTCCCTCGACGCCCAGCAGATGATCGAGTCCTACGGCGTCGAGACGTTCGGCCGGCCGCTCTTCTACCCGAACTCATCGGCCTGGACGAACCGGTGAGCGCTCCCGTGGACTCGGCCTGATCGATGGACACCCTCGCCCGCGCCCTTGTCGATGCCTTCGGACTCCTCCTTGCCCTCGACCCCGAACTCGTCGAGGTCGTTGCCAGAACCCTCCAAGTGACCATCGGAGCGCTCTTCGTCGCCCTCGTCGTCGGCATCCCGATCGGCGCCGCGATCGGACTCACGCGCGACCTGCCGGGAAGGGCGATCCTCATCCCCGTCATCTACACCGGCATGGGCCTCCCGCCGGTCGTCGTCGGCCTCTTCACCTACCTCTTGCTCTCGAACCAGGGACCGCTCGGCGGCCTCGGCTGGCTCTTCACCCCGACCGGGATGGTCGTCGCACAAACGATCATCGCCCTCCCCCTCGTCGTCGGTCTCACAATGACGGCGGTCCAGAGCATCGACCCGGACCTGCCGGTGCAGATGCGGGCCCTCGGGGCGACCCGCATGCAAATCGCCATGACCACGCTCCTCGAGTCAAGGGCCGGGGTGACCGCGGCGGTCGTCGCCGCCTACGGGGCCATCATCTCCGAGGTCGGTGCCGTCATGCTCGTCGGCGGGAACATCGAAGGCGAGACGAGGGTGCTCACGACGGCCATCGTCCTCGAGACCCGCAAGGGCAACTTCGCTCTCGCCCTCGCCCTGGGCATCATCCTCCTCGGCATCGCATTCCTCACGAACTTCGCGTTCCACCGCCTCCAAGTACGCCAGGGGGGACCGTGACGGACGTCTACACACTCGAGGGAATCGAGCACCGCTACGGGGACCGGACCGTCGTTGACGTCCCGCGTCTGTCGATCGAACCCGGAGAGATCCTCGGCGTGGTCGGCCCGAGCGGGGCGGGGAAGAGCACACTGCTACGGCTCCTCAACTTCCTCGAGCATCCGACGAAGGGCCGGCTCATGTATCGGGGCGAGGAGATCGGCCCAGATGCACCACTCGCCCTCCGTCGGGACGTCACGACCGTGTTCCAGCGTCCGATGCTGCTGAGGCGCAGCGTCGCGGCGAACGTGCGATTCGGACAGAAGATGCGCGGGGAGTCCGACGAGTCGCGCGTGCAACGCTGTATCGAACGGCTCGGCCTCGCCGAACTCGCCGATGAGCCGGCGCGAACGCTCTCGGTAGGTGAGGCACAGAGGGCAGCGCTCGCGCGAGCCCTCGTCGTCCGACCGTCCGTGCTCCTCCTCGACGAACCGACCGGCAACCTCGACCCGTACAACACCGGCCTCCTCGAGGAGATCGTCGGGGAGGAGAATGCCGAGAGGGGAACGACCGTGGTGCTCGTGACACACGACGTGTTCCAGGCCCGGCGTCTCGCCGACAGAACGGCGCTCATGATCTCCGGACGCATCGTCGAACTCGCCGAGACCGAGGAGTTCTACGAGAACCCGAAGGCGCCGACGACGGCCGCGTTCCTACGGGGCGAACTCGTCCTCTGACTCCCCCGCTTCAGGCGTCTGGCGTCCGTACGAACCGCATATGGGCTGTCTGGACGCCAGAGTCCTCAGGTGGGGGTGGAATCGAGGTTGGCGAGGGACCGGACCAACTTGACGACCTCGGCGATCGTCGCGATAACGAGTGCGAACGCTGTGAGGATGATCACGACCTTGACGATCGCTTCCCAGTTGATGCGGTAGGGCGAGAAGTCGAACGGGAAGACCTTGTACGTCGCGATGACCACGAGGAGGCTCGTCACGTTGTCGATGATCTGACCGGTGGCACGGAACCACTTCGCGTCGTAGAAGATCCATAGGAAGTTCACGACTGCGCTGACGCCGACCGAGAGGATGATGATCGGGAGCAGGTCTTCGAACTCCTCGGTCAGGAACGGGATCCATCCCCAATCGAGGAGATTGATGACGATGACGAACAGCACGACGTTGACGATGACGGCAACGGTGTAACCGACGCGGCGTCCCGTCTGGCCCCAACGCTCGGGTTCGGCCCAACTGGCTTCCGACATCCGTTCCTCCTTCTCCGGCCCTCACCGATCCTATGGATGAACATCGCTACGGGATAGAGCCGGAAGTCGCCGCCGGATCGAGCGGGTCACCGACCCGGTCAGGCACCGATCCCGTCGAAAGCGAGCGAGAGTTGACCGCGGATCAGAGCCATCATGTCCTCGGGCGTCTGCTCGGGGTACGCGATGTACATCATGATGCCCACCGCAACGGTGGAGTACACGATGAGTGAAGCGGCAGCAACATCGACGTCGGCCTTGACCAGCCCTCGCACCTGGAGATCGGCGAGCACCTCTCCGAACTGGCCGATGATCCGCTCGTCGAGCGTGACGAGTTCGTCCAACATCGACGATTGCGCCGGGTCAAGGCTCACGACGAGAAGCGCTCTCAGCACGTCCCGGCCCCAGGCGGCCATCGCATTGACATACGTCTCTATGTGGGGCATCACCGCGTCGACAGCGGTCCCTGCCGACGGATCGGCCGAACTCCCCGAATCCGCGAGCGCCTTCTCGGTGTCCGCGGTAACAACGGCCATGAGGATCGCGTTCTTCGTTCCGAAGTAGTTATAGACGGTTCCAGGGGAGACCCCGGCCTCGGCAGCGACTGCCTCGATCGTCGTCGCTTCGTACCCGGCCTCCCGGAACATCTCGGCCGCCACCGCAACGATCTCGTTGAACGTCCTCTGCTTCTTGCGTTCCCTGTAGCCCGTCATATCCACCCTCAGTCTAGCGATATTTGTAGTGACTACAAATATCGCTAGACTGCTCCACAGAACGTCGAGGACAGCGAGGATGACGTGAGTGAACCGGCAGTCATTGCGGAAGGCCTGACGAAGATCTACGGAGAGGGAGACACGGCCACGACCGCCCTCGAAGACGTCTCTTTCTCGATCAACAAGGGCGAGTTCGTGGTCCTGCTGGGACCCTCCGGCTCGGGGAAGACCACACTCCTCAACCAGATCGGCGCGCTCGAGGGCGCCACATCGGGAAGCCTCTCCGTCAACGGCGCCGAGATTGCCGGCATGTCGGACGACGAGCGCACTGAGTACCGCCGATCGACCGTCGGTTTCGTGTTCCAGTTCTACAACCTCGTCCCCACGCTCACCGCCCACGAGAACGTGGCGCTCATCGCGGAGATCACGGGAGACCAGCCGGACGCCCGCTCGGAAGTGGTCCTCGGACGGGTCGGTCTCGAAGACCGGACGGAGCACTTCCCGGGCCAGATGTCCGGCGGCCAGCAGCAGCGCGTCGCGATCGCCCGTGGCATCGTCAAGGATCCGCCACTCCTGCTCTGCGACGAGCCGACCGGTGCCCTCGACCTCGAGACCGGACGTTCGATCCTCGAGCTCCTCAAGTCGACGACGACGGGGACGGACCGCACGGTCTTCCTCGTCACCCACAATTCGACCATCGCCGAGATGGCCGACCGCGTCATCAGCCTTCGCGACGGTCGGGTCGTCGGAGATGACGTGAACCCGAGCCCGCTCCCGCCGGCGGAGCTCCGCTGGTGAGCTACCTCTCGAAGAAGCGTCGGCGTGACATGCGCCGCTCGCGATGGCAGTTCGTCGCCGTCGGCGCCACCGTGGCGATCGGCGTCATGATGTTCGCAGCGTCGTATGACTCGTACCAGAACCTCAACGCGAGCTACCAACAGACATACGACCGCCTCGCATTCGCCGACATGACCATCACGGGCGGTGACGAAGGCCTCGCAGACACGCTCGTCGGAATCGAAGGCGTGAGAGAGGTCATGGTTCGCCACACCGCCGACCTCCCCGTCACCATTGGCGACTCGATGCTGCGCGGCAGGCTCGTCGGCATGCCGGTGCCCGGCGAACCGACCGTCAACAACATCGGTATCGAAGAGGGCGCCGGCCTCAGCGAAGCGGGGGCGTTCGAGGCGGTCGCCGAGGTCCACATCGCTCGAACGTACGAACTCGAACCGGGTGACACGTTCACCGTCGCCCTCGGTCCGGAGCCCGAGTTCACGATCATCGGCACGGCATCGTCCCCTGAGTACATCTGGCCGGCCCCCAGCACGCAGGAGGTCTTCGCCGACCCGGAGCAGTTCGGTGTGTTCTTCGTGGACGTGGGCCTCGTATCTCAGCTGCCGCCGGAAGTGGCAGTTCGCGAGACGCTCGTGCTCTACAACGAGGGCGTGGCCACCGAAGACGTCGACGCGGCCGTTCACGCTGCTGCTGAGGATGCCGGCGCCACAAGCATCCTCGCCCAGGCCGACCATCCGTCGCACGCGACGCTGCAGCTCGACGTAGAAGGGTTCGGGCAGATGGCGGTCGCCTTCCCGATCCTCTTCCTTACGGCAGCCGGGATGGCGGTCTACGTCCTCCTCACCCGAATCGTTTTCTCGCAGCGTGCACTCATCGGGACCCTGCGAGCGTCGGGGATGTCGGGCCGCCAGCTCCGCCGCCACTACCTCGGCTACGGCGTCTGGCTGGGGGTGATCGGCTCCGTCATCGGCGTGCTGCTCGGCGCGATCCAGGGCCGCTTCATCACGAAGATGTACACGGGGATGCTCGACATCCCGGATACCGTCGTGGTGGTCCGCCCGGGGACGATCATCGTCGGGCTTCTGTTCGGCCTCGTCGCGGGGGCACTCTCTGCGCTCGTCCCGGCACGAGCCGCCTACCGCATCGCCCCGGCCGAGGCGATGCGCGGCGAAGCCCCGCTGATGACCGGCGGCAGCAGCCTGCTCGAACGGGTCTTCCCGCCGCTCAGGAAGCTCCCCGTGCGAATCCGAATGACGCTTCGCGGCATCGGCCGGTCGAAGCGGAGAAGCCTCTCGACCGTACTCGGCGTCATCTTCGCACTCGTGCTCGTCCTGGCGGCGGGCGGAATGATCGACACAATCGTCGATCTCGTTCACAAGCAGTTCGAGGTGGTCTCCCTTCAGGACGCGACCGTCTACTCAACGGAGTCGGTAACCGACGATCTCCTGACGGATCTGAGCGGAACGTCGGGCGTGAGGAGCACAGAACACGCCGCTCACTTCCAGGCATCGATCAGCGGCAACGGGGACACGTTCAACACCACCCTTCAGGGTTTCGCGGCGAACACGCAGATGCACGGCTGGACGAACCCGCTTGGGCACTTGCCCGCCGACGGCCTCCTCGCCGGCCACGCCCTCGCGGAGAAGATCGGCGTCGAGGAAGGCGATCTCGTAACGATCGGCCTCCCCGCACACGACGTCTCGATCACGCTCGAACTGGTCGGGTTCGTCGATGAGCCAATGGGGATGCCGCTCTACGCCCAGTACGGCACGATCGTGCAAGCACTGACCGACGCCGGTGTTGCCGACGCCGAAGCGCTCATGGCGCACCCGACCGTCACGAACGTGCTCGTGGGCTTCGAGGAGGGGCGGGATCGTGCCTCGATCATCGACAGGATCGAGGACAATCCCCGGGTGGTCGGAGCGCAGGATTCGCGCTCGCTGTACAACATGGTCAAGGATCTGCTCGGGCTCTTCTACGCCTTCACCGGGATCATGCTGCTCTTCGGCGGAATCATGGCGTTCTCGCTCATGTTCAACACGATCTCCGTGAACGTCGCCGAACGCTCGACCGAGTTCGCGACGCTCAAGGCGAGCGGCATGTCGAACTCGACGATCGCGAAACTCGTCGCGGGCGAGAACCTGTTGCTGACAACCATCGGGATCATCCCGGGTCTCCTGGTCGGTGTCTGGGTTTCGTCGCTCATGCTCTCGACGTACAACAACGACTCGTTCCACATGACACTCACGATCAGCCCGATCACGATCGTGGTGGCTGTAGCCGGGATGTTCATCGTGGCGCTGTTGTCGATGATCCCGGGGATCCGGTCGATCAAGCGCCTCGACGTCGGCGCCGTCGTCCGCGAACGCGCCGTCTAACACCGCGTACCCAGGGTTGCAGTCCCCGTATCCGGCGCCACCAGCCCGCGGAATGAAGCGCCGTCCATTCAGTGGGCTCACAGCCGCGCATGCGGGGACTGCAACCCTGGGTATGTCATATGGGGGGGCGTAGACTCGGCCGCCAGATGCCGACCTTCATGGACCGCCACGACAATCTCGACGGAGCGGACGCAGCCGCCCTCGCCCAGGCCCACCTGGCCGATCTCGCCGCTCAGGATGAGTTCGGGGTCAAGTACTTGACCTACTGGTTCGACTACGACCGGCAGGCAGCGTTCTGTCTCGTCGATGCGCCGGACGCGGAGACGGCGAACCAGGTTCACGCTCACGCTCATGGCTCGGTGGCGAGCGAGATCATTCCCGTCGACACCGACGTCGTCGGTGCCTTCCTCGGCCGCGTCACAGATCCGGATCCGGGCCCGTTCGAGGACTCCGCGTTCCGGGCGATCCTGTTCACCGACATCGTCGGATCGACGGCCATCGGGTTCCGCTACGGAGACGACGCTGCGATCGCTCTTGTCGAGCGTCATGACGCGGTCGTACGTGCAGCGCTCAGCGATAGCTCGGGCCGTGAGGTGAAGCACACCGGCGACGGGATCATGGCTTCGTTCCGTGATGCGACGCACGCGCTGCGGGCGGCCGTGTCGATTCAGCGCAGC
>JBDLHX010000080.1:0-11489 GCA_039715165.1 Actinomycetota bacterium
GATGAAGTCGAGCCAGACGCTCTGTCCGGCTGCCGAGAGTTCCTTGATGCGGCTCATTGCTCACTCCGTGCTCGGGGATGCAAGTGGATTCTCGCAGATTCCGATACCCAGGGTTGCAGTCCCCGCATACGGCGCTACCAGCCCACGGAATGGAGGGCGCCAGACGATCCTCCCATTCTCTGGGCCCGTGGCCGCGCATACGGGGACTGCAACCCTGGGTACGCGCTTAGGGGAGGAGGCGGCGGAGGGTGGCGGCGACGTCGCCGTCCAGGTCGTCTCGCTCGAGGGCGAGCGCCACGTTCGCCTCGAGGAATCCCACCTTGGTCCCGCAGTCGTAGCGCTGCCCGTCGTGAACGACGGCGTGGAACGGCGATCCTCCGATGAGCCGTGCGAGCGCATCGGTGAGCTGGATCTCGTTGCCAGCGCCGATGCGGCCCTCGCCGAGCAGTCGCATGACCTTCGGCTCGAGGATGTAGCGGCCGACGGCGGCGAAGCGCGACGGTGCTTTCGACGGATCGGGCTTCTCGACGAGGCCCTTCACTTCGATCGTGCGGCCGTCCTGTTTCCCCGGCTCGATGATTCCGTACGAACTCGTCTCTTCCCTCGGTACCTCGATGACCGAGATCACGTTGCCGCCGGTCTCGGCGTGGACGTCGATGAGATCGGTGAGCGGCGGCCGGTCACCCCGAAGCAGTTCGTCGGCGAGGAGAACGGCGAAAGGATCGTCGCCGATGAGGTTCCTTGCGCACCAGACCGCGTGTCCCAGGCCGAGGGCGTCCATCTGGCGCACATACGAGATCCGTCCCGGGATGGTGCCGGCGACGATCGAGAGTTCGAGCAGGTCGTGCCGGTCACGCTCGGCGAGCGTGTGCTCGAGGTCGGGGTTGCGGTCGAAGTGGTTCTCCACCGCCGCCTTTCCGTGAGCGGTGACGAACACGATGTTCTCGATGCCGGCATCCATCGCCTCCTCGACCGCGTACTGGATGAGCGGCTTGTCGACGACCGGCAGCATCTCCTTCGGGACCGCCTTGGTCGCCGGCAGAAAGCGCGTGCCGAGCCCGCCGACCGGGAAGATCGCGGTGCGCACCATCATCCGTTGACCACCGATCCAGCGACGCGTTCTGCATGGCCCTTCGCCCGTACGTTGTACCAGGCAGCCGTCACCATTCCGTCCTCGCCGATCACGATCGTCGACCGGATGAGTCCCTCATACTCTCGGCCGTAGTTCTTCTTGATTCCCCATGCCCCGAACGCCTCTGCGATCTCATGGTCGGGATCGGAGATGAGCGGGAACGGGAGGTCATACTCGTCGCGGAACCGGGCGAGCTTCTCGGGCTTGTCGGGGCTCACGCCAACGATCGCGTAGCCCGCCTTCTCGAAGAACTCGTGACGATCTCGGAAGTCGCACGACTCGGTAGTGCATCCCGGTGTGAAGGCCTTCGGGTAGAAGTAGACGACGAAGCTCCGGCCGGCGAAGTCGGCGCTCGTGATCTCGTTGTCGTCATGGTCGACACCGCTGAATGCCGGTGCCGGCTGGCCCTGTTCGAGTCGCATGCTGCTCCTTCTTCAGTCGATGTCAGGCTACCCGCCGTCTCGGCGCAGCCTGAGCTGCCCGCACGCGGCGTCGATGTCCTGCCCTCTTGTCTCCCGCAGCGTCGCATTCGCTCCCGCGGCCAGTAAGGCGTCGACAAAGCCCTGGATCCGGTCGGGGCCGGACGGGCGGTCCTCACTGAGCGGCGTCGGGTTGAGAGCGATGACGTTCACATGGGCCCGGAGCCGATTCGCGATGGCTGCGAGCTTGCGGGCCTGGTCGTCGCTGTCGTTCGCTCCGTCGATGAGCGTCCACTCGATCGAGATGCGGCGCCCCTTCGCTTCGAAGTAGTCCTGAGCGGCCTCGATGACGGTCTCGAGCGGGTACCGGTCGTTGAGCGGGACGAGACGGGAGCGGGTCTCGTCGTCTGCGCCGTGGAGGCTGATCGCGAGGTAGACCGGCCAAGGCTCTGACGCGAGCCGCCGAATACCCGGGACGACGCCGACCGTCGACACGGTGATCGATCGGGCCGACATTCCGGACACGTCGATGAGCCGTCGCAGCGACTCCCGGACTCGTTCGTAGTTGGCGAGCGGCTCGCCCATGCCCATGTACACAACGTTCGTGACTCGCTCCGGGGAGTCGTGGATCGGGTACTTGCGAAGGAAGGCGTTTGCGAATGCGACCTGGGCGACGATCTCTCCCGCTTCGAGATGACGTTCGAATCCGAACTGCCCGGTCGCGCAGAAGGTGCACCCGAGAGCGCACCCCACCTGCGAGGAGATACAGATCGTCGTACGTCGCCGGTAGCCCATGAGGACCGCCTCGATGGCGGCCCCGTCGGGTGCGCGGAACAGCCACTTCCTCGTTCGGCCGTCGTCCGCGCTCTGATCGATCTCGACGTCGAAGGGCCACAAGGTCCCGCCGATCGTGTCCCGCATCGCTGCCGGGAGGTTGGTCATCTCGGCGGCATCGAGGACGGGGGAGTGGTAGAGCCACTCGCGCAGTTGGCCGGCGCGAAAGCGCGGCTCATCGGGGAACAGCGTGCCGAGGTCCTCCGGCCGGACCAGGTATGGGGAGGGCGCCGTCAC
The DNA here is from genome assembly GCA_039715165.1 of Actinomycetota bacterium. Lineage (GTDB taxonomy): Bacteria > Actinomycetota > Acidimicrobiia > Spongiisociales > UBA5794 > JAHEEL01. The sequence continues at coordinate 2,623 of JBDLHX010000080.1, forward strand.
GACAGCTCGGCGGCCTGCTCCATCCATGCCGTCGCCGTGGATTCCGACACACCCGCTGCATCGGAGACGGCGGCCATGTCGGCAGATGCGAGGTCGGCGAGCGACGCGATGCCCGCCTTCTCGAGTCGTTCCGCGTAGACGGGCCCGACACCCTTGATCGAAGTGATGCCGTCGCCGTTCGACGGTGCCCCGTTGCCCGTTCGGAATCGCGGTGGCGGACCGTCGGGGATCCCAGGGGCGGGGAGCAGCTTGTCACGCAGTGCCCAGACGGCGGCCCCGAGTCCGACGACGACGCCTCCCACACGGAGGATTTGCTTGAGCGGCTGGTTCATGACGCCATGGTACTCCGGTGCGCCGAAGAGGTCGTCGGGCGATGTGGAGAGAGGGCCGTTACGCCTGGCAGGCCGGGACGCTTCCCCAGACGGTCCAGGGTTGGCGCCAGTCTTTGCCGATGCGCTCGTAGTAGTTGGCGAGGTAGGCACCGGCTGCGATGTTGGCTTCACCGTTGAAGGGACTTGCGACGAGGCCGTCGCCGTCAACGAACCCTGCTCCGCGGGCGCGGCTCTCCCAATACTTCACCGAGTGCTGCATGAGTCCTAGGTACTTTCCTGCATTCGAGGCTCTCGGATCGCCGCCCGACTCGAGCTTGATGATGCCGAGCACGCAGTCGACCTTGTCTGCATCCCAGTGCTTCTCAACGTCGGCTCGCCACTCCTCGACGTTGCGGCGACCGCCCGAATCGGCCGGCCAGAGTGGGGAGTAGCCAGACGTCGGGGGCTTCGTCGTTGTGGTCGTCGACGAGGGCTTCGTGGTCGTCGTGGTCGATGGGGGCTTTGTGGTGGTTGTCGTGGTCACCGGCGGGTCGTAGGTGACGACGATGCGGGCAGTGGTCTCGTTGCCCGCCGCGTCGCGTGCGGTGAACTTCGCTCCATTGTCGCCGGGGGCGAGTACGAGGTTGATTGCCCAATTGCCGTCGTCATCCATCTCGGCTTCATACGGGCCGGAGAAGACCTTGGCGCCTCGCTCGGTGACACCCCTGAATTCGACGATTCTCGAAGTGACGGTGGCGCCGTCCTTGGGGGAGACGATCTGGAGAGCAGGTGGTGTGGTGTCGGCCTTCGGCTGCGGTGCAGCGACGGTCGTGGCAGGGGCCTTTGAGGTTGCCGGCGCGGCCGTGGTGGTCGTTTCCGGAGCGGCGGTCGTCGTCGTGTCCACAGCGGTTGTGGTCTCGACAGCGGCCGTCTCTTCGGGGGCGGTTTCGGCGACGGCGATCGTGGTCGTTGTTTCGACGTCGGCGTCGCGAACGGGGGCTACTGCGAGAGCGAAGACCGCCGAGGCAACCCGGCCGGAGATCGGAAGATCCATGTCCAGTGTCGCAGTCTCAGGGGCTGCGTCCGTTGCCTCGGAATCTCCCGTGGCGAACGCGGCAAGCCCGACCGTCGCCATGAGGGCGATGATCAGGAGTCCTGCGAGAACGAGTGGGATGCGAGATCGCACGGGGCTAACGCTCCGCCTTCCGGTTCGCTTCGGGTATCGCCTGCGCACGTGTGCCGGCCCCCCAGCCGGCAACGGGGCAGCGCTCACCCGTTGTTCAGGCACGTCAGGCTATAGGCGGCATTTTGATACGGCAACCCGAAATCTGGTAGATTCTTCCAACCCTTGGTTGACAGCAGACAGCGAACAGCCAGAACTGAGCCGAGATGACCTCCGCTGTCCGCTACTCCCCATCGCTCGTAGTCTTCGATCCATGCTCGTTCGGACGCTCATCGTCGTAGCCCTCTTCGTCCTCGGCATCGCCGCGCCGGTATCAGCCCAGGCCGGAGGAGAGTGCGCCGCTCGGTTCCCGGAAGTGGACTGGGTGCGCCTCGACACGCCGGTCGACGTCTACGCAGCCGGCGTGCCGGAGGGACACGCGACACGCTACGAAGGGGAGATCACCGGAGCGGTCGAGCAGATCACCGGTCACTTCGGCGAGTTCGAGGCCACCGTCTGCCTCTTCGACCCGGACTCGGGGTTCGACCAAAGCCGCTTTGTCTCCGGCAGCAATCGCCTTCACGCCATCTCGCTCGTCGACGACGCGCTCCTCGTGCTGTCGACGGAGAACGTCGGTCTCACCGGTTCGGCTGCAGGCTTTGGGCTCGGACACGTCGCCATGTGGCAGTACAGCAACGGTGCCGGCTTTCCCGAGCCCCAGGCCTCGACGATCGCTCAGTACTACCGCTCAGAAGTCCGTGATCGTGCCGTGTACGACCACGCGGAGGCGAAGGCCTCGAACTTCTTCGGATCCGAGGTCGTCACGCAGTGGAGTTCGTGGATTCAGGACGATCCCATGGTGTGGGATCCGGCGAGTGGGCGCACAGCCAGGAAGGACAGAGCCCTCGGGCCGGCAGCGGCGGCTGCTTCAGCCACGTCGACGCACATGGCCGACCTCGTGCGGTTCGGTCTCGAGCAGGAGGGCGAAGAGTTCCTCACCGACCCGGATCCGGCAGTCTGGACCGATCTCGAGGCCCGGTGGCGTCGTGCCCTGACGATCGAGATCATGGGCACCGACCAGCCGACGACGACATGGCGGGCCGGTCTTGGGATAGCGATCGGGATCGTTGTCGGTGCGGCGATTGCGATCCTGCTCGGGTTCATCTCGAAGCGACGCCAACGAAGGCGCCCCGAGACGGCCGACCCGATCCCGGGGTTCTTCGAGTAGCGGTTGACGGTTGACAGCCAAACCGGGTTGTCACAGGGTCTTGCTGTCTACCGTCCACCGTCATCTAGCCCGCAAGGGCTGCAGCGGTGGATGTTCTCGGGTCGGCATCTCCTCGCACAGAGCCACCGTCAATCGTGATCGTCGACACCGGGCCCCAACCGGCCTCCCACGATCCCGCCGGCTCCAGATCGTGACCCTTGGTCGCGAGCCCACCGATCGTCGAAACCCCGAATCGAGACTCGTAGCGCACTTCTGGGACGTCGTCGGAGGCAAACGCGTCGATGGACCACCGGGGGAGGCTCTGAGCGTTCGCGGGGTCGACCCGTGCCCAGAGTTGGTTCGCTGCTACCTGCGCGAGGATCTGCGGCTGATGATCCCCGCCCCGTGTCCCGAGGACGAGGCGGGCTTCGGTGCCGTCCGTCCAGAGCGTTGGTGCGAGCGTGTGAAGCGGCCGCCTCCCGGGAGTGAGTTCGTTCGGATGGCCCGGGCGGAGATCGAATCCGGCACCGCGGTTGTGGAGCCAGACGCCGGTCGCCCCGGCCGAGATACCGCTCCCGATGCCCCAGAAGTTCGACTGGATGAATGAAACAACCATGCCGTTGCGGTCGCGGGTTGTGAGGTAGGCGGTGCCGCCGGGCGCGGGAGTGGTGGCCGGCCAGCGTTGTGCCCGTGTCGGGTCGATCGCCGCGGCTCGCTCGGAGAGGCGGTCCGTGTCGAGGAGGTGCTCGGTCCCGAACGGTGCCGTGTCGGGATCCGTCGTCGTGTCGGCCCGCTCCCATGCGACCGCCCGGTACGCCTCGATGAGCGCGTGGTGGAACGCCGGGTCCGCGGGGTCGCGTGGAGGGGAGAGCATCTCAAAGATGCGCAGCGTGGCGAGCGTCAACCATCCTTGACTGTTCGGAGGGACGGTCCAGGCAGTGAGGCCGAAGATGTTGGTTGATGCCGGCTCGACCCACTCGGACTGTCGTCGCTCGAGATCCTGAGTAGCGATCACTCCGTGTGTCGCCTCGATGATTCCGTCACCGACCGGGCCGCCGTAGAAGGCGTCGCGGCCGCCGGCGGCGACCGCTTTCAGCGTCTCGGCGAGTGCAAGTCGGGGGAGGGTGCCGCCTTCGGTGGGAGGCATCACATGGGGGTAGAGCTCATCTGCCGAGCCCTGTTCATAGATCAACTCGTGGAGGTGCCCGAGCGATCCGGCGAGCTCCCGGGACACGGGGAATCCCTCGGTCGCATGCTCGATGGCCGGCGCGAGGAGTTCGCTGAGACGGAGATTCCCGTACCGATCGATGAGCGCCTCCCATCCGTCGACGCACCCCGGCACGGTGATCGACCAGTGGCTGCGGAGCGGGATCGAAGCGAGCCCCTTGTCGCGCAGCGTGGCGGCCGAAGCGCCGGATCCCGCCCTGCCCGAAGCGTTGAGAACGCTCGGTCGCTCGTCACCGGGACGGTGGACGATCGCGAAGAGGTCGCCGCCCGGCCCGCACGTGTCGGGGGCGACGACGGCGAGCACGGCATCGGCGGCGATGGCACCGTCGGCCGCTGAACCCCCGCGCTTCATGACGTCGAGCGCCGCTCGCGATGCGAGGTGGTGCGGGCTCACCGCGATGGCGGCATCACTGGAGAGGGGGCCGGTAGAGAGTGGTGCGTTTGGATCCCGGTGTGGGGACGTCACGCCGTGACGCGTGCGATCCGACGGTTGAGAGCGTCGAGGACTGCCTTCACCGTTGCCTCGCCGTCGTCGCCCAGCGACAGCGCAGAGCCGACCGTGAGGAGCTCGCCTCCGGACTCTCCTGCGCCGACGACGATTGCGACGATCACCTGCCGGGACCCGACGACGGTCGAGTTCACGGCGTCAAGAGCAATCGGGGGAACACCCTCATAGGTGCGTTCGACCGCGTCGATCGTTGCCTCGCCGATGAGGCGCAGCCGCGTCGAGGCGACGGCCGGTCCAATAGCGGTGCCGGTGCGGTCCTCGTCATCGAGCCGGAGCGTCACCCTCAGTGTTGTCCGCGTTCCGTTCGGCTCTTCGCGGACCCCGACGAGAGCGGGACGATTCGATCCGCCGCCGGTGAGGTCCGTGGGGCTGATCTGCACGACCGAGATCACCCGACGGTCGATCGTCGCGCCGTATCGCGCCATGGCGAGTGACTGGATGTCGCGAACGACGTGCTTTGCCTGTTTCCCCGCAGCCGCAATGACGTGCACTTCGGTGACCCGCGGCCCTTCGGTGACGACGCGCGCGGCATCGACCGATTCGAGGTGGGTGATGGACTCTTCGAGCTCTCGGTGACTGAACGCCATGACCGCGTAGCGTAGCCGCCCGCCGGCGCCCTGCGGTGGCATCGAGAGCGCGATAGCCTTGCCAGCAGCTCGGGAGTGCTTTAGCGTGATGGTCCTCGCTGCAGCGATGTGGCGGGTGCCCTTGGGCGGGCTAGTCGATCGTACGTGCCGAGAGGCACGGTTCTCCGGTGGGGCCGGGCGAGCACCTAGATAGTTGAAGGTTTCGGCCGTTCCAGGAGCGGCCGGAATTGGGTAGGGGAACCCGGGTTTCGGATCAACCTCAGCGAAGCGGAACAGCACCCCGTGAACGGCGTACATGTCGTGATCGAGAGCACTACTCCGGAGAGGTTCGTGAAGAACAAGTTCGTCAGACTTGGATTGACGATAACGAGCCTCGCCGCCGCCCTCGTGGCGGGTACGGCGAGCCTGAAAGTCGGATAGGCAAGCACCCGGGTCCTCCCCTCCCCTCATCACAGGAGGATCAACGATGGCGACGGGCGCAGCCCGGCGGCAGCAGCGAGCGAAGGCGCAACTGGCGGCCGGATTCGGCGCGCTCGGAGTGCTGATCCTCGCTGTGCTCGCCCTGCTGCCGTGGCAGAGCTTCCCCGACCTCCGGCTCTGGATCCCGTTCGCCGCCGCCTTCGTCTACTTCGAGTGGCACACCGTCGAGGTGAACGACCGGCTCTTCGCAAGCCCGTCGATCATGGTGCTGCTCACGGCTGCCGTCATCTTCGGCCCCGAGTCTGCGGTGATCGGCGCTGCCGCGATGGCGGCCCTCGGTCCGCTTGCGCCAGATGACATCCGCGATCGCCGTTGGTTCCAGCCGATCGTCAACTTCGGACAGCTCGTTGCATCGGCGACAGCCGCCACCGCAGTCCTCTCCCTCTTCTTGAGCTTCGGGCTTCCGAGCGGTGCCTCTGCTCTTGACTCCGGGCTCTGGCGCATCGCCCTCGGCTCGGCCCTCGCCTCGATCGTCTATGGCTTTGTCAACTACCGCCTCGTCCTCTTCATCGTCAGCCGCGTCTACGGGCGGCTCGAGGTCCGGCCTTGGTCACACCTCGGGGCCATCCTCCTCCCGATGACCGGCATGGGCTTCCTCGGCGGCATGCTCGGCGCCACCTATCTCATGATCGGGACGGCGTCTCTGCCTCTCATCGCCGTTGTGTTCTTCGTCGGCTACCTCGCATTCGAGTCCTACTCGCTGCTCCGCGAGGCCCAGGAATCGACCATCCGGGGCTTCATCAAGGCGCTTGAGGCGAAGGACCTCTACACGCGGGGCCATACCGAGCGTGTTGCCCGCTTCACCGAGATGATCGGCAAGCAGATGGGCTACAACGGGACGCAGCTCGAGCGACTCCGCTGGGCCGCCCTCATCCACGACGTCGGGAAGCTCGCCGTTCCCCGCGAACTCATCCGCAAGCGGGCCCGGCTCACCGACGAGGAGTACGAGGTCATGCAGAAGCACGTGCACTACGTCGAGGATCTCCTCGAGCACGTCGACTTCCTCCGCCCGATGGTCGAGATCGCCACGAACCACCACGCCCACTACGACGGCAACGGCTACCACGGCGGCGGGCATGAACACGGCGCCACCCCCTCGAAGGAGTCTTCGATCCTCGCCGTCGCCGACACGTTCGATGCGGTCACCTCGACGCGGTCCTACCGGGTCGCGCTCACCCAGCCATACGCCTACGCCGAGCTGCGCCGCCACGCCGGTACACAGTTCGATCCCGAAGTCGTCGAAGCCTTCATCGACGGCATGGAGGGCTCGGGTCACCGCTACGGATCGAAGGTGGAGCTCACCGACGACCAGGCCAGGACGATCGCTGAGCGGGGCGTCGACGAGATCCGGAGCGCCGACCAGGCCCACGAGCGGGACTCCCGGGTTGCCTCGAGTGGAACGGGGAACGCCGATGGCTGAGTCCAGGCTCCGCCGCCTCTCGATCGGCGTGTTCCTAGTCATTGTCGGGCTTGCCGCCGCATCGATGTTCTTCCTCGTCGTCGACGGCGGGGTGTGGGCAGAAGCACTTCTCTGGTCCGCCGTGATCGCTGCGACACACGCCCTCTCCGTGCCGACACCGTCGGGCAAGCGCATCAACCTTGCGATCGGTCCGGCCGTCGCCGCCGTGGTGCTACTCGGCGGGACGCTCACCGTTGTCACGGCCTACGCACTCGGGCTTGTCGGAGGATGGATCGTTCTCCGTCGCCGCTCGAAGTCGAATCGGGACGCCGATTCCGATTACGTGGCCGAATCGATCTCAATGCTCGCATTCGGGGTCGTCGCGTCGGTCATGTTGTCCGTGATCGCCGGTTCTTCTCTGCCTCTCGCATGGGAACAGATGCTCTCCATCGCCGCTGGTGGGGTCGTCTGGTTCGTTGTGAGGGCGCTCGTCTCCGCCTGGGTGGGCACGGAGCGAGACGATCTCGCCGCCCGCTACCTCTGGCTCCTCGCCATCGAGGACTGGAGCGTTGCCCTTGCGATCTTCACCGGTGGCGCACTCTTCGGGATGACGTGGCCGGTCATGGGCATGTGGGCCTTCCCCGTCGCGATCCTGCCGTACGGTTTCAGCCATCTCGCGTTCGTCCGCTACGACTCGACGCGAGTCACGTACGGACAGATGATCCGCGCCCTCGCCCAGATCCCGGAGGTCGCCGATCTCGCTCCCCGAGGGCACGCAACGCGCACGGCGGACCTCGCCGTCGCGATCGCTCGTGAGATCGGCCTCCATCCCAATGAGGTGGTCGACCTCGAGTACGCGGCGCTGATGCACGACGTTGGGAGGATCACCCTGACGGAGCCGGCGATCCTCAAGGCCGGGTACACCGACGACGACATCGCCCGTTGGGGGTCACAGATCATCGCCGAGGCCCCGTACCTCCAGGAAGTGTCGGAGTACGTGCGGGTGCAGCACAGCCCGTACCGCCGGCCCGGTGAGGCAAAGGACCCCGATATCCCGATGATCTCGAAGATCATCAAGGTGGCGAGCGCCTACGACCAGTCGGTGCACGAATTGCATGTGTCGCCGCTCGAAGGCCTCGAACGGATCCACCGCGGTTCCGCCTACGACTTCGACCCGGACGTGTCCGCCTCGCTGCGCAGAGTGCTCGTCCAACGAGGCGTCATCGCCGCCTGACGGAGCTGAGAGCGCCCTACCTGTCCGCTGCCGATCCCGGTGTGCCTTGCACCCTGTGTGCGAAGAGTCGCAGCGGCCGGCGGATCTGGTCTTCGAGGAACACGCCGACGCCGACGGCGAGGAAGACATCGCCGATGGAGATGACGTTCCCCGGTAGTGGAATGACGTCCGCGAGGAACGCGAGATGTGTCGACTCGGTGAGCACGACGTGCTTCGCTCCGAGGATGACGTCGGACGACCCGCCGGCGAGTTCCGCGGCTGCGAGCATCACCGGCATGCCGCTGTTGACGGCGATGACGGTGAAATTCATGAGGACGCCGATCCCGGCGACCCAGAGCCCCGCCATCTGTCGGTTCAGCCACACGAAGAGCAGGAGCGGCAAGTAGGAGGAGAGGATGAGGCCGACGGCGAGTTCGTGCATCCGGACGGGGAGGAACGTGGCGCCGATCTGGAGCCCGAATCCGAGAAACAGGAGCCACCACGCACGCACGCCGATCTCGGTCAGGTTCGAGAGTTTCCCTCCTCGAGCCAGCCCGATGACGATCGCAATCGCGAGGACGAGCAACATCCAGAGCACGGTTTCACCGTAGTCCGTATCCCGCCCTCCGTATTCGGTACGCGGCGGGCCTCATCGTCTCTTCCTCTCCCACGAAGGTTAGATCCGCGGTTTCTCGTCGGCGTGCGGGCCGGATGCGTTGGCGTGACTACGTTTTCGCGGGTTTGGCTGTTCACGAATTGAGTGAACGTGCGCG
>JBDLHX010000081.1:0-11295 GCA_039715165.1 Actinomycetota bacterium
GTCTCGAGGCCGTCGAACCGTGCACCCAAGTCTTTCACGTCTTCTCTTGTGGCCAGATCTGTTTCGCTGGGGAATTGGTTCATGAGAATCCCGGCGGGTTCGGTTCCGAGCACCTCTTCAAGCCGAGCATACAGGATGTTGCGTTCGCGCAGACTGGACATGATCTATTCCTTTCTTCATGTCCTCCGCGATCAACATATCAACGGGCTGTGACAGGAACGCCACAGCAGACGACCGGCGTGAGTGCGCAGTACCGATCTACTGATCTACTGATCTACTCAGAACCGCCTCGACAGCATCCGCGACCTCCACACCGAGAGAGCGGGCTCTCGCCAGCGCCATGTCATGGCGCTCCACGATCTCCGAGACATCGCCTTCGAGGCCGGCGAGGTTGATCCGGACGTTGAGCGACGCACCTTCGGCCGCTGCGACGGCGCATGCCCCTGCAACCCCGGCATCGGTCACCGAGTTCGGGTTTCCCTCGCGAACGGCGACGAGCGCCAGGTCGAGCGCCTCGACGCAGTGTTCGAGCACCTCGAGCGGCACGATCGTCGCGGCACGGTTCGCCTCGGCCATCGCTTGGTCTCTCACGGCTCGGTCGTCGTCTGACTTGCGGGGGAGGCGAATCGCTGCGAGCACGCCATTGAAGGCATCGGTGTCGCGATCGACGGCGGCGAGGAACCAGGCCTTCAGATCCTGGGCATCGCGCCCGGTCGACTCCATCTGTGGCCTTGTCTCTTCCATGCCGCGTTTCGAGAAGGTCAGCGACGCGACCATCGCTGAGAGTGCGGCCGAGAGCGCCCCGGCGAGCGCCGCCACGGAGCCCCCGCCCGGTGCAGGGGAGTCCCCGGACAGCTCGTCGACGAAGCCCGTCACCGTCTTGGCGACGAGCCCGTCGGCTGTTCCGCGGAAGCGGTATTCGATGATCTTGTCCGCAGGGTCGAAGGGGCCAAGCTCGTCGAGGCCGAGCGACATCACCGCCACCCGGATCCGCTCCAATTCGGGGATCCCTCTCGTGCTGCCCTGGGCAGATAGGAAGTGGTCGCCGGCGGCGAGCATCGCTTCGAGCGGAACAAGCCCGACGATCTCCGACCCGGTGACCCTCATGCCGCGAGTCGTCGCCTCCTCGCGGCAGGCCTCGAACACCTCATGCATCGGCGACACCGACGAATCGGTGAGATTGAGAGACACCTGTGCACGCTCGTACTCGTCGATGTACCAGCCGACGCCCTTGACCTCGGCGAACCGGCCGGGAGCGAAGACCGTCTTGCCGTGCTCGTTCTTGATGATCTTCCCGTTCTCGTCCCTCGTCGCCGTGCCCAAGGTCCGCACAGCCGACGCCACCTGGTGGGCGAGCCGGCGGTCCGTCGTGTTGAGATTCACGTTGTACGCGATGAGGAACCGGCGCGCGCCGATCCCGGTCGCTCCCGTCGTCGCGTTGTAGGCGGGCCCGAAGTCGGGGGCGTCGTCGCGTGATGCCAGAGCCTCGTATTCGCCGCGGCGTGCGTCCGCGAGCGAACGGCGACCTTCGAGCCCGGCGTGCTCGTACAAGTAAACGGGGATGCCGAGCTCCGAGCCCACTCGCTCGCCAAGGCTGCGGGCGATCGCGACGCAATCCTCCATCGTGGCGCCCTCGACGGGAACGAATGGGCAGACATCGGTCGCGCCCATGCGAGGGTGCTCACCCGTGTGTTTCGTCATGTCGATCAGCTCGCCCGCCTTGGCGATTGCTCGAAAGGCGGCCTCCTCGACCGCGGCCGGTGTCCCGACGAACGTGACGACCGTGCGGTTCGTCGCTGCCCCGGGATCGACATCGAGGAGCTCTGCCCCGTCCACGCTGGTGATCTCCGCCGTGATGGCGTCGATGACGGCCATATCCCGGCCTTCGGAGAAGTTGGGGACGCATTCGATGAGCTTCACAAGACCTCCTTCGAGTCGCAGACGCGAGGCTACCCGGCCGGGCAGCAGCCGGGGCCGAACGACCTGGTTTCTACGCCGAGGCGTGTCGCTACTCTGGCCCGAAGGGGACACCTCCCCGCCTGTCATAACACCTGCCGGAAGGACCGATCCGATGAACACGCCGAAGTACCCGGGCATTCGAGTCACGACGAACGGCAACCAACTCGTCTCGTACCACACCGAAGCCCGCATCACGCAGGGCGGCGTCTTCTATCCCATCACGCCCTCGACCGAGATGGGCGAGAACTACCAGCTCTCCTACGCGGAGGGCCAGCTCGACGTCTTCGGCAACACGAAGGTCGCCATCGAGGCGGAAGGCGAGCACGCCGCCCAAGGCGGGGCCATCACGCTGTCGCTGACCGGCAAGCGAGTCGTCAACTTCACGTCCGGCCAGGGCCTCGTCTACGGCGTGGAGCAGTACTACCACGCCCCCGGCAAGCTCTCGACGATGGTGGTTGAGGTCGCCGCCCGGGCCCTCACGAAGCACGCCCTCAATGTCCACTGCGGCCACGACGACATCTACGCCGCTCTCGACACAGGCTGGATGGTCCTCTACGGCAAGGATGCGCAGCAGGCAGCGGATCAGGCACTCATCATCCGACGCGTCGCAGAGCAGGCGCTCAACCCCGGCATCAACGCCCAGGACGGCTTCCTCACATCACACCTCGAACGCACCTTCTACCGGCACGAGTCCGGCCTCATGCGTGAGTTCCTCGGCGCACCGGACGACATCATCGAGACGCCGACCGAGGCGCAGCGGGTGCTGTTCGGACCGACCCGCCGCCGCGTGCCGTCGATGATCGACCTCGCCAACCCGATCCTCCTGGGTCCCGTGCAGAACCAGGAGCACTACATGAACGGCGTCATCGCACGCCGCAACAACTTCTCCGAGCACATCATCGGGTTCCTCGAAGAGGCGTATGCCGAGTTCGAGCGCCTGACCGGCCGGTCCTACGGGCTCATCTCGCAGCACCGCACCGACGATGCCGAGATCGTGTTCGTGTCGCTCGGCTCCGCCGCCGAGAACGTCGAGGCCGCCGTCGACTACCTGCGTGAGAACGAGGGAGCGAAGGTCGGTTCGATTCACATGAACGTCCTTCGACCGTTCCCGGAGGCGGCCATCGTCGAAGCCCTCGCCGGCAAGCAGAAGGTCATCGTGCTCGAGCGGACCGACGATCCGCTCCCCGGCGACAACCCGCTCACGAGAGAGATCCGGGCGTCGCTCAACAAGGCCGTCGAGGTAGCACGCACCGGCCGCGGCGAGAAGGTGCCGCCGGTACAGCCCGACCAGGTGCCGACAATCCTCTCCGGAAGCTACGGCCTCGGCTCTCGCGACTTCCGCCCCGAGGGCGCCCTCGGCGCCTACGAGTTCGCCACCGGCAGCGTGAATCGCAAGGACGGCAAGGGCATCGCAGACGGCGAGCGGTACTTCACCGTGGGTATCGACCACCCGTACGCCGTGATCTCAGATCGCACGCCGTCGCTCCTGCCCGATGGGGCGATCGCCGTTCGGTTCCACTCGATCGGCGGCTGGGGAATGATCACGACGGGCAAGAACCTGTCCGAGGTCATCGGCGCCGTCGGCGATGACCTCATGCAGCGTGACCCGCAGCTCGACGAGTTCGGCCGACCGAAGGAGATCATCCACGTCTCGGCCAATCCGAAGTACGGCTCGGAGAAGAAGGGCGCCCCGACGTCCTACTTCCTCGTGGCAGCGCCGGAGCGGATCCGAATCAACGCCGACCTCCACCACGTCGATGTCGTGCTCTGCTCCGATCCGAAGATCTTCACCCACGCCAACGCGCTCGAGGGCATCAACCCTGGCGGAACGTTCGTGTGGGAGTCCGACGAGGAACCGGAGCTCGTCTGGCAGCGCATCCCCGCCAAGTACCGCCGGGAGATCATCGACAAGGGCATCCGCATCTTCACGCTTCCCGGATTCGAGATCGCCCGCGCCGCGACGCCCCGCCCGGACCTGCAGCTCCGCATGCAGGGCAACGCCTTCCTCGGCGCGTTCTTCGGGGTGTCGGACTTCCTCGACAAGTACGGCGTCACGACCGAGCGGTTCCGTGAGATCGTCCGCAACCAGTACGACAAGAAGTTCGGCCGCTTCGGCGAAGCCGTCGTCGAGTCGAACATGACGGTCATGATGGACGGCCGGGCGCGGGTCAGCGAGGTGCCGTACGGCGACGTCGACGCCCCGGACCGCTCGTCGATGAGGGCGGAGTCGCTCGAAGCGTGTGACACCTGCGCCGTCGAGGTGCCCGAACCGGTGGCACCGGCCAACCAGGAGGTGCGGCTCCCGCTCGCGAGCGTCGGTGTGTTCAACGCAGAGTTCAAGGCGGGCCTCGGCTACCACCAGCCGTCCTCACCTCTGGCATCGGTGGGAATCGCGGCGGCCGGTACCGGCAAGGACGCATCGAAGTACGTCGCGCGGCGCGAGGTCCCGGTCTGGCTCGCAGACAAGTGCACCCAGTGCATGGACTGCATCGTCGCCTGCCCGGACACGGCGCTCCCGAACACCGCCCAGGACATCGGCACCGTGCTGCGAACCGCTGCAAACGGCTACGTCAAGGACCCCGCCGCTCGGCTCACGCTGCTCGGCAAGCTCGACGATCTCGAGTCGACGGTTCGGACGAAGATGATGGACGCCACCACGGCGAAGGAAGAGATCACGTTCCATGACGTCCTGGCCGACGAGGTCGCGGCTCTCGACGTCGACGAGGCCGCCCGGTCCGAGTTCATGGAGGTCTTCGATCGGGTGCCGCTCGCGTTCGCGAAGACGCCGTCGATCTTCCGGAGCCTCGAACGCAAGGAGGAAGGCGCCGGCGGGATCTTCGCCATCATGGTGTCGGACCGCTGCAAGGGTTGCGGCGAGTGCGTCACCGAGTGCGGCGAGCACGAGGCGATCGTCATGGTCCCCGAGACCGAACTCGTCAACGCCGACCATCACTCGGGCACGAGCTTCCTCGACTTGCTGCCGGACACTTCAACGAAGTATCTCGGCCGCTTCAACCCGGACGACCCGAAGGCCTCGCACGCGGCTCAGTTGAAGAACCACCTGATGGTTCGCCACAACTACGAGGCGCTCGTGTCGGGCGACGGTGCCTGCGCCGGCTGCGGGGAGAAGAGCGTGCTGCGAGGCGTCGCTTCGGTCACCGAGGCGTACATGCGGCCGCTCTACCACGCACGTGCGGATCGCCTCGAGGAGAAGGCAGACCGCCTTGCGACGAAGGGAGCCGAGCTACTCGAGCTCATGAAGGCCGAGCAGCCCGACGGCTACGAACTGCTCAAGCGGTCCGTGGCACACACGATCCTCGGTCTCGGTGGCGATAGCAGCGCCGACACCGACGCCCGTCTCGCCGATCGGGGTGAGATCAGCGACGCCGAACTCGTTGAAGCACTCGTTGTGACGATGCGGACCGATGCGTTCAATCACCGCGATCTCCAGGCCATCGACGGCACGCTCCCGAATGGGATGTCGGTGATGGCGATGGGCGCCCACACCGGGTGCAACTCGGTCTACGGCTCGACTCCGCCGAACATCCCACATCCGTACCCGTGGATGAACTCGCTGTTCCAGGACGGCGTCACCGTCTCGTGGCTCATGGGCGAGGGCTTCATCCTCGACCATGCGAAGCGGTCGGTCGTTCCAGAGCGGCTCGCCGACCAGATCCTCGACGAGGGCGCGGCACCGATGACCGAGAAGTACTACTTCCGGCTGACGCACATGACCGACGCCTGGATGACCGAGCGCGAGATTCGGGAGCTTCCGAAGGCGTGGGCCGTCGGCGGCGACGGTGGCATGGGTGACATCGGATTCCAGAACGCTTCGAAGGTCGTTCTACAGAACCGGCCCAACGTGAAGGTGCTGCTGCTCGATACCCAGGTGTACTCGAACACCGGCGGCCAGAACTCCGACTCAACGCCGATGCCGGGCGGCGGCGACATGAACCAGTTCGGCATAGCGTCCGAGGGCAAGCTCACCGAGAAGAAGGGCGTCGCCGAGGCGTTCATCGGTGGCCACGGCTCGCCGTACGTCGCCCAGGTGTCGATGGCGAACGTCGCCCAGTTCTACAAGGCGATCCTCGAAGGACTCGACTACCGGGGAACAGCGTTCGTTCAGAGCTTCACGACGTGCCAGCCGGAGCACGGCGTCGCAGACGACGTGTCCACCGTGCAGGCGATCCGAGCCAGAGACTCGCGCAGCGTGCCCCAGTTCGTGTTCAACCCATCGCTCGGCGAAACGTATGCCGAGTCCGTGAGCCTTGCAGGGAATCCGAACCCGGATCGCGACTGGTACCAGTTGGTGTCGAAGAAGAGCGGGCGGAAGTACGCCTACACGGTGGCGCACTACGCGACCACCGAGGCGCGGTTCCGTCGACACTTCAAGGCGGCCAAGGACACCGAGGGGACCGTTCCCCTCGAGCACGTCCTCAACGTCGTGACACAGAACGATGTCAATCAGCGCAACGTCTTCGATCCCGAGCACCTCGCGTTC
Organism: Actinomycetota bacterium; assembly: GCA_039715165.1. Lineage (GTDB taxonomy): Bacteria > Actinomycetota > Acidimicrobiia > Spongiisociales > UBA5794 > JAHEEL01. The sequence continues at coordinate 6,461 of JBDLHX010000081.1, forward strand.
GTCCCCGACTTCGGAGTGACGATCGAGACCGAGGACGACGACGGCAACGTTCGGACGGTCATCCTGTCGCGGATGATGGTCCTGTTCTGCGTCGAGCGGCGGCGCTCCTGGCGCATGCTCCAATCCAGGGCCGGGATCACGAACGTCGACTACGAGGCGCAGAAGCGGGTGCGTGCAGAGATCGAGGCAGGGGAGTACGGCCCCGTCGAGGCTCGACGCGTCGCTGCCGAGAAGCTGGCTGAGGAAGCCGCCGCGGACTGACGGGGAACCGAACCCGGTTGCCGTGCGTTGAACCGGCGAGGGCTGCGCTGACGGCGTGGTCCCATCGCGTAGGATTGGCGTGGGGTAAGAACCAGTTCGAGTGACACGGGGGATCATGACGGAGGCGAGTACTCCGCGAGGTGCGAGGCCCGGGGTGGCCGCTGTTCTATCGGCGGTCGTGCCCGGTGCAGGCCAGTGGTACGGAGGACGGCTCGGGCGAGCCGCCCTTGTCTTCCTGCCGTTGTTGCTCCTCGCCGCCGTCGGCGCCGCGTTGTGGTCGAGAGGTGAGATTCGGATCCTCGAACTCGTCGTTCAGCCGAGCGTGCTCTGGGCGCTTCTCGGAGTGAATCTCGTAGTGCTCGGGTGGCGCGAGTTCGCCGTCGTCGATGCCTACCGCGTCGCGAAGGCGGGCCGTCGACCCGGGACCCTCGCCACGCTGGTCCTGGCTGTGACCATTGCGGCGGTTGCGATGCCGCACATCGTGTTCGTCGCCTACGACCTCGAAGCCATCGATCTCCTCGAGACCGTCTTCGTAGCCGAAGAGACGCCTGATCCGATCGTCGAGGCTCCGCCGACAACCCATGTCGTTCCGTTCGCTCCCGACGACAACGCCCTCGTCGCCGTTGCCGACCCCGCGCTCGTCGCCGCTCCGAGAGTGCTCGAACCGCGATCGGCGCGGAACCTCATCTTCCGGTCCGGAATCGGCGACCCGGCGGCAATCTCCGTCTGGCCCGAGATCATCGACGATCCCGTTGAGGCGATGGATCTCCTGCCGCCGGTCGACACTTCCGGCATCGACCGCATCACGATTCTCCTCGCCGGCGGCGATGGTGGGCCGGGGCGAGGCGGCGCGCGCACGGACACGATCATCGTCGCGTCGTTCGACACGGTCACCGGCCGTGCCGCGCTCTTCGGCATTCCCCGCAATCTCGTGCAGGTGCCGCTCCGTGCCGACTACGACCAAGCCTTCACCGACTTGGAGCAGCGGTTGACGCCGTGGGACGAACGCAAGGCGTGGACGGACGACGACGGCGACGACGTGCCCGACCAGTTCGTGCCGTGCCATTGCTTCCCCGATCAGATCAACGCGATCTACCCCTTCACCAGGAAGTGGACGGAGACGTATCCCAACGAGGTCGACCCCGGCATGGCGACGCTCAGGGACACGGTCGAGCTACTCCTCGGGATCGACATCGACTTCTACGCCCTCGTCAACATGTCTGGCTTCGTTCGTGTCGTCGACGCGCTCGGCGGTGTGCGCACGTACGTCACCGGATGGGTCAACGCCGAGGTCTCGCCGGCCCGTGAGGGGGAGGATTGGATCGAGGTCAGCATCTCGCCGGGCTGGCACCGTCTCAACGGTCACCAGGCTCTGGCATATGTACGTGAGCGGAAGACGTCGAGCGACTACGTCAGGATGCGGCGGCAAAGGTGCATGCTCAAGTCGGTCGTTGCGAGCGCCGACCCGGCGACGATCGCCCTGCGCTTCGCTTCTCTCTCTCGTGCCGTCAAGTCGGCCGTCAAGACCGACATCCCGCTCGACTACGTCCCGACACTCGTCTCGCAGGCGGCAGCGCTCGACTTCGACGACATCGTGACCATCGGATTCACACCACCCGACTATGCGCCGACCGGCAACTTCCGGAACCAGCCGATCCCCGACCTCGCGGCCATCCGAGCCAAGGTTCAAGAGGTGCTCGCGGGCGATGCGTCAACGGAGATCGCAACCGGCAGCGACACCGAGTGCCGGATCTAGTGGTCCATTGGCAGAGCTGGTCATCGGATGAACCGCGTATCTGGGAATCAGTCGTAGCGTTGCGGCCATGGACGGGAACGAAGTGACTTCCGACGCCAACCGGCCGCCGCGGCCGGGCGTCGCTGCAACGCTCTCCACGATCATCCCGGGCGCCGGGCAGTGGTACGCCGGGTACCTCAGGCGCGGGCTCGTCGTGGCCGCGCCGCTCGTCCTGATCGCCGTCTCTGTGGTCGCCCTTCTACGGAGGGGCGCGATTGGGACGCTCGAACTCGCCGTTCAACCCGTCGTGCTCTGGATGCTGCTGGCCGTCAACGTCGTGGTACTCGCATGGCGTCTCTTCGCTGTTGTGGATGCGTACCGGCTGTCGAAGACGGAGCGAGTGAGCAGATGGGTGGGCGCGCTCGTTGTCGGCCTTGTCGTGCTCGTGGCCCTGCCCCACGTCGTTGTCGGAGCGTACGGTCTACGCGGTGCGATGTTCATCGATCGGGTCTTCGTTGCCAACGGCGCCGGCGCTGCGGCGGCGAACACCATTGCGCCACCATCTCCCGAAGCAGATCTCGTCCCTGATCCCGCCGGGACGTCGACGACGACAACGGTCCCGCCATCTACGACCGTCGCTGTCTCGACGACAACGACCGAAGCCGCACCGAGGAGAAACCTCCTGTTCCGCGAAGGGTTCGGAGACCCGGAGGCGGTTGCTGTACGTCCCGAGATCGTCGAGAGTGACCATGCCGCTCCCTTCCTACCGTTCGAGGAGCGAATCGACGACACCCGACTCACGTTCCTCCTCGCCGGGGGCGACGCCGGCCCCGGTCGCGGCGGCCTCCGAACGGACACGATCATGGTCGCGACCATCGACCTCGAGACGGGGCAAGCAGCGATCTTCGGCATCCCGCGGAACATGGGCCAAATTCCCATGCCGAAACGGTTTGAAGGAGCATTCGTCGAGATGCAGAAGCGGCTCGCGCCCGAGTCCGATCCGTCGACCTGGGTCGATGTGAACGGCGACGGGATCCCGGACGAACCGGAGTTCGAGTCGTGCGATTGCTTCCCCGAACAGATCAATGCGCTCTATGCCTACACGCGCAAGTGGACGCGGTCGTTCCCGAACGAGGTCGATCCCGGCATGGCTGCCCTGCGGGAAGTCACGGAGCACATGCTCGGTCTCCATATCGACTACTACGTGCTCGTCGACATGCAGGCGTTCGTCGCCCTCGTCGAGGCCGTCGGTGGCGTCGACGTGTATGTCAAGGAGGCTCTCGAGGCTGAGGTGTCGCCGCCCGAGGAGGGTGCGCACTGGGCGACGGTCGATGTCCAGCCCGGATGGAACCACCTCTCGGGGACCGAGGCGCTTGCGTATGCAAGGGCGAGGAAGGGGTCGTCCGACTACGCCCGGATGGAGCGGCAGCGCTGCCTTCTCAGAGGTGTCGCGGGGGAGGCGGATCCACTGACGATGCTCCGTTCGTTCCCTGCGATCGCAGACGCGATCGAGCGGTATGTGGTCACCGACGTGCCGGTGAGCTTCCTCCCCGACCTCGTTCGGGCCGCTGCGACTCTCGACGTCTCGAAGATCGCCACGGTCGGATTCAACCCGCCCTACTACGCGCCGGTTCGCGACCACAAGTACCACGCGATCCCCGACCTGGACCGGATCCGGTGGAAGGTGAAGCGCGTCCTCAACGAGGGTGTCGTTGCGCAGAGCTCCGATGGCATCAGCGAGTGCGACCCCGACCAGTAGTAAGACGCAAGTAATAAGTAGTAAGTAACAAGACACAAGACACAAGAAGCGCCCCCGGATCTGCCGGGGGCGCTTCTCTTGCTACTTGCTACTTGCTACTTGCTACTGCAATCGGTCCGTGTTCTTCTTGATTGCGAAGACGACCATCACGACTTCGAGCATGACCCGGTAGAGCAGGAGCACGATGATGAACGCGAGGCCGCCGAACACGATGCCGGCGAGGAATCCCACGAAACCGTTGCTGTTTGTCGCACTGATGATTGCGAGGAGCCAACCGATCGCCGCAAGCACCATCACGAGGATGTAGACCACTCGGATGACGACCGGGGTCACGAACTTGGTGAATGTCAGGTCGAAGATGTCGCCAAGACCGGCTTGTTCTTCCATGCTTCCCTCCCTTGGGATACGTGCCGAATGCCGTTCAGCGTAGGAAGGCGATTGTCCGGCACCGGGTAATTCGGTGGTACCGTCGCCGCTCCTCATGACCGTCCGATCTGCACCCTCCACGTCGTTGATCAGTCGCCGCCGCCTCGCCGTTGCGGCGGGCGGTGCGCTCGGTGCGGTGGGCCGCTGGACGGTCACCGAGACGATCGGTGCTGCGGGGATCGACCTTCTGTGGGCGACATTCGCCGTCAACACGCTGGGATCGCTGTTTCTCGGGTTCGTCGTTGCCTATCACACAGGGCGATCACGCTCGTCCCCACTCATGATCCCGTTCGTCGCAGTGGGGATCCTCGGAGCGTTCACGACGTTCTCCCTCTTGTCCGCCGAAGTGATGGAGCTTCTCCGGGCCGGATCGTGGGGGCTCGCCCTGGCCTATCCGCTTGGGACCATCATCGTCGGCTTCGGCGCTGCGCTCCTGGGCGTTCGGTTCGGAGCGGCGAGATGACTGCGATCGCCGTTGCCGTGTTTGGGGCACTCGGTGCACTTGCGCGATACGGGGTGTCCGGCGTTGTGCAGCGGCGTTGGCCGACGGCATTCCCGATCGGCACGCTCGTCGTGAACCTCACGGGGGCGTTCGCCGCTGGGATTCTCCTCGGTCTCGCCGTCGACGGGGACGTGTCGGATTTCACGGCCGTT
>JBDLHX010000082.1:0-10958 GCA_039715165.1 Actinomycetota bacterium
AGGCGCCGCGCACGCTCGAACGCGGGGTGGTCTCCCATGCTGCGAACGGCGACGGAGAACGCTTCGAGTGCTGAACGAGACGGCTCCGGAACATCGTCGACTCCGATGGAGGCGGCGAACTCGTCCGCGTAGGCCACGGGCGTGCCGATCCTGTCGGCGAGCGTGCCATCGGTTTCTTCGGACACGACCTCCTCGAGGTGTGTCTCGAGATCGGCCAGGAGTTCGAGGCGTTCTTCTTCGGGGAGGCCGGCCAGCCGGCGTCTGAGTTCCTTCAAGTAGGGGAGGATCTCCGGGGCGACGGTGTCACCGGTTGTGGTCGTCATCGTTCCTCCCCTGCTCCGTTGAGGACTCCGTTGAGCGTTGCCGAGAACTCGCTCCACTGTTTGCGGGACGCCTTCAGCTTCTTCCGGCCGGACTTGTTGATCGCGTAGTACTTGCGGTTCGGCCCCTCGTCGGACGGAACGACGTACGACGAGAGGTACCCGCCGTCGAAGAGTCGGCGCAGCGTGCCATACACCGACGCGTCGCCGACGTCGTCGAGGCCCTTGCTGCGGAGGCGACGCACGACGTCGTAGCCATATCCATCGTCCTCATCGAGGACGGCGAGGACGGATGGCTCGAGGACACCTTTGAGGAGTTGACTCGTGTCCACGGCTCTGCACCTCCAGATACGAAGCTATTCTACCAGCCACACTACTCCGCTTTCCGTAGTAGCACAATCCTTGCCTCGACTCGCTCGGCAATCACAGATCGCCAGCCATCACATCGTGACTTGGTCTCTGCTCGGCCTGATCGTCATCACCGTCTCTCCCGGCCGAGTACCTGGTGGGCTTCGTCAGCTTGTGCTGCCGGAACCATGACCGGGACGCCCTGGATGAACGCCAGGGCGGGGTCGGTCCCACCGGCATCGTCAGGAGCCACCATTGTTGCGATGTCGTGGCTGCGCAGGAGCGCCGCGATCGTCTCGGCCTCGATCCGATCTGAAGCCGTGTGAATGGTGACGATTTCCGGTCTCACGGGAGCAGCACCTCGGTGACCATCCAGAACGACGTCTGGCCACAGTCTGGGAACGGACCCGCGACCCCACCAGTGGATTCACCGCCACCGAAATGGACCTCTTCCCCGTCGACGGCGACGACGTTTCCCCGATCGTCGAGCACGCTGTTGTCCTCAAAGCGGTAGCCCTCTGGCCAGATCGTCAGGTACCGATCGACACCGTCCAACAGCGTGACACAGGAGTCCACAATCGAGATCTCGCCGATGAACTCGCCTGTGGGGAGACCGTCATCGATCGTCAGCGAGTGATGAAGGAGGTCGGCCATCGCGTCGCTCCCCGCCGGGATGATCGTCAGTGGTGTGCAGATGTTGTGCCGTGAGTTCCCGGTACAGATGCGGTATTCACCGGGCGACGCCTCGGCGGGGATGAGGACCATGTCCGGGCCTGGGCTGTTGATGCCGATGTCCTCAACTGCGAAGTCATCCGACCGGTCGGCCGGGAAGCTGTGCGGTTCCTTGTCTCCGCCCCAGTCGGAGATCAGGTGATGTGAGAGTGTCACAACACCGTCGCTGCCGATCGATTCGAGGACGTAGTGGATGCCTCGCATCCGCCCGTCTGGGAACAGGACGGCCACCAGTGTGCCGGGTTCGGCAACGGACGGATCGGCGACGATCTCGTCGGGCGCCATGGTCGCCGTTGGGTCCCATGCACCAGTGGCGTTCGGGTCGGGCACGACCCCACAGGTCGGCGAGTCGGCTATCTGCAGCAGAGCCGTGGCACCTTCCTCGACGTGCGGCAACGTACCGTCGGCCCGAATGGACACCTCGGCATCCTCTTCGATGTACCGCAGCGCCAGGTCACCCAACTCGACCGTCGTGTCCTCGGTCGTGTTCCACACGGCGCAGATCTCGTGCAGTCGGTCGCTCCACACATCTGGGTCATCCCGGGCCAAACCGAGCTGGTTGACCCAGTTCCCCATTGCATTCATGACGTCTTCGTCCGTCCATGGTGACGAGGTCGGTGGCTCGAGCGACTTCAAGTGCTCCTCATGACAGATATCGAGCGCGGGCGGCCGCGACAGGTTCCCCTGTTCATCAGGTTCCTTGTGCCATCTGTAGGTCTTCCAGTCGAGACCTTGATAGACCCATGCGTCCAGCTCCGGGTCGGTCGTTGAGAGACAGGCAACCATGTCGTCGAGAGCGGCGAGATACTCAGCTTCGGTGACCCGATCCCGGTCATACGGCCACGGCACCTTCCCCTCCGGCGGCACTCGCATCACCGACACGATCGAACCATCGGTGCCGTCGACTACCTCCCGATCACCCAGTGGGTCGGAGAGTTGGACAACGTAACCGTCGAGACAATCGTTGCCTGAAAGCCTGATGAGCGGTGCCTGTTCGTCGGAGGCGAGGATGACGACCTGATCGTCCTGTTCTGCGACACCAACCCGGAGATCGGCGTTGCAGGAGTTCAGGGCAAGCCCAAGGCGCGTGTCGTCGTCAGAGACCTCAGCGGATCGGATCGACACATCTGCGGAGCCGCACCCCGACAGAAGCAGCGCAACAACGACCGCTGCGGCACCGTAGCGACGCATCATGAAACCGCCGTCGTAACGGTGACACCGGTCTCTTCGCTCGAGGCCGGCCTCCACTCGTCGTCGCTCCGGGAGAACTGGACGATGGCTCCGAAATAGTCGTAGCGGGCGTGCGTAACGCCGATCGGGATGCCCACCACCTTGGTCGCCAGCTCCTCCAGCGGGCCGACCGAGATGATGACGCCGTCGCCGGTGACGACGTCGTCGGTGAACAGCAGATCGACCTCGTCGGCCCCGACGAAGAACGCACGGGGGAATCGCTCAGCGATGGCGCTCCGCGTCTCCGGCGGCATCAGCTGTTCGTCTCCAATGAGCGTGTCCACTGTGAGGAGGTGGTCGCGAACGTACATGTCGAGATGGCGCAGCTCCGGGTAGACGATCTCGATCGCTCTTGCTGACAGGTCGCCCTCGATCTCCGGCGTGATCGGCGGCGCGTCGGACGGAGAGTTGCACGCCCCCACGGTGAGAGCAGCTGCAATCACCAATCCGGCGATCAGCTTGTTCATGCGCCTCCTGTCGATGCGACGCTCCCGGTCTCGTCAAGGTTCCATTGCCTCGCCGCTCTCAATCGTCGATCTCGTAGTAGGGCCTCAGTGAGGTCAGGATCCGCTCCCCGGCTTCGGGTCCGAGCACCCCGCCGATCGTCACAAGCTGCCGGGTGTCTCCTCCCTGGTAGGGAGATCAAGCGTCTCATCGATGTCGTCGCCTTCCACCGAGGCGCTGCATCGCTTCTCCGGCGGCTCCGGCGGCCAGCAGCGCGGCACTCGGCAGATACGCCTTGCCGATGGTGAACCCTGCGAGGACGACGAACCCGACCTGGAAGACGACCGCGGCCGGTACCAGCACCGATTGATGGCGCATGGCCACGAGCGCCACGGCCGGCACAGCGACGGGGATCGCCAGCGGGATCAACGACAGGACCGATCGCAGGTCGTAGGCCGCGACCCACAGCGACGCCGCCGCGGCCGCGGCAACCGATGCGCCGTAGACCCAGATCACAAGCCAGTCCGCTCCGCTGCATGGGAAGCCGTGGAAGATCATCGAACTTCTGCGCCGCACCAGCGTGGAGAGGAGACCGAAGACGAACCACGCGGCGCCGGCCGCCACGACGCCGGCGGCGAGGGCCGGCCACTGGCTCTCACTCGGCAGCGGCTGGCCGAAGAACGAGTACCACCCAATCGGAGGGCTGCCTTCCTCGGCATGTTGCGTCCCACTGGGGTACAGCAGCAGGAACGCGTAGACACCGAAGCCGGCACTGACGACGACCCGCGCTGCGTCCGTTACCCGAAGGCGCCGCTTGCGGTGGCGCGCCAGGGTCATGGGAGGTAGTGCTCCCGAATCTGAACGATGACACCGTCGTCGATCGTCAACCAGTACGGGAGGTGGCCGTTGCCGTACCACTGGAACCCGACGAGGTCGACACCGGAGTCCGGAGTAGCGAGGAGCGACTCCCAGTCTTCCTCTTCAACCGGCTCTTCGGCGACACACGGACCGTCCTCCACGTAGCAGGCGTACAGGATGATCACGGGGTCGTCGGTCAGCGCGAGGGTGCGGAGCCGCGGGTTGCGGTTGCGAACGTAGAAGTCGAGGGCGTGGTCGGGATCGGTGACCTCGCCATCCTCGACTTGCGCGGCGACGGCCTCATCACCGGTGAGCCACTCGACGTAGTCGGCGACGAGGGTCCCACCTTCGATGTCGACCTCCGAGAGATAGGCGAGGTGCTGTTCGAGGCCCGGATCAACGATGACGGCGAGTTCGTTGGGCTCGACCATGTCAGAGTCCGCTACCCCCGCGATGTCGACGGTGTGCTCTCCCGGGGTGAGCGACAGGTCGGCCCAGAAGCTCGTGTTGCCGTCGGGCTCGATGTGCGCCTCGGCGGCTTCACCGTTCACGGTCACCTGGACCGGCCGACCGATCCACCCTTGGAGATGAAGCTCGCCGTCGGTCACGTACAGGGTCTCGGTGCCCGCGAGACCGTGAAAGCGCAGAGGCTGAACGGCGGTCGTCGTCGGGGCCACAGTCGTCGAGGGAGCGACCGTCGTCGACGCCGTCGTCGTGGATGACGGGGCGGGGATTGTCGACGTCGCCACCTCAGTCGTTGACGACGCGACCGTGGTCGTTGGGTCGAGACCGACGGCTTCGCCTCCCCCACATGCGCTCAACATCGCGATCAAGGCAACGCCAGCGAGGACGGCCGACCACCGCGAAGGTCTGCCACCCACAGGGAGCCGGCGCAATCGGCTAGGCATCCGGGCTCCACCACATCGCGGCGTTCCACGTGTTCCATCCCTGGTAGCGGTTCGGGATGAGTCCCTGGATCCGTTCGGGCCGGTAGACGGCGGGGGACGCTTGGCGCCGGGCAAGTGGGTAGATGAGGGCGTTGTCAGCGAGGATCGCTTCGGCCTCGGTGATGAGTTCGGCGAGACGGTCGCGGTCGAACTCGGAGCGTGCCTCAGTGATCAGGTCGGTGTATCGAGCGGCTTCGTCGTCGAGGCCGGTCCAGTCGACGATCCCCTCGCCCGGCAGGTACGTCTCCATCATCTCGGCCACACCTGACAGACCACCGAGACTGGCGAACGCCCGCAACGCGAAGATGTCGAGCCGGCGTTCGGGGAACTGCTCGCTCCAGAAAACGCCCGAGAAATCGGTCGTGGTGTCGATACCGGCAGTTGTCAGTTGATCAGCGACCCAGGTGCCGATCGCGACGGTTGCGTCGGCAGCGCTGCTTCCGTAGACGGCCTCGTGCGGCTCGGGCACGCCGGCGAGCAGCGTGCCCACTTGTCCAGTGGTGTCGTGCTGACTCCACACGTCGTGCCCGTAACGGTCCACGGCGAGCCCGACGATGCTGTCGATTGGGGTGATGCCCTCGAGACCACCCAAGGTGCTCCGGTCGATCGCTGCGAGTACGGCCTTGCGGTAATCGAGGAGATCGTTGCGCGAGTTCGGGTTCACCTCGAGGTTCCCGCCGTCGAGGTTGAAGGCGATGACCTCGTACAGCGTGTCCCACTCGGCGGCCCTCTCGAGGCCGAGCTCATCCAGTTTGTCGAGATCGGAGAGGTTGGGGTCTCTGACGAACCACCCCATGGCCCCGTCAAGAGTCCCAGAGGTGAGCAACGTGCGAGTTTCGTTGGACTCGTGACCGCCGGGGAACGCGTACACCTCGACGCCGTCGAGATACGGCAACTGCTCACCGGTAGCCGGATTGACCTCCCAGTACGTCGGGTTGCGTTCGAGCGCGATCACCGACGGTTCCGTGCTGTACGCGTTGGGACGATCGAACGAGACGAACCGGAATGGCCCGGCGGACGGCCAGAGCTTGTCGTTCCAGTCGTCGAGGAACGTGTCCGGGTCGATGATGTGAGCGGGGAGCACCCACTCGAAGAGCCGATCGAACGTGATGTCCGGCTCCGTGAGATCGAACGTGATCGACTTGCCGTCGACGACCATCGAGTCGGTGTCGACAAGGGCATGCTTCTCAGCGGCCGAGGACCGTTCCAGGTTCTCCGCGTGCTCTGTGAGCAGGTTGTGGGTGAACGCCAAGTCTGCGCCGGTCACCGGCGTCCCGTCCTCCCAGACGGCTTCCTCTCGCACTGTGTACGTGACGGTGACGGTGCCGTCGTCGGCGATCTCGATGCCGTCACCGAGGCTGGGGATGCGTTCGACGAGCCACGGTGTCACCTCCCCTGTGTCTGCATCGAGCCGATACGCGCCGGGGACGACGAGTCGGGCGAGCTCGGCGGCTTCGTGAACCCTGACGAGTGGGTTGAGCGACGGCCCCATCGATGACCCATCCGGCAAGCCGACCGTCTCAGCGACGGCTGCGTCGAGCCCGACCTTGACGACGCCGCCGCGCACCGGATCCCCGATCACGAGAGGCGGAGTCGTCGTCGATGTCGTCGTGGTCGACTCGGGCGTCGGGACGGTCGTGTCGGGTGCTTGCGTCGTCGACGAGGGCGCGGCCTCCGTCGTCGTGGTCATCGTCTCACCCCCGGCGGAGTTCTGACACCCGCTCATCACTAGGGCGAGCGCGACCGTGAGCAGAGCCACGGCACGCCGGGAATATCTGATCATCGATGAACCCCTGTTCGCGTCGCCAATCGGTCGACATGTTCGAGCGATTCCCCATCCACAGGTAGGGCACTCCGTCCTCTTGCTACTCGCCCAACGCAGCTGCGGCGGCCCGGGTTCCCCGGCTGCATCATCGACTCACCCGCACACATCGACGAGACATGAGTCGTCGCACACCTTCGCCATCGCCCGGCACAGCTCGTCCAGGGCCGCATCATCGAGATCCGCCACTGCGGCAGCGTCTCCGTCGGTGAGCGAGACGAAGGCGTCATCGTCGAGCATCGTCGACACGGCGTCGATCACCCCGACATCATCCCCTTGCCCGCCGGTGCTGGCTTCGGCATCGACCGGCGCTGCGAAGCCCGCAGCGAAGATGGCGATCAGCACCAGCGCGGTGACGACGATCGCCGGGAGAAGGCCCCACCGGGCCGCGAACCAATTCATCCCTGACGAACCGTCTCGTCCAGAACTACTCCGCATCCGTCCGGCATCACCCTGACCCTGCTCCCACTCGTTCCTCCTTCATCGTCTCGAGTCGCTGCGGCGAATCCACCGAACCGCTCACCTGTCTGTTGTCGCAGGAGGCGAATCGGTTCCCCCCGTCGCAGCGAGCACCGGGACATCCTGTCTGTGTCCGGAACGGCCGGCGTGTCGCGCGGTTTCTCAGGACTCGGTTGAACGGGGGTGCCATGGCCTTCTTCCGATGTCACATGGGCCAGGCAGCGACGCCACCGACGCGCAGATCATCGAGGCATCGTGGATCGCCGCCCTGAGGATCCCACGGTGCAGCCCTCGCAGCGATCACGCTGTGAGGGCTGCTCCTCGAATCCCAGACGATCGTTCAGGAACCGGGGGCTCCCACCGGGCAGGCCACGGCCGGAAGGACGAACTCCCGAGCGGCAGCAGCCTTCTGCTCCGGCGTGGCGTTGACGAGTTCGATCCTGTCGATGCCCTGGTCGGTCGCCCAAGCCCCGAGAGCGACATCGTTCTCGACCGGGATCACTATCTCCGTGCCGTCCGCCAGCGTGATATGCACCGACGGAATGCCCTCGAGACCCCATCCGGCAAATCTCATCCGATAGAACCCGCTCTCGTCACAACCGTCTCCGGACATCGCCAGCCCGAACCCGTATGCCTCGCCCTCCGTCAGGTAGCACTCGGCGCTCGCGTTGGGTTTCGGATCATCGTGAGCGAGGAACATGCAGGCATGCGCCCGATCAAAGCCGTCGAACTGCTGGCGTCCGCTGAGGAGACTCAGCGTCCCGAATCCGGACACATCGCGTTCTGCCCAGAGGAACGCCGTCCCCGGGATGATCTGCTGATAGGGGCCTGCTGCGGCCTCGAATTCGGCGTCGCTGATCGAAACCGGACCGTCAACCGACTCGACCACGGTGGTCGTCGTCACTGTCGGAGCCTTGTCGGAATCGTCACGCTCCAGTGCGAGCGCTTCGAACACCTCGGCGGCGATCGTGTCCATCTGCTCGGGCGTCGCCTCGATCGGCAGCGCGCCGTACGTGTCGGAGAGTTGGAAGAACCGAACTGTCGCGAGAATGGACGGTGTCTCGGCGACGTAGTCTGCCGTGTGACCGGTCACATTCGACAGGAACCGGACTCCGCCACGTTCGCTGACACTCGACATCGTGTCAAGGTCGGGAAGGGTGATGACGAGCGTTTCTACGCCGGTGGTGTTGAACTCCTTCCAGACCTCGGCCGAGATCGGATCAGTGGACTCCAGCTCGTTCCACCCGATGTAGACCATCGTGTCCGATCCGTCGCCGAGGAGGAGGAACGCGTGCTCGGACCACTCCCCCAACCCGGATTGGAGGGCCATCGCGTCCCTGATGGCGGGAACCGTTGCCTGGACGGTTAGCAGCTTCTCCCTGATGCCGGACAGCGGGACCGGGTGGCCCTGCATATCCATACCCTCGACGACAGGGAGCGACTCGGGATCGCGAATCCGGGTGACGGTGTAGACCCAACTCCAGCGCTCCTCGTCATCGTTGGCGGGGTCTGGGTTGAATCGCAGTCCGGACGGGTTGCTCTCCTCCACAGGGGCGACCGTTGCCGGAGACGACGTCTCCCCAGCATTCACAGTCGTGGCGGTTGCTGCGGTCGCCGAGTCCGGCGCGGCGGCGGCGGTGGTGAGATCGGTCTTCGCGACGATCGCCGTTGCTCCGAGGAGTCCGAAGACCCCTGCGGCGACGGCGGCGCCTGTGAGAACGCGGTGCCGGTACATCCGGGAACGGACGGAGGAAGCGGGACGCGCCTCGACGTGTGTGACCTGGCGTCGGGCCTCTTCTGCTGCGTCGGTGAGTTGGTCTTCGAGCCTGTTCATGCGTGGTCCCCTCCCTCATCGAGCTGTGCTTCGAGCGTTTGCTTCGCTCGTTGCAGGTGCGTCTTCACCGTGTTCTCCGACATCTCGAGAATGCGGGCGATATCGGCGATGGAGCTTCGGTCGTAGTAACGCAGGGCGATCACCTGGGCCTGGCGCTTCGGCAGCTTGCGAACCGCAGCCCACGTCGCCACCGCATCGGGCGACATGTCCGGAACGGTGAACCCGGATCCGCCGATCCGGGCGAGCGCCTTGGCTTCGGCCTTGCGCCGCCGGAACCCCGAAACGGACCCGTTCGACACGACCCGGCGCACCCATGCACCCGGGTTGTCATAGGCGCCGACCGTCTCCCACTGCTTGTACGCCTTCAAGAAGGCGTCCTGCGCGAGATCCTCGGCACCGGACCGGCTCCCCGACAGCACGAACGCCAGCCCGATGACGGGCTTGAGCTCGCGCTGATAGAAGGACGCGAAGTCCAGACGAAACGGAGCCGCCGTCACTGCCGGCTCCTCTTGCGCTACCACCACTGGAGGGACCTCCATTCGTCGAAGTCTCATGGAGTAACACGCATACCGGCTGCTGAACGGACTACACGGACTTCGCGAATCGGCTCAACCGGTCTCTCTCGGGTGCGTCAGCGCCACCTTCGTAATCCAGACGATGCGGTCCGCCTTGTCGACGCAGTACCACACACGACCCGCGCTGGAGATCTCGTGCTGCCACTGAGGGAGCCGCGTCTTCCCGATCAAACGATCCTTCAGCTTCCCCTTCAATCTCGCCGTTCTCCTCGGGTTGGCAGACCGATCCGTTGGGGACGTCTCGAGTCTCCGCTTCTCGGCAGCCATGAGATCCGGCTCGGCGGTGACCGCTCGGCGCCACTCCTTCTCAGACCGGCGCGAGGCATGAAGGACTCGCCATTTCGACTCACTTCGGGACATGAGCGGCTCGTTTCAGACAGGACTTCCGTGCGGTTCGGGGATGTCCTCACTGAGTTCGTCCGCCAGAGAGCGGTCGGCAGCTACCTCTGCGGTGGCCTTCCAGTCATAGAGCAATTCGTCGAGTGCGCCGATTGGGCCACCCACCGCCGCTACTGCGACCGCATCGAGAAGTCCGGAAAGGAACTCCCGCTGCTCCTCGTCGTCGAGGGGGACGATCCAGGCCAGATCGCGATAGGCGAGCGGTGACCGCTCCTCCCTGGGGAGCTCGAGCTGAAGCCCAGCTTCGGCGTAGGCGAGGAGCAGACGCACCAACCGTTCCTTGGTCTCGGCGTCCTCAGCGCGGTGAAGCACCAGAAGCAGCCCATCCTTGTCACGGATGAGCGCCCCCGCGCCGGACCTTCCGGCTTCTACAACGGCCCGGTGGCTGCGGGCGAGGTCGGTGACCTGGTAGGCGGTAGATGTTGTCATGTGACCATGCCGATCGAAGCTCTACGTATGATTATGCACAGATTCATACGCATTGCAAGCGGTCTGCTGCGGACACCACGCAACCTGTGCGGCACTATGCAACAAACAACGGAACCATTCCGAGTGCTGCTGCGTGTCCCTCGTGTCAAGCGCAGTTCGATCAACAGGAAGAGACGTGGTGACAGCGGAACCGCTGAGTGAAGAGATGCCGGTCGTTCTCGGTTTCGAAGGCTTCCACCGGACCAACCGGGATCGGTTGTACCGGGCACTCGTGATGACCGTCCGCGACGCCGACGTGGCGGCCGAAGCCGTCGATGAGGCCATGGCGCGCGCCGCCGAGCGGTGGGAGACCGTCGGCGCCTACGACGCGCCGGAGGGCTGGGTCTACCGGGTGGCACTCAATTGGGCGAGGTCGGTCTTCCGCCGCAGACGCCCACTCCCCCGGTCGTCCGGACTCGTGTGGGACGCCCTCCCCGACCCGGATGTGACGAGAGCCGTCGCCGCGCTCTCGTACAAGCTGCGAGTCGTGGTCGTCGCCCGCTACTACCTCGACTGGTCGAC
>JBDLHX010000083.1:0-10521 GCA_039715165.1 Actinomycetota bacterium
TCACACGCTCACCCATTTCGTGAACAGCCGCACCCGCGGGAACGCTGTCATACCAACGCATCCAGTCCGGACATCGACGAGAAACCGTGGATTGAGGCGCAGTGGGGGAGTTGCCGAGCGCAGCGAGGCGGAGGGGGTCAGACAGTTCCGCTCGAAGCCCGGCAGAACCGAACCACCGGGCCTCAGACGCCGACGAGTTCCTGCGTGGAGGTGTCCTCGTCCTGTTCCGAGGGCGCGGCGCCCTCGGCTGCAAGCCGTCGGCGGATCGGTCGGCGCACGACCCAGATCGCGAGCGCGAGGACTGCTGTGACCACGCCGATGCCGAGGAACACGTTGAGGTTGCTCTCCATGAGGATCGCTCCGCTGCGCCGCAGCGGGGATCGGCCGCCGTCGGGATCCAGTACCCACCCACCGATGCGGAAGAGCACCGAGAACGACAGGGCCGAGAAGGCGATCCGGGTCAGGAGGGAGCGCAGCATCGGCCAGCGCTCCTCCGAGAGAGCAACCGCGCCAGCGCCAGCCAGGGTCAACATGGCCGCGGCAATGAGGACGCCGAGCGTCAGCGCGGAGCGCGCTTGCTCCGTCACGACGCCGACCGAAACGGCCTCTCCCGCGTCGAGCTCCACGGGGTCGAGCGATTCGACCGCCTGCTCCACCTCTCCGGGCGGAACGGCGAGACCCGCTGCCTCGAGTTCTTCAACGACGTCTGGGACGAGCGGCATGAGGGCGGCTGCAACGTCGATCGTCGTGTCTTCCCCGGGAGGTGCGATGAGCGCGGCGACCACGCCTTCGATCAGGGCATCGACGGCCTCGATGGCCTCGGGACGATCTTCGATCTCATGGAGGATGTGGTCGGCGTCGATCCCGCTGATGCCCACCGACGCGGCGAGCCCGTCTCCGATCCAGTCGTAGACCTGATCCGTGACGGCTTCGGTCGAGAGTGCGGCCTCTGTGGAGCGAGACACCGTCTCCTCGTCCACGACGACGGCGCGTCCCCACAGACCGACGAGCAGCAGCGTTGTGGACAGGCCGAAGACCCACAGCACCCACGGCAGCGTGAAGCGCCGTGCTGCGAGCAGCCGGGTCGTTGGTGCACTCGATTCGAAAGGACGGTTCATTGCAGTGGCCCCATTGCTGAGAGAGGGGGCCTAATCAGGGTATCGAGTACTCCCGTTAGCACCAGTGGACGGCGCTACCGTTCCGCCCATGAACGACGTCGACGTGGTGGAGATCCTCGACCTCGACCAACTCCTTGTGCTCCTCGTGCTCGCGGTCGGTCTCGCCTTGCTCGTCGGCAACGCGTTCGCCGTCTGGCAGCACCGCCGAGGCAACAAACCGAAGGGCGAAGATGGGGAGTTCAGGCCTACTCGGGTGTACTGGCTGATCGCCGTCGGCGCGGTGATGACGATCTGGGGCCTCGTCTCCCTCTGACTCCCCCGTTCTTGCGTAGCCATCGGAAGCCCGCCGTCGCTATCTCCACAAGAACGATGAGGGGCGGGGGTCGCTACAATCGCGCTGCCCGCGGGTGTAGTTCAATGGCAGAACATCAGCTTCCCAAGCTGAATACGGGGGTTCGATTCCCCTCACCCGCTCCATGGGGTGTTCTCACCCCTCAACGTCTCCAGTTCTCACTCTGTGCAGCTCCCACCCACTTCGAATGCTCCCGAGACGCGGCGTTCAATTGGCAATGAAATCCCGGCGTAGGGGTTGTCCCCGATGATCGGGGAAGACCCTGATAGACCCCCTTCGCTGTTTGCCGCAAAGTGGCGAAGTTCGTATCAGGGAGGAACGTCATGGATACAACATCAACTCTCTCAGCAAGCATCAACAACGAGACGCCAGTCGTCCACGTTCAAGCCGGTGGATGCCGCAAGAGGCCGGCCACCTACACCAACTGCCTCTCGGCGAAGAAGCTGCCGACTCGATGGGGCGGAAGAGGAAGCCGTTCCCCGGAACGCTCGTTCTACGGCCCGAAGCCGGTACACCCGCAGGTGTGTCACGTTCAGGTGAAGACGCCGGTCGCAAGCTAGGCAATAAGCGAAACCGCACCGACGAAACGGGCGCCGCATCCCACCAAAGGGATGCCGGCGCCCTTCTCTCGTTCACGAGATGATTCGGATCCGCCAAGACCCGGCAACCGGGGCGAGGAGACATCCAGCTGACCGCGCATCGACGATGGCATAGCGATGGGGAGGACCGAATACTGCCCTCATGGTGACGATCATCGCCCATCGGGGTGCTCGCAGCCTCGCTCCGGAGAACACCCTCGCCGCCGCCCGGAAGGCACATCGGGTCGGCGCCGACCTCTGGGAGACGGACGTTGCGGTCACCGCCGACGACCAACTGTTCCTGATGCACGACGACGCGATGATGCGGACAACCGACGTCGCCGACAAGTTCCCCGACCGCGTCCCCGCACCCTTCTCCACCTACACCCTGGCTGAGATCCGATCACTGGATGCCGGATCGTGGTTCGAGCGGGACGACCCCTTCGAACAGATCGCGGCGGGTGCCGTCGACCGACGCGAATTGGATGCCTACGCCGGAGAGAAGATCCCAACACTCCGAGAGGCCTTCGAACTCACGCTCGAGTTGGACTGGTTCCTCAACCTCGAACTCAAGACCCAGCCGGCGCCCAAGGACGGCTTTGACGTCGTGAGCGCGGTCCTCTCCCTGGCGGAGGAGGTGGGCATCGGGCCCAATCACCTCCTGTTCTCGTCGGCCCGGCACACTTGGCTGAAGACCCTCAAGCAACACCGGCCCTACTTCGAGGTTCAGGCCGTCCTCGGGCTGTTCCCGGACGATCCGATCGATTTCGCCGACCCCTTCTTCGATACGTACAACCCCCGGATCACGCGCATCACGATCGCTGAGATCCGGGCCCAGATCGCCAGGGGGATCAGGCTCAATCCCTACACTGTCAACGACCCGAAGACCGCGGCGCGGCTCATCGAGATCGGCACCACGGGCATCATCACCGACTTTCCGCAACGAGGAGCGCGATGACGTCTTCGCCCACCACCACGACACCGCACCGGTTCTGCATCGTCAACTGCTACCCGGCGGCGAGCCGTGAGAACTTCGATCGATCCGACGTTGGCCATCCTCACGACATGTTCAAGGACTTCTTGCGGCGGGAAGCCCCGAACGCGACGACCGAGATCATCTACGCGGCGGACCCCGACTTCGCACTGCCGGCCGGAACCTCAATCGACGACTTCGACGGCTTCATCTGGACGGGCTCGGATCTCACGGTCTATCACACCGACGACCCGCGCGTTGCCTCTCAGGTCTCCTTCGCCGAGGAGCTGATGGACTCCGGGGCGGCAAGCTGGGGAAGTTGCTGGGGAATCCAGATGGCGGCACTCGTGGCCGGAGGCGAGGTGGCGGTGAACCCTCGCGGACGCGAGTGGGGCATCGCTCGAGACATTGAGTTGACCGACGCA
Source organism: Actinomycetota bacterium (assembly GCA_039715165.1). GTDB lineage: Bacteria > Actinomycetota > Acidimicrobiia > Spongiisociales > UBA5794 > JAHEEL01. The sequence continues at coordinate 3,447 of JBDLHX010000083.1, forward strand.
GCGTGCACGTCGCCGATGCTGAAGGGGAAGCCTTCGGTGTTCGATGGCTTCATCATGCATCTGGACGAAGTCACACGGCTCCCCGACGGCACGCCGCTGCTTGCCACCAACGCCCACACACCGGTTCAGGCGGCCATCGTCGAAAAGGGGACCGCCTCGTTCTGGAGCACTCAGTATCACCCCGAGTACAACCTGCACGAGATGGGCCGCCTGATCGCAGCGAGGGCCGGAGCCCTTGTGAAAGAGGGCTTCTTCCCCGACGAGGCAGCCGTCGCCGTCTACGCGGCCAAGATGATGGCGCTCCATGCCAACCCGGACTCGACGGAGCTGAGGGAGGAGTTCGACGTGGGCGACGACCTCATCGACCCGCGGATTCGGGAGATCGAGCTTCGCAACTGGCTGCGCTTCATCGATTCGAGGGCCTCGTAATCGGGGCCCCCGGCGTCGAGGTGGGCTGCCCGGTCTTCGATTAGATCTCTCTGACCCCCACCGTCGACTCCTTCGTCGCCGACTCCTCCCCCTGAGGAGGAAGACCCGAGGGCGGCTGTGCACCGGCCCCAACTACCATCATCGGAAATGATCTACTCCGATCGCACGATCCTCGAGGCCATCGAGGCCGGTCGCGTCTCTATCGAGCCGTTCGACTCCGACCTCGTTCAGCCTTCCAGCGTCGACGTGCGATGCGATCGCCGATTCCGGGTCTTCGAGAACCACCGCTACCCCCTCATCGACCCGAAGGCTCCGCAGGCAGATCTCACAACCGAGGTCGAGGCGACGGAGCAGGAACCGTTCATCCTCCACCCCGGCGAGTTCGTACTCGGCACGACGTTCGAGACGATCGGTCTCGGAGACGACGTCGTTGCCCGCCTCGAAGGCAAGTCGTCGCTCGGACGCCTCGGTCTCCTCATCCACTCGACCGCCGGCTTCATCGACCCGGGGTTCCGCGGCCAGGTGACCCTCGAACTCTCCAACGTGGCGAACCTCCCGATCGCGATCTACGCCGGGATGAAGATCGGCCAGATCAGCTTCTACAAGATGACGACCGCCGCCAAACACCCCTACGGCTCAGCGGCGCTCGGCTCCAAGTACCAAGGACAGACCGGCCCAACAGCGAGCCGGATGCACCACGATTTCACTAGGGGAGACAATGGCTAGACCAGCAGTAGCACGCGTATCGTCGATCATGCTCGACTGCAACGACGTTGAAGCAATGGTGGACTTCTGGGGGGCGGTTCTCGACATCAAGGAGAAGAACCGATTCCCGGGCTACGTGTGGATGACCCGGGTCTCCCGCGGCGGCCCGGCGCTCGCGTTCCAGCAGGTCTCGTCGAAGAAGGCGGCCAAGAACCGCCTCCACCTCGACCTGAGCGCCGAGGACCCCGAGGCTCTCATCACTCACGTCGAGGAACTCGGCGGCAAGCGCCTCCATGACCACAACATCGCCGGATTCCACTGGACGGTCTGCGCGGATCCCGAGGGCAACGAGTTCTGCGTCACGCACAACAGCTAGGGCCTACCCCCGCCACCTCTCGGCCGCTTCTCCCGTCAGGGTGTCGCGGCTGAGTCCCATCAGCACAACACCTGCGAAGCCCGCTTCTTTCGCTTCCGCCTCGACCTCGAGTGACCACGCCCACGCACGCTCTCGCCGAGCGTCCTCCGGTGCATCGCCAATCCCCTGCCTGAAGCCGTCGGTCACGGGGACCACGCCGATGGTCTCCATCCGTTCGACCCAGCCGGGTGAGAACGGTGGGATCACCATGAGGTAGACGGGCGGGTCGTCGTCTCGGATCCCCAACCGTTCAGCGCTCGGAGCAACGGTCGCAGGGTCGAGAACAGGACCTGCCAGGAAGAACTGTGCCCCGAGGTCGATGCGCCTGCGGAACTGCTTCTCCTGGAATCGTGTCGGCATGCCAACCTCGAACGACGGGAGCGTCTCCTGCAAGTCACGGAGGTGCGCAACGATCTCGAGATGGTTCGCCAAGTGGTCGACGTGGGGAACCGTGTCTCCCACGACGACGAAGAACGAATCGACGCCGTTGCCGAGCGCACCGCGCACCTCCGACTCGATGGCGAGGATGTTGCGATCGCGTGTCGACACGACGACCGTCGGATGAACCGACGACACGTCGTGTGTGATCCGGGCTGCAAACGCGTACGGCGACACGCGGAGCTTCCCGAACACGTTGTCGGTGACGAGGACATCCTCCCATGCACCTTCGAGATGCACATGACCCATGTCGGGCAGCTCGGGCGGATTCACCTCGGCGATCCGGCGCCACCTATCACTACTGGTCAGCATCGCGTGCCTCCCTCGGCGATCTGGCAACGAAGTACTTGGCCTGTGGATGATGGGCGATCAGCGCCGACGTGGTCTGCTCCGGCTGGTATTGGAAACCGGTCCGTGCCCCGACGGTCACTCCGATGCGCCCGGCATCGAGGAGGTCGGCGACCCGCTCGTTGTCCTCGAGGTCGGGGCAGGCGGGATACCCCCACGAGTACCGGCCGCCCCGATACTGCTGACGGAACAACCCGCCGACCGTCGGCCCGTCCTCGTCGCCGAATCCCCACTCCTCGCGGATGCGTTCGTGCCACATCTCCGCGAGCGCCTCGGCCATCTCCACTCCGAGACCGTGGAGAAGCAGGTAGTCCTCGTAGCGGTGATTCTCGAAGAGGAGGGTGGTCCGGCGCGAGACCCGGTCGCCGATCGTGACGACGTGGAACGCCGCGTAGTCGCAGCGGTCGTCGGTGACCGGCCGGAAGAAGTCGGCGATGTTGAGCCAGGGGTCGTGGATCTGGCGCGGGAACCGGAACCGCGTCCGTTCCTCGCTGCGCTTCTCATCGGTCCACACGATGAGTTCGTCGCCGTCGGCGTTCACCGGGTAGAACCCGTAGACGACCTGCGGGACGAGAAGGTCCTTGGCCCTCGCCTTCTCGATCTGCCCCCGCAGCACCCTCCGCAGCCGGTCCTTGAACTCCTCATCGCTCTCACCGCTCTCGGGCCGGAACTGCCACTGGTTCCTGAAGAGCGCCGTCTCATTGATGAACGCGGCGACATCGTCGATCTCGATGCTCTTCACCACCCGACTCCCAACGAACGGCGGTTCGAAGATCGGCGCGTCGATCGCCACCGACGGTGCACGGACGGGCACGGGTTGCGCAGCGACTGCAGCCGTCGCCGCTCGCCCGGCTTCGCCTCTCGCCGCCGGTACAGCCGCTCCCGCGACGATCTCCTGCATCGCCTCGAGCCCCGACATCGCAGTCTTGCCGTAGTAGAGCGGCCCGGCGTACCGGCTCCGGAGATCTCGTTCGACGAACGAACGGGTAAGCGCTGCACCTCCGAGGAGGACCGGAACGTCGCCGTGCCCGCGCCGAGCGAGCTCGTCCAGGTTGTCCCGCATGACGAGCGTGCTCTTGACGAGAAGCCCACTCATCCCGATTGCGTTCGCTCCCGTCTGCTCGAAGGCCGTGATGATGTCGCGGACGCCGACCTTGATCCCGAGGTTGTGAACCTCGAATCCGTTGTTGGAGAGGATGATGTCGACGAGGTTCTTCCCAATGTCGTGCACGTCTCCCGCGACGGTGGCAAGCACGATCGAACCGCGCCCGGAGATGTCCGAGTGCTCCATCTGCGGCTCGAGATGGGCAACCGCCGCCTTCATCGTCTCCGCCGACCGCAGCACGAACGGCAGCTGCATGTCGCCCTCGGCGAAGAGGTCCCCAACGGTCTTCATCGCCGGGAGGAGCACGTCGTTGACGAGCCCGATTGGTGTGTGGCCGGCTTCGAGCGCCTCTTCGAGATCGGCTTCGAGATCCGGACGCTCGCCGTCGATGATCCGCTGCTCGAGACGACGCTCGACCGGCCACGTCGCGCGCTCGTCCTCATCCGGCGCTGCGTCCTCCACGTCCGTGAACACCCTGATGAGCGCATCGAGCGGGTCGTAGCCGGGCCGGCGGCGGTCGTAGATGAGGTCCTCGCAGATGGTCCGCTGCTCGGAGTCGATGAGGTGAAGCGGCTCGATCTTCCCGGCGTGGACGATGGCAGCATCGAGGCCGGCGTCGAGACACTCGTGAAGGAATACTGAGTTGAGGGCCTTGCGCGCCGCAGGTCGCAGCCCGAACGACACGTTCGAGATCCCGAGCACGGTTGAGCTCGTTGGGAAGGCCTCCTTGATCATCCGGACCGCTTCGATCGTCTCGATTGCGTCGCGACGGAGATCGTCGCCGCCGGTCGTGAGTGGGAACGTGAGGGGATCGAAGATGAGGTCGGCGTCTTCGAGGCCGTATTCGCCGACGGCGAGATCATGGATTCGGCGGGCGACACGCAGCTTCCACTCCGCGTCGCGGGCCTGGCCTTCCTCGTCGATCAGGAGGCAGATGACGGCGGCACCGTGCTCCCGGGCAAGCCCGAGCACTCTGCGGGCTCTCGAATCGGGACCGGTCCCGTCCTCGAGGTTGAGCGAGTTCACGACCGACCGTCCACCAAGGTGCTCGAGACCGGCTTCCATCACGGGCGGTTCCGTGGAGTCGAGTACGACCGGGACCGTGATCTCGGTGGCGAAGCGTTGAGCAATCTCGTTCATGTCGGCGGTGCCGTCCCGTCCCACGTAGTCGATGCAGAGATCGACGAGATGAGCCGACTCGCGGACCTGGCCCTCGCCGATGCCGACGCACCGGTCGAGGTCGCCTCCGAGCATCGCCTCGCGGAAGGCCTTCGACCCGTTCGCGTTCGTTCGCTCCCCAACGATGAGGAACGACGTGTCCTGCTTGATCGGCGTCGCGCTGTAGATCGACGCGACAGAGGGAGCATGCCGGATGTCGCGCTCGGCCGGGGAAAGCGGACGGCATGCATCAACGACCGCGGCCAGATGCTGCGGCGTCGTCCCGCAGCAGCCACCGACGACGCTGACGCCGTACTCGCTCACAAATGTCGCGAGGTGGCCCGCAAGCTCCGCGGCAGAGAGGTCGTAGGACACCTCACCATCCACGATCGACGGCATGCCGGCGTTCGGAATGATGGAGATCGGCATCCGGGAGCGCGCGAAGAGGTGGCGCACCGGCCCGTACATCTCACCGGGGCCGGTCGCACAGTTGAGTCCGACGACGTCGGCACGCATCGCATCGAGCGTCGTGAGGGCGGCGCCGATCTCCGTGCCGACGAGCATGCGTCCCGTCGTCTCGATCGTCACCTGAACTTGGAGAGGGAGGTCCACACCTGCCGACCTCATGGCTCGACGCGCACCGTTCATCGCCGCCTTCGCCCCGAGAAGGTCGAACTGGGTTTCGATGACGAGCAAATCGACACCGCCGTCGATGAGGCCCGCCGCCTGGATCTCGTAGGCGTCGCGCAGTTCGCGGTACGTGACCTGACCCATCGTCGCCGACTTCGTGCCCGGCCCCATCGATCCTGCGACGAAGCGCTGTCTTCCGTCCGCCGACCGGTACTCATCGGCAATCCGCCGAGCAATGGCTGCTCCGGTTGCATTGAGTTCGTAGGCACGGTCGGCGAGGCCGTAGTCGCCGAGCGGGATCGCGAACCCGCCGAACGTGTTTGTCTCGACCACGTCCACACCCACGTCGAGGAACGATCGGTGGAGCCCTTCGATCACATCGGGGCGAGTGACGTTCAGGACCTCAGCGCAGCCTTCGAAGTCTTCGCCGCCGTAGTCGTCCGGTTTCAGTCCGGCGGCATGAAGCCACGTGCCGGCTCCGCCGTCGAAGATGACGACCCCTTCGTTCACCGCGTCGAGGTAGCTACTCATGCGGCTTCCTCCGCGCGGAGGATGTGCCGGGATAGCGATCTATCTCTCGATGTCATCGGCAGTCCTCCACCTCGGCTCGAAACGCTCGAAGAGCGCCGCGAGCGGGAGTCCCGCTTCGGCCCCTCATCGATCAGGCATTGGCACCGTACACGGTCGGTTGCCGCGGCTTCGCAGGGCCTGTCCCTCCACCGCTCTGGATGAGCGCTTCGTTGACGGTCATCCTATCCGGGCGGCCCCGAACGGCAAGCCCGAAGATGAACGGGGATCCGCCCTCAGCTCTCCGTCGAGAGCGACGTCCCCTCGGTGAGCCAGAGGTTGAGTTCGTCGCGGCGCGGGCGGTGAAGCCGTCCCGACTCGATGAAGTAGGCCTCGTCGACATGCGCGAGCGCTGCCGGGTCGTGCGTTGCCATCACGACGGTGGTGCCCGCATCGGCGATCCGGCGCAGGAGAGCGAGGATGGATGCGCCGGTCACGGTGTCCAACTCGCCCGTCGGCTCATCGGCGAGCACGTAGTTCGGTTCGTGAACGAGGGCTCGAGCGATTGCGATGCGCTGCTGCTCGCCACCGGACATCTCGTCGGGGCGGTGATCGGCCCTCGGTTGCATGTCGACGGCATCGAGCGCCGCCATCACCGCCGCCTTCGCGTGCTTGCCCCGGACGCCGAGGAGTCGGAGCGACACGTCGATGTTCTCGTACGCGGAGAGCAGGTTCAGGAGACTCGCCGACTGGAATACAAACCCGAGCTTCGTGCGTCGGATCTCTGCCGCTTCCGTCTCGCTCACCTCGTCGACCCGGTCCCCGTCGATGACGACCTGCCCCGTGTCGGGCCGCTGGAGGAGCCCGATCATGTGGAGCTGCGACGTCTTCCCCGATCCGGACGGCCCGAATAGTGCCACGAAGGTTCCGCGTTCGACGGTGAGGTCCACGTCGAGAGCACCAATCGAACCGTTCGGGTACTTCTTCGAGACGTTGCGCAGAACGAGGCTCATTCGGGACGCTCCTCGGATTGAAGGAGGATCCCCTCGTCGACGAGCTTCACCCGAACGTGATCGCCGATCCCCGCTTCGATAAGCATGTCGCGCGGGAGTTGCACCGTGCCCCGCTGGTCGATCGCCACGAGCTCTTCTTGGCCTCTCCGGCCCTGCGTCGCAATGCGGCCGTCCGCGATGCGGATGACCCGATCGCTGCGCTGGGCAAGGGCGACGTCGTGGGTGACGACGAGCACGCTCAGCCCGCCCTCGTGGGACAGGCCGCGCAGCAGCTCGTACATCTCGAGGCTCGTCTCGGTGTCGAGCTCCCCGGTCGGCTCGTCCGCA
>JBDLHX010000084.1:0-10500 GCA_039715165.1 Actinomycetota bacterium
GTGGGAGGACGGGCGAGCTTGCGAGCCAGGAGGGGGATGCAGAAGGCCTTCAAATCTCAGCTCTCAGCACCAATCCCTTGCACCGCTCCGCTCTGCCGTTTCACCACGAAGGAAGGGGGCCTACAGGTGGGGTGCTCGCCTACTGCAAGCCGGCGAAGGAACCTGTCAGCGCGGCGTGGAGTTCACCCACCAAGTCCGGGTCCCACTCAGACTGGTCGGCCCGCAGGAACGACGTGTGATCGGCGCGATTGTCGAAGACGGCCGCTGGGATAGCGAACTCTCCATCCTTCGTGGTGATCTCGACGGCGTTGCCGCCGCCCTGTTCAAGGAGCCAGTGGAAGTCGTCGACTCCGTAGTCGCCTCGCATCACAATCTCGGGCACACCGTGGTGCAGGATCGAAGCATCACCGTCCCGACCCGGCTTGGCACGCTCGTCGTTGCGCCGGCGGCTCTCTTCGGGTGTCACCCAGACGTAGAGGATTGTGCTTCTCCACAGGATGTCGGCGGAGAGGTGGCGCAGCGAGTAGCCGTACCCGTGCGGGTCGGGGAGCGGGGGTTCGGTGCCTTCCGGGCCGCCACGGGCGAACTCGATCAGTACCGTCGAGCTGTGCTTCTGATAGCTACCGAGTGTGGCGGAGCGTTCGCGTGCGAGTTCGACGACCTCGTCGTCGAGTGCTGTTGCGAGGCCGCTCAGAGTGGACTCGGAAAGCTCGGAGAACACCGGTTCGATCCCGACGAGCCCCCGCGCACGATCGAACCGATCGAGCATCCATGCAGTCGGCTTCTCCGGAGTCCCGGGAACTGATCCGAGGGCGGTGTAATCCTCATCGACGAGTTTGATGAGCGTGCCCCAGTCCCTCCCGTCGAGGAACGGCTGATCCATAGCGGTGAAGAACGTGGGCGTTTCGCCGAGCCGGATCATTTCCTCGGAGATGCGTCGCATCATGTGGACATACGGGTAGTCGTCGAGCTGGACGGTTGGTCCGAGTCCGAAGTCTGCCAGAGCGGTCTCATCATCAACCGATGCGAGGTACCGGCGAAGCTCTGATTTGCCGGAGGCGGGAAGGGCGAGGAGCAGGAGGGTGTCGATGCGCGTTGTCATGTCTACACGATACGGCTGATCGTGAGCGAGGTGATCAGTGCGTCTCGCACTGTGGTGGCCAGCGCGTCCGGCCGGCACAGGATGATCGCCGCCTACCTATCCACTTCTCGGTTGGGCGATCGGCGGACCCCACTGGTTGCTCTCGCTCTTGCCCTTGCCGGAGCCAAGCCAGATCCACACGAAGAAGTTCACGACCGGTACCAGATAGAGAAGAATCAGCCATCCCGAGTAGTTCATGTCGTGGAGTCGGTTCACCGATGAACCCACGCTGAGCCATGACCATATGGCGAAGGTGATCCACGCCATGAGGCCGGAGAGCGAGTCGAGGCCCGTCAAGGGCACCGCAATGGCAACTGCCAGTGCAACGCCATGTGCTGTCCAGAACTCACTGCGCGCAGTCCGTGACTGGAAGTTGGCGATGCGACCCCAGTCCCAGCGCTTCGATCCGGTGTCGTCTGCGATCGGTTCGGCGTGAGTTGGAGCATTGGCCGTCCCTGTGCTCTCGACTGGCGGTGCTGGTCCGGATATACCGCTGAGCGGCCCGACTTGGTGCGACCCGTGAGTCGCTTGGTCGCGAGGGAAGAAGACTCGTTCCCCGCAGGTCTGGCACCAGAGCGCCTCGGATCGGGTCCCTGCCCATTCGTGGCCCTCGATGGATGGCCATCGATCGGGGGTGACGGTCGACTCGTGCAGCCGATCGACAGCTGCTGCGCCTCCGGCTTCCGGACACCCGCAATGTGGGCAGGCCACGGCGCGGTCAGAGATCTCTCGCTTGCACTCTGGGCAGTTGATCAGTGACACGGTCTCCTCCGTCCTTGTTTCGGATTCTGGTGTCCGTTCATCGTCTAGGTGCTGCCCGGCAGGGCAAGTAGCAACACAGCGATGGGCGCCATGAATGAGGCCGCCAATACGATCCAGACCACCAACGTGCGGGTTTCCGTCAGATCGATGATCCCGGTGGTCGGTTGACTTTCGGCAACGGTGGAGGTCAATCTCCACAGTCCGACGCTCATGATTGCGCCCAATGCCGCCGAGTACGCCAGCGACAATGTGGGTAGGGACGACCCGACGGCATCGAATTCGAATGCGAATCCAGCGATGATCGTCACTGCGATGGCTCCGTTCCAAACAGCGTGAATCCCTGCGCCGACCGCGAAGTGCTGCAGCAAGCTCCATCCGTCTCGATTCTCACGCCACTCCCACCAGCCGAGCATCACGACACCGGTGGCGAGCGGATGAACGACTGCTCCCAGGGATCGCACGAGCACCACCATTGGCCACGGGTCACCACCCCACACACCGCCCGCTGCGTAGAGGATGTCCTCAACGATGGCGAATCCCACTCCAGCAGCGACCCCGGCCAAGAAGGCTTCGCGACGATTGGTTGGACTTCCAAGCAAACCGCCGACTCCCTTCGAGAACTCCTCAGTGAGAGGAGCGATGAGCACCAGCGCAACGATCAACAGCAGCACCGGTTCCGACTCGAGGGTTCCGGTGAGATCGGGGTCCAGACTGAGGTACTCGAAGAGGTTTTCAACGATGCCCGACAGCGGCGCAAAACTGAGGAGTGTGCCGATGTAGAGGAGTGTTCCGAGCAACAGGGTCAGAGGTACACCGATGATCGCTCCACCGATCGCCGCCAATGTCGGGAAGGTGCCGCCGATGCGCCCCCACACGGCGAACGCGATGGCGATGGGAAGCGTTGCGGCGGCGAGCAGCATCGCGATGGCCGGTGGCGAGTCCAACTCGATGATGCCCCAGGCAATCGACGCCCCACCGACGGCGGCCAGAGCTAGCGCCACGCGGTATTGGCTGTTCACTCCCAATCCTCCATCAACTCGTTGATCCTCGCCATCACCGTTCCGTTCGCGGAGCGGTAGGCCTCAACCAGAGCGATCGACAGCATCAATGCGAAGCCGATGCCGGCGGCCACGATCCAGAACAATGCCGAGGTCGGGGCCTCGTTTGCGGCTGCAGCGGCAATCATCAGCACAGATGCTGAGACTGCAATAACCGCCGCAGCGACAGCCCGGCGCCTGATCCGCGTGAGGATTGACCACAGCAGCAAGGCGCCGGCTGCAGCAAGCGCGACGAGCCCGAATTGGGGTCCGCGGGTGAACATCTCAACAACCGGAGCGAGGGCCAGCAATCCAATGCCCACCCACTCGAGAACGAGCAAGGCTTCCGGTGGCATCTCGAGCCCCTCCTCGGATGGTTCCCATCGGAGTATCTCGACTTCGGCGAGCATGGCCAGCGCGATCGGCACGGAGTACCACTGGGCGCTACCGCTGAGATTGGAGATCGCAATTCCTAGCCAGCCGACCATGGCGAGAACGGGAGCCAGTGCGAGAACCAGAGGCGTACGCATCGAGAATCCGACAGCGGCGGCCTGCATGCTCAGGGCGAGGACAACGGCAATCAGTGTCTCACGTTCGGGCAGGAGGGTCAGCCCGATGAGGAAGACCTCACCCGCGGCAACGGCTCCTGCGGTCATCAGTGGTATCAGCCACGGAGACGAGGCATCTCGGCGGTTCTCGATGAGCAGGCTGATGGTCAACACGATGTCGGCCACAATCACTGCGGTAGCGATGGCTGCTGGCGTCAGGGCGAGCCCGAGACCGAGTGTGGTGACAGCTCCGAGTGCGACGAGGAGTACGCCGTGGCGTAGGTGTGGCCATAGCAGGGGTTCGATGCCTCGTGCAGATGAGATTGCCAACAATGCCAGTCCTGTCGCGGTTGCCAGCCACATCGGTTGACCGGGATTCGACATCCCCGTAACCAGCGTCGTGCTGATGACGCCAACGCAGGCGAGGAGCCACCACATCCGCGCAATATCCACGGTCGATGGAGGGGTGGCAGGTGCCGGACGGGAGAACCGTTGCGAGATGCGGATGGCCTCGATGACGAGGACGGATAGGGATCCGAACAGCAGAGCGCTTGCGATCAGCCCACGTTCAGGATCCCACCCGAGGCCTCCGACCAGCGCAAGCCAAGCCCAACCGGCCAACCATGGGGAGGCAAAGTGGAGTGAGGGCATGAGACGGCGCGCCACCAAGGTGATTGATACCGTGAGTAAACCGATGCCAATCGCCGGGCCGACACTTCCGATCGCGAACATCTCCATGTACGTCCACACCGACACGAGTGCAACGAGTGAGAGTCCCAACCAGGCCATCGTCCAGCGCTCGGTCACCCGTTCGTCTCGGAGGAGTACGGCGGCCGAGACGGCTCCAACACCAGCGAGTAGCGGGGTGGCCCAAACAGCCTGCGCGTCGGTGAGCGGCGCTCCGCGGGTCACCTGGAGCCAAGCCAGGCCGACAATCGTCGCACTTACAAACTCGAGGTAGTAGTCGTCGTACCGAGACGCTGCAAGACCCAGGCCGACTGCGAAGAGCAGGCTTCCTGCCGCGGGCCATAGATTGGCGACATCGACCTGCACGATAACTGTCGAGACGAACATGCCAACGACTGCCAATGCTCCCCATCCGATGACCGAGTCCTCCTCGGGTGATCGGAACCGGATAGCTGCGCCCACGACTGCCGCGAGGCCACCGAAGACAACCACCGAGTAGTTCGCTGCCGGCACGGGTGCCCAACCCTGCCATTCGATCACGGCCAGCCATCCGAGCCCTGCTGCGATCACCCCGATGGCCTGATAGGCCAGACGCGTCCGCCCATCGGTGAACGAAGCACCGATGACTCCGCGCAGCGCGGTGGCGCCGAGTGCCAGTGGCAGCCAACCTGCACCGACCGCCAGTGCTGCGACGAGCACGATGAGATTTCCGACCTCCTCCCACGTGCGATCACGGCTCTTAACTGCCTGAACGATGGCGAGCACACCGAACATCAGCCACGTTGTCGGAACCGCATCAACCTGAATAGCTCGAGCAAGCGCCATAGCACCAATACCGACGGCGACGACGAACGGGGCTCGATCCCAGCCGAGCCAGAGAGGAGCGCCCGCACTCTCCTTCCGGGATTCGAGCAGCCATGAAATCGCCACGAGGACAGCGGTCGGGATGATGAGTACGACGGGGCGCTGTAGGTCAGCCCAGGGACTGAGGGCGACGAGTCCGATGGTTGCCAGGGTGTAAGCAACAGCGCTCACTCCGCCGGCTCGTAGCTGGAGGGCGACCACGGCGTATCCGCCTGCTGCGGCGAGGGTGGACCACCCGAGTGATACGGGACTCTGCGCCAGCGCGGGAGTGATGGCCATCGGTACGACCAACGCTCCGATTGCCACCGGACGTCGTAGCCAGGAGACACGCAGACCTTCACCGGCCACTCTGCGGCCATTGCGGATGTCATCGAACGCCAATCCGCCGACCAGCATGACGAGGCCCCATCCCAACGCCACGAAGTGAAGCTGGTCGAAATCGATGCCCGCTCGGTCGGCGAGGAGAGTTGAGAGGACGACGGACATGATCCAGGCAAACCAGCTGAACGCGTTGCTCGATCGCTCTGCGGGCAGCACCAGCGCAACGGCGATCGTTGTTGCTGCGGCGGTGGTGGACGGCCACGGAGCGGGGATGGCGATCGCCACCGCTGCGAGAGAGAGGAGCATGGCGCCGACCGCGGCCATGCCGGCGATGTGGGGCCGCCCCGACAGCAGTCGCGTGGTACCTGCGTACGTAGCGGCAACACCAGCGACAACGAACGCACTCCAAGCTCGATGCTCAGCAAAGGCATCGACCATGTTCGAGAGCGTCACAGCGGCGACCGGGATACTGACCAGGAGGATGGCTGCCGGCAGCGCGAGAGCGGCCTTGCCGAGTCGAGTCGGCGTGTCGTCATCTCCTGCGTCGAGCACCGACGCAAGGAGCGACCCGATCGAAGGGCGTCCTGCCTCCTGAACAACGACGGTCGACAACCAAGCTACGACCCAAGCGACGATCGCCACTGTCCGGGCTGGCTCGGAACCCAATCCGATAAGGGCACCCAGACCGACGAGGTGACCGATCGCTGCAATGTGCGGCGACAAGTCACGATGTACGATGGCGGCACCGATGACTGTCGCGAATCCGGCGACTGCCCATACTGCGGGTTGAATGTCTCCGGGTGTCTCAAGCGCCGCGATGGCCAGCGTCAACACGATGGCCGTGGCCCCACCGGTGAGCCAGACACGCAGCACTGGCCAACCAGGGCTGAGCACGACGATCCCTGCGGCGACTGCTGCTGCGGTGATCAGAGCAAGAGATGGTGTTCCTGCACCCCCATCAACCCAGGATGCGAACGAACCCACGGATGTCACTGATGCCGCGACAACGAGCCAACCTCTCCAGTACGGATCGTCGCTTCTGGTCACGCGGATGACTGCAAGGACCATTGCGGCGATCAACCCCATTGCGAGCCATGCGACATCGGTGGACAGTGCCTGGTGCAGGCCGTAGCCAAGCCCCGCCGAGGTCGCGGCCGCGGCAACGGTCAGGGTTGGTTCCGCTTCATCGTGGGGGACACCGAGGATGCGCCGGGCGTGGAGCCAGACGCTGGCGATCGCCCATGCCACGATGGTGGGCCACGCCGCGGCCAGAGATGCACCAAGTCCCAGCCCCGCGCCACCGACAGCGAGCATTAGTGCGTTGTCATTGGGATCCTCGGATCTGAGCTCCCACTCCGTCAGAGATGCATAGGAGATGACGGCGAGCACGCCCACCCAGGCAATGTCCCATTCGGGGATGAGAGGCAGAACCGTGAGTCCCAGCAGGATCGGTCGGCCCAGCCTGATGCTGTCGTGCTGACCTAGCTCGTGCCCGAGGCGTTCGAACGACACGAATGTGGCGGCGCCTGTAATCACCAGCGGAGCGGACGTCCACCCCTCCGAGATGGCGAGAACAAGTGTGAGCAGATAAGCAATCACGACCCCCGGGATCGCTGCTACCACGGTGGGTCGCGCGAACCGACTGTTCGGGTGGCGTCCCGCCCACTCCAGAGTGGCTGCGATGGCGATCGAAGCGAGGGCTGGCTGATAGGAGACGAGCCGTGTGATCGCTTCTCCGGCCAATGGTTCGCCAGTCTTGAACAGGAAGCCTGCTGCCATGGCAGCAAGCCATACGAGAGGCCCAACGAGGTAGCGGAGTGCCGAGTCCGACAGTCGCCGGCACCACGCGGCATAGACGACGGCGAGTACGAGCGACACGGTCACCATGCCGATAATCAGGGCGGTGCCGGTGAGATCGGGCGGCATTGGAGCCTCATCGACGAGGCTCGCGAACATGATGAGCGGGAGCAGCATTCCTCCGAGCAGTGCCATGGCTGCACTGACAAGGCGTGCGCCACGCCTGTGGAGCATCCATGCCCATGCGAAGAAGATGGCCGGAATGCCGAGCTCGACGAACGGCTGTACGGAGTTGGGGAGGTCGGCGAAGCTGAAGAAGAGGAAGCCGAAGACACCGATGAAGGTCAATAACGCACCGAGGTAGCTGAAGCCGTGGACGGCCATATCCGAGGTGACGGCCGAGCGCAGATCCGACGTTGAGTCCGTCAGGGAGTTGAGCCAGCTTGCTGCAGTGTGAGTCCGTTCGGGGACGGGTGCTGGTGTCTGGGGGGCGAGAGGTTCAGGCTCAGCGGTGGGTGGCCTCGGAGCCGGAGAAGCGGGTGCTGACGCTGACGGAACCGGTACCGGTCCCGGTGCTTTCGACTCCGGAGTGGCAGGGACGCCTCGCGTAGACCGGTCAGCCTGCAGGAATCGGTCGATGGGTTCCTCCCCACCAGCGCTCGGTTCTGGTGTGATCGGCGATACCGCGGTTGGGGATCCGGTCGGTCCATGGAGGGTGCTGTTGAGCCGCAGGAGTTCGAACCGTGTCGACACATCGATCAGACCTGCCTCTTGAGCGCTGGTCAGGAAATCGCCGATGGCAGATCGGATGTCGGGTTCAGCATTCTCTGATTCCCCTGTCGAATCACCGTTCTCGACTCCGGGGGGCTCGGGCGGGTCGGTCACGAGCGCGCTCCCATGGGCATCCGGTCGAGCGCTTGAGCCTTTGTGGGAACGAAGGCCGGGGAGTCAACCACACCCGATGCTGCCAAGCCCACCATCTGCTCTCCCGTTGTGTTCCTCTGAGCCAATCGTACGCTCTAGGATCTCCCGACGTACATGGGGAATCGTCCCCACCCTGATTCCTGCTGAGACGACGCGTACGTCTGTGGCTGGTGTGTCGGGATCTCGTGGAGACCCCGACACGAATATCCGCTACGAAAGCGAGTTCCTCCGACGCTGGTCGTGTGGAACGGACACGGTCACCTCACACGTGCCGGTGTTGCCGAGATGGTCTGCGCTCGCGTATGTGAGCGTGTAGACCCTCGTTCCGAGTCTTCCCGATCGTTTGGCGAGCATGCTGCCGTCGATGTCGGCTTCGCCAAGTTCGAACCCTTGGATTCCCGTGTCGGCATCCCCGTACGAGTCAGCAATGGCATCCAGCCAGAAGTCCGCTGGACCCGACACCTCGTCAACGGCGGTTACCGCTGTCGCAACATCGATGAACCGGTTGTTGGGTGCCCACAACTCCTCGGGAGATGCAGAGCAGGACATGACCGGCGGTTCCTTGTCGATGAGGACCTCCACCGGTTCGACCTTGGTCTCGGACGCTCCGCTGGTGTTGGTGCTGTAGAACGACACTGTCGTTCCCGCGGTTCCATCCACGACGAACGGTCCCGTGTATGGCTGGCAGACACCGGGCGCCGCATCCGGGGTGCACAGTTCGTCTCCGACGCCATAGAAGGTGTCGCGTACGCCCGCCTCCTTGATCGGGTTGTATGCGTGGAGTGTCACCTCGACATCCGTGTTCACCCAGGTGTCGAAGGTGTATGGCTGGCCGGCGGCGAGGCGATCGTCGATGAACGCCAAACTCACGAGACCCGTTTCGAACCCGGCCACTGCCTGCACGTCGTAGGTGCGCGAGTCCGATGTGGCCGCGGCTTCAGCTGCGGTGGCCGGTCCTGTGATCCCGATCAAAGCGAATACAGTCAATGCGATCGTCATGAGACGAGGCAGTCGCGTGCGGCTGCCGGAGCACCTTTGCTTCATGTTCCCTTCCCCGGTCCTGCTTGGGGCTACAGGACCAAAGCACTCTGTGTGGCAGGCTAGATGGCGGATCAGGCGATGTGAAGGGGCTCTTCGGGAAGCATTGTGCTGCCCGGTCCCGTATGTGGTCTGACACCTACACGCTCGCGAGGCGATCCCTTGGCTCGTCGAGAGCAAGTTCCATCAGCTGCTCGTATCCCATGCGGCCACCCTCCTGAGATACCAGCGTGAACTGCTCATCCCCGAGTTTGCCACGGCAGTAGGCCTCCATCGGCTCGTAGATGGTCGGGTCGAGGCCGTAGACAGGAGCGTTACGCCGAGATGCGCCGAAGAGCAGCGCTGCTCGGCGTGGGGTCTTGCGGGCCACGGCGACCTGACCGAGGTCACGCAGCCCCATGCGGAACCAGTTCTCAAGACCAGCGTCTAGGCCGCGCGTCACAGCACGTTGGAGCGTTGATGTTGCCTCATCGAGCCTTCCCTGAGCAAGGAACACTTCTGCGAGGTTGACGAGTGCGGCTGCCTCCCACCCGGATCCCGCTGCGAGGGCGGCAACATCGAGTGCGTACCGCTCGGCCGCGACGAGATCGCGCTGGCGCATTGCGATCACGGACAGAGGGTTCATCACGGTCTGGCTGGCAGTGTCCCCGAACTCGCGGAACAGCGCCTGTGCCTCCTCTGAGTATCGCCTGGCATCGTCAAGGGACTGGCCCGAGAACAGGAATGCGAATCCAAGCAACGCCAGCGGGTCCGCTCGCAGCCACGGATCGCCGATGTCGTCGCAAATGGCGAGTGCTTCTGTGGCGCACCGATGAGCAGTCTGGAAGTCGCCGACCTGGATGGCGACATGTCCCCGGCCCCACAGGGCGTTGATGAGCGTTCGCTGATGTGCGCCGTCTCTGACGAGGGCAACGGCAGCCTCGATCTGGTACAGCGCCTCGTGCTCATCACCGAGGACATTCGCGGCGAAACCGACGCAGCTCCGCGCTGAAGCTACAAGATGGTTGGGTACTCCTTCGATTTCGGTGATCATCGCTTTCCCCCACTTGGCTGCATCCACCGGATTGCCCGTTCGGTACCAGAAGTGCAGGAGGCCGGGGGCGACTCGCAGTGTCTCAGAACGGGGCCACCGTGGCAGTGTCCAGTCGAGCGCGGCCTTGATGTCTGGGGCAACGGCACTGAGTCGTGGAATCCAATCTGCGAATCCCGGAGAAGAGATTGTGTCAGTGGCTTGAAGAATGAGGTCGAAGATGTACCGGGCATGAGCATCGCGGGCTTCTGCTGTTCGATCCTGTTCGCGGAGGTGGCCCAATCCGTACTCGCGAACGATCACGGGCAGCCTGTAGCGGGCAACGTCGCTGTCGGAACCTGAGACGAAAAC
>JBDLHX010000085.1:0-10399 GCA_039715165.1 Actinomycetota bacterium
TCAGCCGGATATGGGCTGGTGAGCTGGGCTTACGGGCAAGACCACCCTCGACATCTACGGGCACCTCTACGAACCCCTCGACGAAGTCGCCGCCGACCGGCTCGAACAGATCATCGCTGACGCGATCGCGCACAGAACGCGCGCGGAACGAGGATTGGAGCTGTAGAGCAATGGCCCTGAAATGACGAACAACCCTTGTAACACAAGGGTTGTTGATCGGTGGAGGTGACGGGATTTGAACCCGTGGCCCCTACGTTGCGAACGTAGTGCTCTGCCGGACTGAGCTACACCCCCGGACGGTTCGGGAGTGTATCAGGAGGCCGAATCCACCGGCACCCGATTCACTCGCCTCCGAGTTCGGCTCTGAGCCGCTCCTGGACCACGGCGGTGGTGAGATCCGACCGGCTTCGTTCGATGAGCGATCGGGCCACGTCGGTGGTCCGCCTCAGTCCCGCGGTCATGCCGTCCGGATAGTCGAGCGACGTGAGCAGGTCGAGAACGACATCCATCGATTGGAAGGTTGCCTCGGCTGCTTCGAGATTCCCGGCACGCAGGTAGTCGAGCATCCGGCGCCGCTGCTCCCCCACGGCCTCGCCGAGACCCTTCAGATACGGCACGGAGTGCACCCCGACCTCGGACGGCAACGGCAACGGTTCGCCGGCGAGCAGAGCAGCCGTGAGCACACCCTCGGCGTACTCCTTCACGGCGTCATAGACGAAGGCGGCGTGAAGGAGATCCTCGTGTCCCTCGAGTCCGTCCTCGACCTCGACAATCAGTTCTCTCGCCACTTCCAGGAGTTCTGCCGCACGCTCGGATTCGCCCCGGTGCAATGCCCGGATCGCATTTGCCGAATTCCGAATGATGGGCCGGCCGTTCTTGAGCGCAAGCTCCCGGGCCGCATACTTCGCATCCAGCTCGTCGCGAACTGCAGCCTCGATGTGCGTGAGATCGGGAGGAGAGAATTCCACCGGATCAGCCGGCGATGACGCGAACCGTCGGCGGCGCTTCCTCGAATTCGAGGTCTGCGGCCGTCGTCGGAGCGGTAGGGACGGCCGTCGGAATCTGGATGACGGACGCACGGCGCACCTTGCTCGGCTGTTTCGCAACAAGGAGCATCGCCACGTAGCCGCCGACCAGGAGATCGATCACGATTGCCACGCCGAGCCACAGAACGCTCGAGAAGAGAACTGCGATCGCCAACGCCCCGAGGGCCGTCGCAAGCATCCCGAGAAGAGTCCGCTTGCGGCGCAGTCGGGCGTGATGCCTCGCGTAGGCCGGAGTGCCGACCTGCGCCACGGTCACGTTGGCGAGCATCTCCTTCGAGCGCGCGAAAGCCCGCGTGGTCGCCTTGGGGTTCTCACGCCGATGATCGAAGAACGAGGGCAGCAGGAACGCAGCCCATGCCCCCGCGATGAGGATGAAGAGGATGACTTCCACTTGTTGTACTCCGCCGCTTGCTCGAGCGTACGCCCGAGCCGCGCGGCCTCAAAGCATTTCCCGCCTGTTCGTATCAGGCATTGTGGTCCGATGAACCGTTTACTAGCAACTCCAATCCGTGCTGCAACGCCGGGAGGACGACCGACAGCGACTCCTCGACACCGCGAACAGAGCCGGGGAGGTTGACAATCAGCGTGTTTCCAATGGTCCCTGCAACCCCTCGCGAGAGCATCCCGTGAGGGTTCTTTCCGAACGTCGCGGCCCGCATCGCCTCGGCAAGGCCGGGAGCTTCGCGCTCGAGTACCGCCTTCGTCCCCTCGGGTGTGAGGTCGCGCGGAGTGAGTCCGGTACCGCCGGTCGTCACGATGAGATCGACGACGCCGGCGAGTTCCGCGAGTGCCTCGGCGACCGTCTCCACCCCGTCGGGGATGACGTTGCACTCGACGACGCGGAACCCCGCCGTTTCGAGGAGTGCGGCGGCTGCCGGACCTGAGCGGTCTTCTGCCGTACCGGCCGACACACGATCGGAGACGGTGACCACCGAGGCGGTGGGCTCACTCACGGCGCCACTCCCCCGAGCGGCCACCCGACTTCTCGAGAAGCCGCACCCCATCGATCACAGCTCCGCGGTCGATGCCCTTGATCATGTCATAGAGAGCGACTGCGCCGATCGCAGCGGCCGTCATGGCCTCCATCTCGACTCCGGTCTTGGCCGTCACCGTCACCTCGACGGAGATGACCGCCCCGGTCTCGGTTGGCTCCACCGCCACGGCCACCGACTCGATCGGCAGCGGGTGGCAGAGCGGGATGAGCGATGACGTCTCCTTCGCTGCCTGGATCGCGGCGATACGCACTGTGGCGATCGCGTCTCCCTTCGGCAGATCGTCGGAGAAGAGGCGTTCGCGGGTTGCACGTTCCATCGTCACCGACGACTCTGCGACGGCTCGCCGCAGCGTCGGAGTCTTCTCCCCGACATCGACCATGCGGACGCGTCCGGCTTCGTCGACGTGGCTCAGCTCATCGGTCACCGAGGACCTCCCGTCGTGTTCGCGTCTCCGGCCGGTGGATCATCTCGAGGGCAACGGTACCGCCCGCTGCGACCTCCCCCACCCCGACCGGGATCGCGGCGAGAGCGTCGGCAAGAGCGAGCGCAGACAGCACATTCGAAGACTGCCCGCCGGACCGGCTCACGTGCCATCGCCCATCGGTGCCCGGCCCTCCTGCGACACGTACGAACACGGCCTTCTCCGGGTTCGTCACGACGCCATCGTCGAGCACCCCCTCGACCCGCTCTCGGTAGAGGAGGTCGGCGCCCATCATCGCGAGCAGCGCCGGCCGGACGAACTGCTCATACGACACGAACACCGACACCGGGTTGCCGGGCAGGCCGAAGAAGACGGTCTCTCCGATCATCCCGAAACCGAATGGCTTGCCGGGCTGCATCGCGATCTTCCAGAAGTCGACGTCTGCTCGCTCCCGGAGGGAGAGCTTCACGACGTCGTAGGCACCCATCGACACGCCTCCGCTCGTGATGATCACGTCCGCCCTTAATGCGGCATCGTCGATCACCTGCTCGAACGCTGCTCCGTTGTCCGAGACAATGCCGTAGTCGATCACATCTGCACCGAGATCGGCGATGAGCGCCGCTACGAGCGTGCGGTTCGAGTCTCTGATCGTGCCGGCCTCGAGCGACGGGGTCGCCGGCGACACGAGCTCGTTGCCGGTCGACATGACCGCCACGATCGGGCGGCGGCGAATGATCGGCCGAACACCCATGGACGCCAGGACCGCCACGTGCGTCGGCCGAAGCCGCAGACCTGGATCGAAGACACGCGTTCCCTCCCGCACGCTGCCGCCGGCCGGACGAATGTGATCGGCGACGCTCGCGCCCTCGAGGATCCTTACCGAGTCATCTCCGACCGGTTCGGTTGCTTCGACCGGCACGATCGCGTCCGCGCCGTCCGGAATCTGCGCGCCGGTCATGATCCTCACCACCGTCCCCTTGGCTACCGCCACGGAAGGCACGCACCCGGCCGGGACGTCGTCGATGACCGACAGCTCGACGGGGGTGGATTGAGTATCAGCGGCGATGACGGCGAATCCGTCCATCGCTGCATTCTCGAAGCCCGGGAGATCCTCCGGAGCGTCGATCGGCCGGGCGAGAACCCCACCGACGGCTTCGCTCCAGTCGACTTCCACTTCGTCGAGGAGCGGCATCCGATCGAGGATCTCGGCCTGCATGTCGGGAAGCGGTCTCACGACCCGGTGACCCTTCTCTCGGACCCAGCCACGAGACGCTGGATGTTGGGGAGATGGCGCACCACGACGACGAGGACGATCCCAGCCGCCCAAACGAGCGCCCAACCTCGGTATCCGGCCAGTGCGAGTCCGGGCACGTAGAGAGCCATCGCCGTGAGCGACGCGATCGACGCCACCTTGAAGACGACCGTGACGACGAGCCACCCGACGGCGAGCACGAGACCAGGGAGCGGAGCGAGGTAGATCATGGCGCCGAGGGCCGTCGCAACGCCGCGACCCCCGCGGAAACGATGCCAGACCGGGACGATGTGGCCGACGACCGCCATGAAGGCGCAGGCAACCGCGAGCGTCTCGGCAGTTGCAGTCGAAGTAACGATGTTCGCCCAGACGGCTCCAATCGCTGCGCCAACGGCACCCTTTCCGCCATCTCCGAGCAGAACAAGCGCCGCCGGCCCCTTCCCAAGCGAGCGGTAGACGTTCGAGACGCCGGGGTTGCCGCTCCCGGTGGAGTAGATGTCGACGCCAGACAACCGCGGGACAATGACCCCGAAGCCAACGGATCCGACGAGATAGGCGATCGCGAGAGGAATGAGCACGTCCATCGGCGTGAGTTTATTCGCAGGTCGCGACGAAGCTTCTTCCGAATTGGCGCGAGACGCGCAACAATGGGGGCGGAGACTTCCCTCCCCGTGGAAAACTGAGCGCAGGCCCCCCACCATTCCCCCTGCTTGCGTGAAGCGACCACGGGGAGGGACCTTCTCGTCGTGGAGCGACTCCGAGACGCGATGCCACGTCGAACCCCTTCCAACTCCTGCCTCTGTGCGATACGTTCGACCCGTGTTTTGGCTGACCCGCCCTCCATACCTTCGATGGGCGGCCGCCGCCGCCATCGTCGTGTTTGCCCTCGCATGGGACCTGCACGGCAACGTCGAAGCGCCGTATCCGTTCGCGTCGAAAGCGATTGGATCCGGGACGGCGATCACCGACGAGCTCGTCGAGTGGCGATCGGTCCCCGTCGGCGTCATGGCAATGCCGGACCTGTCGAGTCCCGTCGCATCGCGAGACATCAGCGCCGGGGAGCCGATCGTGCCGTCGGCGGTTTCGGGTGAGACGCTGATCCCGGACGGGTGGTGGTCCGTCTCCGTCGCCCTTCCCGCATCAGCCTTGCCCGGGGCCCGCGTCCGGCTCATCGGTACGGAGATTCCGTTTGACGTCGACGGTGTCGTCGTGTCCGGGGGAACCAACGACCTGCTGTCATTCTCAGAATCGGGCACGGTTGCGGTACCGCCGGAGATCGCTGCGGAGGTCGCCGTCGCCGCCAGAGACGGCACGCTCATCGTGCTCATCGCACCATGACCCAGGCCTCTGTCCCCTAACCTGGCGTCATGCTTGATGCCATCTTGTGGGGGGCGGTCCAGGGACTGACGGAGTTCCTGCCGATCTCGTCCAGCGGCCACCTCGTCCTCGTGCCGGCGCTCCTCGGTCGCGAGGTCCCCGACCTTGCTACTACAGCGATGCTGCACCTCGGAACGCTCGTCGCCGTTCTCATCTTCTACCGCCAGGACCTCGTGCGCATGGCACGGTTCGACCGCCCGGGCCGCCGCATGATCACGATCATCATGATCGGCACGATCCCGGCCGTCATCCTCGGCCTGACCCTCGAGGACCGGCTCGACCGCCTCACCGAGCGCCCGGTCGCCGTTGCCGGGATGCTGATCGTGACCGGCGTCGTCCTCCTCTCGACGACCCTGCTACGACGCGGCGACAGAACGACCGAGGACCTCTCCCCGACCGACGCGGGGACCATCGGCCTCGCGCAGTCATTCGCCCTCATCCCGGGTGTATCCCGATCGGGCATGTCGATCTCAGCCGGTCTCGCTCGGGGAATGGATCGGGTCGAGGCGGCACGGTTCGCCTTCCTCCTCGGCATCCCGGCGATCGCCGGCGCCGGGCTGCTCTCGGTGGCACGGGCGCTCTCCGACGGTTCCGGTGTGACGGCAGAGACGATCGTCGGCATGGTCGTCGCTGCGATCACCGGCTACTGGGCGATCGCGTTCCTCATCAAGGTGCTGGCGCGAGTCGGCCTCGCCCCGTTCGGTATCTACTGCGTCGTCGCCGGCGTGACCGGCGTCATCATCCTCTGAGCTTTCGCTACGCCCCGTAAGCGCTGCTCATCCTCACCTGCTCCGCGATGTGGACGTTGACGAGCGCCGGAAGGCCGCTGTCCTGGGCCCGCTCAAGCGCAGGGCGCAGATCCGAAGCATCCTCAACGAACTCCCCGTAGCCACCGAGGCCTTCGACCATCAGGTCGTAGCGGCGAATCCCGAGATCCGCGCCGACGAGGTGATCCGGGTAGAGCATCCGCTGGATGGCCTTGATGTTGTTCCACGCACCGTCGTTGCCCACGACACCGACCACCGGGAGTCCGTGGCGGACGAGGGAGTCGTACTCCATGGCGTTGAAGCCGAACGACCCATCCCCGTAGACGATGCCGACACGGGTATCCGGCTCGATCACCTTGGCGGCAAGAGCGAACGGGGCGCCGACGCCGAGGCATCCGAACGGGCCGGGGTCGAGGAGGCCGCCGGGACGGCTCGTCCGCAGCCACTTCGCCGTCGTCGAAACGATGTCCCCGCCGTCTGCCGCAACGATCGTGTCGTCGCCGAAGAACTCGGCGACTTCGCGTGCGAATCGCTCCGGGTGAACCGGGGAACCGTCCGATGCGGCAGCTTCGTCGGCCGCGACCTGCTTCTGCTGGTCGATGCCGCGGAGCTGCTCGACCCACTCGGGTGAGCCCGACGCTCCCGCCCGTTCGGCGAGCTGAGCAGCGACGGCTCCCGGATCGGCGACGACGCCGATCGATGCAGGACGGTTCCATCCGACGCGGGCCGGTTCGGCGTCGACCTGGATGACCGCCGCATCGGGGTTGACCTTCTTCCCGAAGCCGGTTCTGAAATCCCAGTCGACACCGAGGGCAACGACGACGTCGGCGGAGCGCAGCGCGTCGGATCGGGCCCGATTGCCGAGCAGCGGATGGTCCCATCGCAACGACCCGCGGGCAAGGCTGTTGAGGAACACGGGCGCTTCCAGCGTATCGACGAGTCCGCCGAGAGCGCCCACGGGGTCGGCGTGCCTGCTCCACCGGTATCCGGTGCCGGCGAACACGACGGGCCGCTCGGCCCGAGCAAGGAGGTCGAGCGCATTGGCAAGCGCTTCGTCATCGAGACTCGCCGGTTGGGAGGCCCGATAGCCGGAAGGCCACAGGATCGCGTTCTCCTCGACCATGCCCGATTGAACGTCCCACGGGATGTCGAGGAACACGGGCCCACCCCGCCCGGAGAAGGCGTGCCGGGCCGCCGTGGCGACGTACTCGGGCAGACGAGACGTGTCGTAGGCCGTGTCCGCCCACTTCGTGATCGAGTGGAATAGGCGGGGATGATCCATCTCCTGGAGACCGCCCCTCAAGTCCTCGGTGGTGAGGTGACGACCGCCGATGAGAAGAATGGGACTGTTCGCGAACCAGGCGTTGGCGATACCGGTGACCGTGTCGGTGATCCCCGGCCCGGCAGTAGCAACGACAACGCCGAGGCGGCCGGTGAGCCGCGCATAGGCGTCGGCGGCGTGAGCGGCGGCCTGTTCGTGGCGCACGTCGACGACCCGGATCCCCTCCGAGACGCAGCCGTCGATCACGGGGAGGACGTGGCCGCCGGTGAGCATGAACACCGTGTCGACGCCCTCGGCACGCAGTGCCCGTGCGATTGCCTGCCCACCATGGATCTTCGCCATGCAGTCTCCTCTTCCGTAGCAACGCCATTCTGGTCGACAGATGTGCCTCTGGATCCGAGAATCGGAGAACGATTGCCGACGAGACGGGGCATACTTCCCGAGTACCGGCGCCCGCCGGTGCGACCCCCACGAGGACCCCGATGTTCCGACGCAAGACGAAGACCCAGAAGATCCACAGCCTCATCGACCTCGAACCCCTCGTGGAATCGGATCGTCCGGTGATGATCAACTTCACCCAGGTTGGGTGTCCGGCCTGCCAGGTCATGGACGGCATCGCAAACGAACTCGCACGCGAGTACGGCGAGTCGGCTCACGTCGTCAAGGTCGACATCGGCAAGGTGCAGGGAGCGATCGACACCTACAAGATCCGCTCCACACCGACGACCGTCGTGATCGCACGCGCTCCCGAGAAGACGTCGAAGAAGGCTCGCAAGAAGGCGCAGCGCACAGGAGTAACCGCAGAGCGTCGCCCAACGCAGCGCTTCCGGGCGTCGGGCCTCATCAAGAAGGACCAGCTATCCCGCGTCCTCTCGTCGAACGGCGCTCAGCGGGTCGACGCCGAGCGATAGTCGTAGAAGCCTCGGCCGGTCTTTCTCCCCAGCAACCCCGCCTCCACCATCCGCTTGAGCAGCGGCGGCGCTGCGAAGCGTGGGTCCTCGTATTCGGCCATGAACGAGTCCGCAACGGCGAGCAGCGTGTCATTGCCGATGAGATCCGCCAGCGTGAGGGGCCCCATCGGATAGCCGGCACCGCCCACCATCGCTGCGTCGATGTCCTCACGCGTCGCGAATCCTTCTTCCAGCATCCGGACCGATTCGAAGATGTACGGACAGAGCAGTTTGTTCACGATGAAGCCGGCCCGGTCCTTCGCGTGCACGACGGACTTGCCGAGTCGGTCACCGGCGAAGGCTGCGGCCCGATCAACGGCCTCGTCAGATGAGACGACCGTGCGGACGATCTCGACGAGCGGCATGATCTGCGCGGGATTGAAGAAATGCATCCCCACCACGGACTCCGGGCGCTCGGTCGCCTGAGCGATCCGGGTCACCGGGATCGACGACGTGTTCGTCGCGAGGATGGCGTCCGGCGACTCGACGATACGGTCGAGGTCGCTGAAAATGTCGTGCTTGAGTTCTTCGTTCTCGATGACGGCTTCGATCACGAGATCGCGGTCGGCGAGGTCGCCTCGATCGGTCGCGAACATGAGCTTGGCCATTGCGGCGTCGCGGTCGTCGGCCTCGAGCTTGCCGCGGTCGACGGCCTTGGCGAGCGACTTCTCGATCCCGGCCTTCGAACGGGCGACAAGGTCGTCGTTGATCTCGACGACGATCGTGTCGACCCCCGCCTTGGCACAGACTTCGGCGATCCCCCCGCCCATCTGTCCCCCACCGATGATGCCGACGCGTTCGATGCCCATGGATGCTCCTCTCGGGTGTTCCAACAGCCCGAAGCTACTGACCAGTGAGCCGCGGAGCGAATCAAGTATCAGGCGACAGGCAGCGAGCGCCTACGCATGCCCCGGGGGGTTCGGAATCGCTGCCAATGCCTGCCGTCGGGCCTCGACGATCTCGTGCCCGATCTGCTCGATGCTGTCCATGAGCCACAGGTAGGCGGCCTTGCCCGGGCGGAAATCGGCCTCAGCCATACCCTGGATGCGGCCCTGCTCCTGGAGCTGCTTGACCTGCCGATGGTTGTTCACCGGATCGAGGATGTACACGCCGAGCGTCTTGCCGCCTCGCTCGTTGAGGATTGAGAAGCAGGGAACATCGGAGGGCCCATCTGCGATGTAGATCATGTGGCGGAGCGGGACCCGACGCTCCTCCTCAGACACCCTGGCATTGACATCGACATCCGGGTTGCGATTCACGCCCTTGTTGATTTCGAACAGCGCCCTCGTCTTGGCTGCGTTGTCGATCGTGTACCCGAACTGGCTGACCGGGCCGGAGGCCGGATTGACCGGTAGCTGGTCGAGGTATCCCGGAAGAGCGGGTGTCTCGATGAGCGTGTTGGCCCAGATCCCATCGACGTGGTCGGCGAAGACGCTGCCTTCGATCATCGGGCGAATCCCCGTCGATACCACGTAGTGCTCGACCTTGATGCCTTCCGCTACGAACTCGGGGATGCTCTCCACGTGTGCTTTCGCCTCGTCGAGGAAGTCGGGCATCCCCGGTGCCGGGACGATGTCGGCGCCGAGCTCACGGAGACGGTCGTTCGTCAGATCCTTGAAGATGCCCTCTCTGACGTACGTGAGGAGGTGACCGAGGTAGGCGATGTCCCGCTGGATGAGCACACCGTTGCGGCGGTAATGCTCAACGAGGTTGTTGACCTCCCCCCAGAACGCATCGCGGTCGACGCCGTATGCGTCGAAGATCGGTTCCTGCATGTTCCCGGGGATGAGGGTGCGATCGAAGTCCCAGACGAGGCCGATGACGGTCTGGGTGTAGAGGGGAACCGGCATGGTCGAGAGGTTAGGAGCCTGGAGCCGTCGGCGAGGCCGTCACGGCGTCTCGAATGCCCCGAACGCGACCGAGTCCCCACTTGACCACCAGCCCTGGAGACGGGCCGGGGTACCGCGCAGGCCCTCGTGGGCCTCACCGAGGCGGTCGAGTGATACAAGGACGATCGGCTGGAAGCCTTTGGCAGTAAGGCTCCACGCTGCCGGAGCAAGGGAGGCAGCGGCGACGTCCGCGTCGAGCACGATCTCGACGGTGCGGTCGGCGGCGCCGACAACGGCACGGAGCGTACCGAGGTCGGACGGGACCTTGAGGAGCTCAGCGAGGGGCATCTCGGTCGCGAGATCGCTCCGACGCGAGTACGCATCCAAGGTTGCGGCCGTGACCCGATCAACGTCGGTGACCATCGATTCCTGAACTGCTACCGCCATGAATCCCTCCGTGTCTTACACGAGTGTAATTCG
>JBDLHX010000086.1:0-10314 GCA_039715165.1 Actinomycetota bacterium
GATGGTCATCGACTTCGGCGAGCGCATCGCCACGGGTGTCCCGTCCGAGGTCCAGCGTGATCCGAACGTCATCAAGGCATATCTCGGCGAAGAGATGGATCTCTGAGTCGCCGAAGGCGGCTCAGAAGCTGACAGCCAACAGCCAACAGCCAAACCTGCGTCTTGCTGTCAGCCGTTCGCTCGGTCCATCACGAGCCATGCTGCCGGCAACACCAATCCGGCAGCAACGGCCTTGATCACATCGCCCGCGATGAACGGGTAGAGGCCTGCTCGCAGAGCGTCTCCGAACGTCGGGATCGTGTCCACCGTCGCCCACAGCCATGTCACGCCGAGCGTGTACACAGCGGCGCTGCCGACGAGGAACGCCGGAACCGCTGTTCGAACGACACGGTCCTTGCGCTGCTCGGCGAACCGGCCGACGACAGCGGCGGCCACGATGAATCCCATGAGGTAGCCGAACGACGCTCCGGTCGCATAGGTCCAGCCGCCGGCACCGCCTGCGAAGAACGGCAATCCCACGGCGCCGAGTCCCACGTAGAGCAGCATGCTTCCGGCCGCCGCTCGCGATCCGAGAGCAGCACCAGCCAGCAAGACACCGAATGTCTGCCCGGTGATGGCGATCGGTGTGCCGGGGAGCGGGATCCTGATCTGAGCGACAAGCGCCGTGAGCAAGGCGAATCCGAGCATGAGGGCGGCCGTCGTAGCCGCTCGGCGGGGGAGAGCGACCCCCGTGATGACGTTCGGATGCACTGTCTGCATGGTCTTCCTCCCCGTGGTGATCTGCTGCGTCCGGCTCAAGCGAGAGGCGGTAGCAGCCGATGTGGACGACAATGAGACCCGTGAGATCGGCGATTCGTTTCATACCCGTGTTCGGCCTCGTCTTCAGCCTGTTCGGGGCCCTTCCTGTAGGTGCCGCGAGCGCTCCCGACGGCGTGAATCCGGGGTCGTCGCGCCAACCTTCGTTCCATCGGACGCAGAGCTTCGGCACCGTCGTGTCACATATCCGCATCCCTTCGATCGGCGTTGACGAGTCGATCCGTTCCGGCATCTCCCTCTCCGTAATCGACAAGGGTGTCGCCCATTGGTCGGGCACGTCGATGCCGGGCGATCTAGGAAACGTCGTTCTCGCTGGTCACCGCACGACCCATTCGCGCCCCTTCTGGAGCCTCGACAAACTCGACACAGGGGATCTCGTCTACCTCACCGACGCCTCCGGGTTCGACGTCATGTACAAGGTGGCAAACTCGTTCGTCGTCGACCCGGACGATCTCTGGATCTCGTACGACTTCGGCGAGCCGATGGTCACGATGTTCGCGTGCCACCCGAGAGGCTCTGCTCGCTATCGGATCGTCGTGCAGGCCGACCTCGTTGCGGGTCGCCGGATCGCGTGACCGTCCCGCATAGCCCGGGCCGTCGGTAACCTCGCCACGCATGGAGACGACGGCGACGATCGACACCGACCGGTTCGACGACCCCGGCCCTGAGGACCGGGGCCGGCACCGTATGCCGAAGTGGCCGTTCGTCCTCGCCGGCTTCCTCCTCGCGATCGGGATCGCGATCGCCGTGGCGTGGCCGATCAAGGTCCCGTACTACACGCTCTCTCCGGGCCCCGTGTACGACACGACCGACTTCATCAACGTGGAAGGCGATCAGTTCGACATCGACGGGGAGATGTTCTTCCTGACGGTCTCGCTGCGTGAGGCGAACCTGTACGAGTATGTAGCCGCCCGGATCAGCCCGAAAGTCGACGTCGCTCCCCGGCAGAACATTCGCCCCGAAGGCGTCTCCCCCGAGGACCTCCGACGCGAGAACCTTGCCCGAATGAACCAGTCGAAGACCGACGCCACCTTCGTCGCTCTCACGCAACTCGGTTACGAGCCCACCTACATCGGCACGGGTGCGCTCGTCTTCGAGACGGTGCCGGGATCCGCGGCGGAAGGCGGGCTACAGCCGAACGACGTCATTGTCGGGATCGACGGCAATGAGGTGGCGTTCCGCTCGGACGTGATCGACGGCCTCGAAGGCAAGGAGATCGGCGATCCGGTATCGCTCGTCGTCGAGCGGCCCATCGAGCACTCGGACGACACTGAGATGGTCGACGTGGAGCTCGTGCTCGGGCCTCATGTCGACGACCCGTCGAAGCCGATGATCGGCATCCTGCTCGACAACAACCCGCCGATCATCGAGTTCCCGGTCGAAGTGGACATCGACTCGTCAAACATCGGAGGCCCGTCGGCGGGGATGATGTTCAGCCTCGAGATCATGAACCAG
Organism: Actinomycetota bacterium; assembly: GCA_039715165.1. Lineage (GTDB taxonomy): Bacteria > Actinomycetota > Acidimicrobiia > Spongiisociales > UBA5794 > JAHEEL01. The sequence goes on from JBDLHX010000086.1 coordinate 2,272, forward strand.
CTCACCGAAGAGGATTTGACCGGTGGTATCCGCATTGCCGGAACCGGGACGATCAGACAGGACGGCACCGTCGGTCCGATCGGTGGAATCACACAGAAGGTTCATGGTGCGATCGACGCCGGTGCAGCCGTCGTGTTCGTGCCGGCCGACAACTACAACGACGCCGTTGCTGCTGCCGGCGATCGGGTCAAGCTCGTGCGTGTTGCGACCATCGAAGACGCCCTCACCTATCTCGGCTTCAGCTGATCACGGCTCGAATTCGGTCGAATGCCGTGAACGAAGGGGCTCTCTCGTTACCCTTGCGACATGGACGAGCCCACCGCCCAAAATGAGCAATCCAGCGCGTTTGAGATAGCCCGAAAGGGCTATGACCGCCAGCAAGTCGAGGCGTTCCTCGCGTCGAACGCGGAGAGAGTCGAAGCACTCGAGCGGAAGATCACAGAGCTCGAGACCGGCATGACCGAGCTCGGTCTCGAGGCGCCGGTCGATCTCGCGACCGAACTCGACGTGGTCGGCGAAGAAGTGAAGCGTGTGCTTCAAGAGGCCCGGGTCGCCGCCGAGCAGATGCGGTCGAGAGCGGCGGACGATGCCGCCCGCTGGCGTGCGGAGGCCGATGAGGAGTCGAGATCGCTTCGTGACTCCACGAGAACCGTCTCATTCGAGACCCGGAAGTCGGTCTGGGAGACGGGTTCGGCGATGATCGCTGCCGCGGGTGCGGAGAGCGAGGCGATGCGTTCAAGGTCGACGGAACAAGCGCTCTTCATGCAGGCAGAGGCCGAGCACGAAGCCACGCGTCTCGTCGGCGATGCGAAACGAGACCGAGATGATGCCATTCGGGTTGCACGGGAAGAGGGCGAGCGGCTGCTCGCAGCGGCTCGCCAGGAGTCCGATGCCCTTCTCTCAGGAGCGCGTCGCCAGACCGCAGCGGCGGAGGAGCGCGCGAGAGCACTTGAGACGCGCAGGTCTGAGCTCATGGCCGAACTCGAAGCCGCTCGCTCCACGATCGCCGGCCGTGAAACCGCGCCTGCACCGGAACCGAGGCCCACTGTTCCGCCCGAGGAAACGACGGGCGAGGTCGAGGTTGTGGAGCAGGTCGAAGACGTCCGTTCGCACTGGCCGGAGGACGAAGGCTCTGTGAAGATCGTCTCCCCGGGCCGAGCGCTCGCTGCGGAGCCGGTCGATCCGGACGCGTTCGTCGCAGAAGTCGAAGCGATGAGGCAAGGCGGGCAACAGGTACCAGGTAACAGGCAACACCCCGAGTCAGAGCCAGAGCCGGTCTCCTCCCCCTCAGGGGGAGGGGTCAGCGACGAAGGAGCTGACGGAGGGGGTCAAGCAGGTCCGATCGAAGCCGTAGAGATCCAAGAACCCGCCGAAGAACCCGAACCGGAACCAGAACCGGTTTCCTCCCCCTCAGGGGGAGGTGTCGCTGAAGGCGACGGAGGGGGTCAGGCAGATCCAATCGAAGCCGCAGAGATCCAAGAACCCGCCGAAGAATCAGAACCGGAACCGGAACCGGAGCCGGAACCGGAGCCGGAACCCGAACCACGACCCGATCCGCTCGCAGGCCTGTTCGCCCAGCTTCGCGAACCCGTTTCCTCCCCCTCAGGGGGAGGTGTCAGCGACGAAGGAGCTGACGGAGGGGGTCAGGCAGATCCAATCGAGACCGCCGAGGTTCAAGAACCGGAGCCCGCACCGGTCTCCTCCCCCTCAGGGGGAGATGTCAGCGACAAAGGAGCTGACGGAGGGGGTCAAGCAGCTCCAATCGAAGACAGCGAGGACCAAGGACCTGAGGGCCCGGACCCGTTCGAGCTACGGGACCGGCTCCTCCTCCCAGTGCAGAACCGGGCCCTGCGTTCCGTCAAGCGGCATCTCGTCGAAGCGCAGAATCGCGCCCTCGAGGATCTGCGTCTCACCGAAGGCTGGGAGCCGAGCGACGCGATGATCTCGGGCGACGCCGCGAAGTCACTCGCAACGCTCGCTCACGAGAGCCTGGTGGCCGGATTCGCCGCGGCCGCCGAGCTCATGGGTGTCGATGAGACGCCTCAACCGGACCGCGTGGAGGTTCACGACTACGCCGAGGTGTTCGTTTCCGAACTGCTGAAAGCTGCTCGCGTTTCAGTTGCGCGCTCGCGCGAGTCGGGAGCCGGCCAGCGCGAGACGGCGTCTTCGTTGTCGCGGGTGTTCCGTTCGTGGCGCACCGATGACGCAGAGCGACGTGTGCGGTTCGCGTCCTACGCGGCCTACCACGCAGGAGTGGCGGCGGCCCTCACCGAACTCGGTGCGACGCACCTCGAGGTCGCGACATCGGGTCGTCCGTGTACGGAGTGCCCGGCAGAAGCCGGCGCGTGGGCGATCGACGAGGCGCCTCCGATGGGCACAAAGATGCCGCCAGCTCGGCTCGAGTGCGCGTGCACCGTCGTCCCGTCCTCGTGACGCCGCGACTCTCGTAGACTCGCTACGTGATCAATAGAGAACCGATTCCGTACGCCCCGCGAGGGGGATTCCGCCGCCTTCTTTGGATCGTGGTGGGCGTTGGCTTCGTCGGCCTGATGCTGTTGCGGTCGCTCGCAACCCTCTGGACCGATTACCTCTGGTATGACAGCGTCGGGCATGTGGGCGTGTGGACGACGCTCGTCTTCACCCGGCTGTGGCTCGTGCTTGCAGCAGCGGTGATCGCTGCAGCTCTGTTCTGGGTCAACCTGTTCATTGTTGACCGTCTCTCGCCGCGCCGCGGCGTACTGCCGGGGAGCCCCGACGAGGAGCTCCTCATGCGGTACCAGACCTGGGTAGAGCCGCGCGTCGGCCGGCTCCGTCTCGCAGCGTCCGCATTCTTCGGCATCCTCATCGGCCTGGGTGCAGCGGCGTTCTGGGAGGACTGGCTGCTCTTCACGAGAGGCGGTTCATTCGACCTCGTCGACCCGATCTTCAACCACGACATCGGCCTCTACGTCTTCGACGTCCCGTTCATGCGCGACCTCTTTGCGTGGTCCTTCCAGCTGCTCCTCGTTCTGACCCTCGTGGTCGTGGCGGTCCACTACCTCAACGGCGGCATCAGCGTCGCGCCCCGGGGCGGGCGCACTTCGTCGGGCGTGAAGGGCCACGTCTCGATTCTCCTTGCACTGCTCGCCCTCCTCAAGGCGGCCGCTTATCAGCTCGACAAGTGGGACCTCCTCTACAGCGGCCGCGGCCAGGTCTTCGGTGCGTCGTACACCGATGTGAACGCCCAGGTACCTGCACTCAACCTCCTCATCCTGATCTCCCTCGTGGCTGCGGTGATCCTTCTCGTCAACCTCTGGTTCAGGGGATGGACGCTCCCGCTCGTCGCCGTGGGTCTGTGGCTCGTCACATCGATCATCGTCGGCGGCGTCTATCCGGCGCTCGTCCAGCGACTCACGGTGCTTCCCGACGAGGTGAACAGGGAAGCGCCGTACGTGGCGCACAACATCGATTTCACGCGCCGCGCCTACGACCTCGCCGATGTCGAAGTTGCCGAGTTCAAGGCGTCTCCGGAACTGTCGGCAGAGGATCTCGCAGCGAGCGAGCCGACGATCAGCAACATCCGCCTTTGGGACCCCGGCGTGCTCAACACGACGTATCGGGAGCTCCAGAACATCGTCACCTACTACGACATCGGCGACGTCGACGTCGATCGGTACGAGATCGACGGCAACCTGACCCAGGTGATGGTCTCGGCCCGCGAGCTGCTGGAGAGCGAGATTCCGGGGCAGGGCTGGGTCACGGAGCGCCTCGTCTACACCCACGGCTTCGGTTCGGTGCTGAGCCCGGCGAACAACGTCACCGTCCAGGGTCAGCCGGAGTTCCTCGTCAGGGATATCCCACCGGTCAACCGGTCCTCGGACGCGGAGCTCGACATCGAGCAGCCGCGCATCTACTTCTCCGACCACGCCGAGGGCGACTACGTGATCGCCGGAACATCACAGCAGGAGGTCGATTTCCCGATCGGGGTGAGCGGAGCGGAGGTCGAGACGAATTCGTACGACGGCGCCGGCGGCGTGAAGCTCGGCGGCTTCTTCCAGCGTGCGGCATGGGCGCTGCGCTTCGGGAACCTGGACACGCTCATCTCGGATCGGCTCGACGCCGGGTCGAAGGTGCTGCTCGAGCGCAATCTGCGGTCCCGAATCGCCCGTCTCGCCCCGTTCCTTCACGGTGACGCCGACCCGTACATCGTGATCGCCGACGGGCGCCTCAAGTGGGTGATGGACCTCTATACGATCACGGACCGGTATCCGTACTCGGCGCCGGCGAGCACGGCCCGCCTGAACAACGCGCCGGGCCTGCCGGGGGGTTTCAACTACATCCGCAACTCGGTCAAGGCCGTCGTCGACGCCTACGACGGGACCGTCGACCTCTACGTCATCGATCCCGACGATCCGGTGATCCAGGCCAACGAAGCGATCTTCCCCGGCGTGTTCCGCCCACGTGAAGAGCTGCCGATAGAGATCATCGACCACTTCCGGTACCCGGAGGACCTGTTCCGTATCCAGACCGACGTGTATCAGCTCTATCACATGACGAACCCGGAGCAGTTCTTCACGGTGTCGGATCCGTGGCAGATCGCCAGGGACCCATCGACGTCGACCCGGCCGTCGCTGCGGGGCCGTTTCGTGGATACCGACGGCAAAGAGTTCAACCCGATGCTGCCGTACTACCTCCTCATGGAACTCCCCGGCGATGATCGCCTCTCGTTCCTGTTGATGCAGCCGTTCACGCCGCGGGGCCGGCCGAACATGGTGTCGTTCATGGTCGCGAAGAGTGATCCGCTCGAGGAGTACGGACGCATCATCGAGTACTCGCTACCCGCCGACAGCCAGATCGACGGGCCCGGCCAGGTTGGCAACTTCGTGAACCAGGATCCGGAGATCTCGGCGCAGTTCACTTTGCTCGGCCAGGGCGGGTCCCGGGTGATCCAGGGGAACATGCTCGTCATTCCGATCGAGGAATCGCTGCTCTACGTCCAGCCGATCTACATCTCGGCGAGCAACGAAGGGGCGAGCCGTGGCATCCCCGAGTTCAAGCGCGTCGTTGTGTCGTTCAACGGCCAGATCGAGATGCGAGAGACGCTCTCCGAAGCGCTCACTGCCGTGTTCGGCGTCGCAGACGGGGGCGGAGAGCCCGGTGACGGTGACGGGGGAGAGACGGCGCCACCACCGACCGGGAGCATCGAAGAGCAGGTCGTCGAGTTGCTCGCCAGAGCCGACGCGGCGTTCCAGGAGGCCGACGCTGCCATGCGCAGTGGCGATCTCGTCACCTGGGCACAGAAGATCGAAGAGGCCCAAGCCGCGATCGAAGAAGCCTCCCGGCTCCTTTCGACCTCAACGGAGGAGACAACCACCGACGAGTAGTCGATGTCCCTGTCCCCCCGGCGGCACGACGGGGGGACGCGTTCGAGCTCCTGCTCGAACGCAGGGGGGAGCGTTCCGCGTGTGCGTGGCGAGCAACGCAGGGGCTCCCGCCCCGGTGGAGAGGACGGTTCCAAGGGACACCTAGCGGGGGCTCGCGACTCGTGGCTCGCGGTTCGTGACTCGGCTCTCTAGCCACCCCACCACGAGCTCGTTCAGCCGCTCCGTCTCGACGAGGAATGAGTCATGGCCGTGCGGCGCGTCGAGGATGGCGAGTTCGGCGTTGCCCATCGAGGCGGTGAGCGCCGCGACTTCGGCGACCGGGTAGAGCACATCTGATGAGATCGCCACGACGAGAGCCGGAGTCCTGACGCGGCCCAGCACCTCAGCGGCCGGGCCCCTTCCTCGGCCTACGTCGTGGGTGTCCATTGCTGCGATGAGTGTGAGGTATGCGTTCGCGTCGAACCGATCGACGAGCTTGTCGCCCTGGTAGCGGAGATACGACTGAACGTCGAAGCTGGCCAGGTCTCCATTGCGTGGGAACCGCGCGTTGAAGTTCTGCGGGCTCCGGTAGCTGCACATGGCGATCTGGCGAGCGGTGGCGAGTCCCGCCCTTGGTGGACGTTCCGGTCGGTACCGGCCGCCTCGGAACCGTGAGTCACCCTTGATCGCGCTCCGCTGCGCCTCCGACAGGGCGATGGACCACGGCGACTGAGACGGACCGACGCCGATGGGGACGATCGCGTCGACGCGCTCTGGATACTCGATCGCCCACTCGAGGACCTGCATGCCTCCCATGGATCCTCCGATGACGAGGTCGAGTCGGTCGATGCCGAGGTGGTCGAGGAGGGCGGCCTGGAGCCGCACCATGTCGCGGATCGTGACTGTTGGGAAGCCCGGCCCGTACGGCGAGAGGCGCTCCGGTTTCGTGCTCGCCGGGCCGGTTGTGCCGTAGCAACTGCCGAGCACGTTCGCCGACACGATGAACGACTTGCCGGGGTCGAGAACCCTTCCCGGCCCGAACAGGCCCTGCCACCAGTCGTCGGCATCCGCCGATCCGGTGAGGGCATGGCACACGAGCGTGGCATTCGATCGCGGCTCGCCCCACGTGCGGTAGGCGACCCGCACATTGTCGAGTGTTCCCCCTTCTTCGAGCAGGAATGCCGCGGAAACGTCGAAGAATCGAGTCGTCATGCTGCCGCTCCTGCGAGGCCTGAGCGTGCGAACGCGCCGGCGAAGTCGGCCGTGATGTCATCGATGTGCTCGATCCCGACGGACACCCGGATGAGATCCTCCGTCACCCCAGCGGTGCGCCGTTCCTCGACGGTGAGCTGCTGGTGGGTCGTCGAAGCCGGATGGATGACGAGCGTCTTGGCGTCCCCGATGTTCGCGAGATGAGATGCGAGACGAACGGAGTCGATGAACCGCTCGGCTGCGCTGGCTCCTCCCCGGATGCCGAACGACAACACTGAGCCGTAGCCGTTGGCGAGGATGCGCTTCGCTGTCTTGTGATACGGATGGTCGGTGAGGCCGGGGTAGTTCACCCACGCAACCGACGGATGCTGATCGAGCCACTGTGCGAGTTCGAGGGCGTTGTCGGTGTGGCGCTGCACTCGCAGCGAGAGCGTCTCGACTCCCTGGAGCAGGAGGAAGGCGTTGAACGGGCTCAGGCACGCCCCGATGTCGCGCAGGCCCTCGACTCGTGCCCGGATCGCAAAGGCGATGTTCCCTGTCGGGGAGTCGGGTCCGAACGCCTCGGCAAAGCGGAGCCCGTGGTAGCCGGGGGAAGGCTCGGTGAACGTTGGGAACCGGCCGTTGCTCCAGTCGAAGTTGCCCGAGTCGACGATGACGCCGCCGATCGAGGTGCCGTGCCCTCCAATCCACTTCGTTGCCGACTCGACGACGATGTCGGCTCCGTGGTCGATCGGCCTGCAGAGGTAACCGGCGGCGCCGAAGGTGTTGTCGACGACGAGCGGCACACCGGCGACGTGGGCGACCCGCGCAAGCTCAGGCAGGTCGGGGACGTTGAATCGCGGGTTGCCGATCGTCTCGATGTAGAGGGCCTTCGTCCGGTCGTCGATGAGTGCGGCGAACGCCTCCGGCTCATCACCGTCGACGAAGCGGACCTCGATGCCGAGACGCGCGAAGGTCACCTTGAACTGGTTGTACGTGCCGCCGTAGAGATACGACGTGGACACGATGTTGTCACCTGCTTCGGCGAGCGTCGTCAGCGCAGTGAGCTGTGCAGCTTGACCGCTCGACGTCGCAACGGCGGCGACGCCGCCTTCGAGCGCGGCGATACGTTGCTCGAACACGTCGGTCGTCGGGTTTCCGATCCGTGTGTAGATGTTGCCGAACTCCTCGAGGGCGAAGAGCCGAGCCCCATGCGCGGAGTCGTCGAATGTGTACGACGTCGTCTGATAGATCGGAACAGCCCGGGCGTTCGTGCCGGGCGCCGGCTCCTGCCCGGCGTGGATCTGGAGTGTCTCGAAGTGGTAGTCGGTTGTCATGTGCGTCCCCTCCCCGGGTGTGGTGAAGGTGACCGGTGGGGGAGGGTCGTACAACGAAAACGATCCGCCCCGTTGCCGGTGCGGATCCTTCGATCTGGGTTGTCGTGTTCGCTGCTACGCGACGGTTCCGCACGGCTCTTGGCTGGCCATGCGCATCATCGAGTCGAAGCGGT
>JBDLHX010000087.1:0-9899 GCA_039715165.1 Actinomycetota bacterium
CGGAGATCACGCCCGACCTCATCCTCACCTGGATGGGGAGATAGCTGATCGCCTCTTCCTCTCCCATGAAGCCTCAATCCACGGTTTCTCAGGCGGGAACGGGCATCGCCTCCCCACAGCGCATGTCCCCCCGGACCGAAGGGACGGGGGGACGCGCCCGAGCTGATGCTCGGGCGCAGGGGGGACGGTTCCACTTGTAGGCGACGCCTACCACAGCGCTCCCTGCCCACATCGCGCCCCGCAATCCTGCACCGCCCCCCTCTGGCCTACCGGCCATCTCCCCCACCTGCGGCGGGGGAGAATGCACAACAGCGCCGTTCACACCTTCACCCAATTCGTGAACAGCCGCACCCGCAAAGAACACCGTCGTACCAACGCATCCAGCCCACGCACCGACCAGAAACCGCGGATCCAGGGTCCCTGGGGGAGACGACGACTCGTGGTACTGCCTATCCGCCGGTCTTCTGGGAACTCCGCCCAGCTCTCACGTACACATCAGGCCCGTCTCATGTGCCTCTCAGGTTTGTTTGATAGATCTAGGAGTGTCACCAGTCAGGAGTCCCCGTGAAACTGAAACTCGCCATCCTCATCGCAGCCCTCGCAGTGTTCGCCGCCGCATGTGGCGAGACGACGGATGACGGCGTCGCAACGTTGAGCGACACCGATGTGGTCGTTCAGGAGGTCGAGGCCGCTGCGGTCGGAGCCGAAGAGGACGCCCTCCTCGCATTCGCCGCCTGCATGCGCGAGAGCGGCGTTCCCGACTTCGAAGATCCGGTCGTCAACGCGGACGGCAGCGTCGAATTCGGGCGCGGCCCAGGCGAGAATGCGTTCAACGACGTCGACCACGACACGATGGAAGGCGCGTTTGCAGCCTGCCAGGGGGATCTCGAAGGTGTTGCCATCGGCCCCGGAGGCGGCGACTTCGACATGACCGAACTCGAGGACACCATGGTCGAGTTCGCATCGTGCATGCGTGCCAACGGCTACGAGATGGACGACCCCGACCTCTCCAGCTTCGGTCCGGGAGGCAACAACGAAGGAGAGCCCGGCGATGGCGGCGGCCCCTTCGGCGACTTCAACCAGGACGACCCGCTGTACCAGGCAGCATTCGAAGTGTGCCAGGACATCCTGGCCGGCTTCGAGCCCGGCGGTGCAGGAGTCGCAGGAGGCAACGGCTAACTCGAAACCCACGCCACCACTTGACGGGGGAGCAGCTCACAGCCTCCGCTGAGCTGCTCCTCCGTCAACCGATCAGCAGCTGACGGCTACTCCCTAGGCAGCCTGGCATTTGTGGATCCACGCAACGAATGTCTCGACACTCCCCGATCCGACCTCGGCGATGTACGTCTCGGCCCACTCGAGGATCTCGCAGTCGCCAAAGCCGCAACCACGCAGGAAGTCCCGCGCTTCGTTGGCGAGAAGATGCGCCCCCTCGATCTGTCCGAGTTCAGGGCAGATCTCCTCGACACCGGCGTCGTGTGGATGAACAGGAACCGGACAACTTGTCATCGTCATCCCTCCGACCCCTGCTTTCAGGATACGCGACACAACCCAACCCCGCGGAGAAACCAAGCCCCAAAACGCAGGTATGACAGTCGATCGAGCGCCGCCCGCGTCGGCGCCCCTGCGTTCGTCGCGGTGCCGGCTGTGGGCCGTCAGTGGTTGATGGCTGCAACCAGACGGGTCACGTCTTCGCTGGTGTTGTAGAGGTGGAAACCGACTCTGAGACGACCCGCGCGGTAGGCAACGCTGAGCCCATCCAGCCTCTCGCCGTCGAACCCTGCTCCAAGATCGAGGGATACGATCGCCGAATCTGTTGACTCCATCCCGAGCTGAGTGAGCAACGAGTTCGCCAGGCCGACGTTGTGTGCGTGGATGGCGTCGATCCCGGCTTCATCCAACAACCGCAACGCCGGCACGGTGCCGACCCACGCCAGCCAGCCGGGCGACAGATCGAAGCGACGGGCATCGGAAGCAAGCCGAAGCGGCATCCCATAGATGCTCTCCCACGGGGAGTCACCGGCATACCAACCGGCATACAGCGGCTGGGTACGTTCGATCAGTTCGGGACGTACGGTCATGAACGCCGTGCCCCGTGGACTGAGCAGCCACTTGTACGCACCGGTCACGACGAAGTCGAAGTCGGTTGCGTCGATCGGAAGCCATCCAACCGCCTGGGTTGCATCCACCAGCGTCAACGCACCATTGGCGGCGGCTGCCGCTTTGATAGCCCCAAGATCGGCGACTCTGCCATCAGCCGACTGCACGGCGCTGAACGCCACAAGGTCGGTCCCCGGCCCGATTGAGGAAGCCAACTGCCCAAGTGGAACGAACTCCACTTCCAGGTCGAGGTCGTCCCGGGTGAGGAACGGGAAGATGACAGAGGTGAACTCGCCCTCGGGAATCAGCACACGCGAACCCGGTTGGAGGACGGTCGCCACCATGCCGACCAGCGCAGATACCTGACTCCCGATCGCCACCCACTCGACCGGAGCCGACACGAGACCCGCAAACAGCCTGCGAGCAGTGGCCACGTCCTCGTCGTAGTCCGGCGGTTGCGCCCGGCCGGCCTGCCACTCAGCAAGAGCACCTTGCAGGGCAGCGACCGTGCCCCGGGACGGCAGACCGAGACTCGCCGTGTTGAAGTAGCCCGCCGCTCCCGGAAACCGACCCCGGATGTCACCGCTGATCATCCAGCCATTATCGAAGAACCGGCAACCCAACCGAAACTCGGAACCAGAACGTCCCGCAACACCACGAACATCGTCAATTCGAGACCCATCCGCTCTCCGGACCACGCGTGGGGGTCCCGGCGATCTCGCCGGGACCCCCACTTCTCCTCTGGCCTGATCGGGCCGGACAGGCGCCGGCCTTCAGGTCGAACAGTTCGCTACGCGGTGTCCACAACGATGGTGCCGAACATCCCAGCCTCGAGGTGGCCTTCGATCTCGCAGACGATGTCGAAGGTGCCCGCTTCCTGTGGGATCAAGAACAGTTCGGTTTCTTTGGCGGCGAAGGTCTCGACTTCCGCCACTGTTGGAGCCTTGAACTCGCCGGACGCGTCCTGCGCTTTGCGGAACGCAACGGTCTCGAACAGGCCTGGGGCCGTGGCCTCATGCTTCACGTCGCCGCTGTTGACGAAAAGCAACTTGTACGGCTGTCCCACGGTCAAGTGGATCTCGTCGGGTGCAAAGTAGAACTCGCCCATGTCGATCTCGACGGTCTCCATCGTGTCCCAGTCTGCGCTCGAGACGAGCTCTGATCCGTTGGTCACCCATGGCCCGGCGGCAATCGCCGTCAAGACGGGAGCCGGGTCTGTGGGGGTCGTGCCGGTGACGGTTATCGACCCGTGCATTCCGCCTTCGAGGTGGCCTTCGATCTCGCACACCAGGTCAAAGGTGCCGGTCGAGATCGGCACGAAGAACAGTTCCACCGTCTGACCGGCGAACACCTCGATCTCCGTGAAGAACGGGGCCTTGATCTCGCTTTCGGCGCTCTCGGCCTTGCGCCAGGCCACCGAAGCGAAGAAGCTTTCCGCGGTGAATTCGTGCTTGACCGCACCGACATTGACGAGCTCCACCTTGTAGGGCTTGCCGGCTTCGAACGTCAACTCGTTGGGTGTGAACGACATCTCGTCGAGCTCAATGCGAACGAGTTTCGCGTTGTCCCAGTCCGCTGCCGATTTCCCGGCGAAGTCGCCTGCGTTCTCCACGTAGGTGTTGATTACGTCGCCGGTGAACTCGAATGCCGCCTCCGTGGCCGACTCGTCGGGGTTATCGGGCGTCGTCACGACTGCCGGGTCGTCGCTGCTGCACGCTGCAACCACCAAGACCAACGTCGCCATCAGGATTGCGATTCTCTTCGACACGAAACACTCCTTACTGCGGTTGCAGCAAGTGTCTCTCCGATTGGAGCGAGACGCATCGCCTGCTCGGACGTTCCCACAACGCCTGGGCACCCCATATCCGGGTAGGGCGTTCAGGGGATGGCGATCATGGATCGAGCTGGATGAGCCCCTTGCGAATGGCGTACTTGGTGAGCTCCACCCGGGAGTGGAGGTCGAGTTTGGTCATGATGTGGTCCCGGTGGGTTTGTACGGTGTGCGGGCTCAGAAAGAGCCGCTTGCCGATCTCAGCCGAGGTCAGCCCGTCGGCGATGAGCGTCAGGACTTCCCGTTCTCTCTCCGTCAGACCGTCGAATTGGGTTCGGTCTTCTCCTCCCTCGAGCCGGCTCAGGTAGTCGGCAACGAGCTTCCCGGTGAGTGACTGATCGACATAGGTCTCGCCCCCGGCAACGGTGCGCACGGCGGCCAAGAGTTCCCGGACGTCGGCGCCCTTCAGCACATATCCGGATGCTCCTGCCCGCAAGGCCTGGAACAGGTAGTCGTCGCGCTCGTGCATTGTCACGACAAGGATCCGCATCTCCGGGTTGGCGTTGGTGAGCTCCGCGGTCAAGTCGAGTCCGCTGCCATCGGGAAGCCCAAGATCCATGAGAATCAAGTCGGGGCTCATCGCTTCGATCGTCTTCCGCGCGGATGAGATGTCGCCGGCTTGCCCGATGACCTCGATGTCCGGTTCGTCGTCGAGCAGCCCAACCAGGCCCTGACGCATGAGCGTGTGGTCGTCGACAACCACGACGCGAATCATCTCAACAGTCATGGAGCAACTCCGGTGAGCGGGATCTCGATGCTGATCACGGTACCTTCACCCGGCCGAGACCGGATCACGATTTCGCCCCCGAGGAGGTCGGCCCGTTCTCGCATGCCGGCCAGCCCCAGATGCCCATCATTCGCTCCGGGGGCGGCGTCCGAGTCGAAGCCTTTCCCGTCGTCGGACACGACGATCCGGACGGTTTCTTCTCGAGAGGTGACCCTGATGTGAACATGCTTCGCATCAGCATGCCGCGCAATGTTGTTGGTCGCTTCCTGGACGATCCGGAAGAGGGCGGATTCGATGTGTGACGGCAGCCGGTCGCGCTGCCCATCGACCTCGAAGCTCGTTTCGATGCCAATGTCGTTCAGACGCGACTCGGAGTACCACCGGAGGGCCGGGATCAGACCAAGATCGTCGAGGATCAAGGGGCGCTGGTCGACGATGATGCGACGAGTGTCTTCAATCAGCAATCTGACCATCTCCTTTGCCTTCGTTAGCTGATCGTGCGAAGCGCCGGCGTCTGCGGGAAGCGAGTCAGCGGCGCGCCCCAGGGCGATAGAAAGGGCCCCGAGCGTCTGCGCTGTTTCGTCGTGCAGCTCCCGGGCCAGTCGCTTCCGTTCGCTCTCCTGCGCCGTGATGATGCGACGGAGCAGATTGCCGAGCTGCGTTGTGCGCTCCTTGACACGCGACTCGAGGACCCGGTTCGCCTCTCCAACCGCCTCGTAGGCGCTGCTGATCTGCCGGCGCATCGACTCGAAGCGGTCGGCGAGCACTCCAAACTCGTCACGGGCATTCACTTGAATCGGAGTATCGAGATCGCCGCGCCCAATCCTTTCAGCCGCCAGCGTGAGCTCTTGAGCCGGTCGGACCACAGCCCTGGTTGTGAACCACGCGACCATCATGGCGATGACGAAGCCGAGACCGCTCCACATGAAGAGCTGGGCTTTCAGCCGGCGAGGCAGCGCGAGAGCGACGTCGATCGGCTGCTCCAGTACGACGGTGAACCCGAGCTCGGCGAGGGGAACCACACCCATGACGTGGTTCTCGGAGCCGGACTCGGAAGGCACCTCGTGAAGCAGAATGACGGGTTCGAGCAGGGGCGAACGATCGAGGATTGCTGCCCAGTGAGGGCTCGGTGCCCCGGGAGCTTCGTCTCCACCGATGCCGAGAACGACGTTGCCCTGAGGACCGATCACCTCCAGGTGATAGGTGGCGTCTTCCTCGCTGCCGGATTCATCTGCCTGCCCGGGACCCGTCTGTAGATAGTCCTCGGGGTCGAAGGGTTTGGTCGAGTTGCGCGCCGACAGGTGCACGTACACCCAAACGTGTTCAGGTCCGTCATCGATTCGAGTGGCCACCGTGGCGAATCCTCCTACGGACTCGCCGGCGGGGTCGAGAATCAGGTATGCGTCACCTTCCAGTGCCCGACTCTCCGGTTGCGGGGCTGCAGTTGAGACCGTCGGCCCGGCAGCCGCCAACATCCGACCCTGTGAGTCCGTCACCTGGACGGCGTAGGAGTCGAAGAACGCGAAGGAGTCTGAGGCGGCGAGATGGTGCAGGATGCCGTCAACCAGCTGATCGAGCTCCGATCCCTCCGTTGCGGGAATCAACTCGGCTCCGAACCCTTGCACATCGGCCGCTACGTGAGTGAGGTCCCGATCCAAGATCAACGCCAGGCTCTTCGCAGTGCTGAGCCGAGCTTCGAAGACCAGGTCCGTCGCCTGATCCAGAGAGCGAAGGCCAACGACGATCAGCAGGCCGAACATGACGATCAGCCCGACCGACACATACAGGAAGATCCGCGGCCTGATACCCACCCGATACGGACGGCGATGAGCATCCCGCTCGCCATGCGACTCAAGTGCGAGGGAGAGGCCCTCGGTGGCCTTGCTCTCTACGACCTTGATGCCTTGGCTCCTGGCAGGTAGAAGACGAGATGAGACCGCCACCGCTTCATGTCACCCGCCGGCAACGCCGCATGGAACTCAACCGTATCGAACGTGCGAACCTCCCCAGGTCTCGTCGCCAACCCTATCAACACGACCTTCCCCTCGTGGCCCGGATTTGAGCCGCCCATATCGACTACCTATACGCCGTCATCGGAATCCGTCACATCCCCCGTCCGGGGCGTGCAACACCATGCCCACCATCGCAACACGCCCGGCCGGAGATGGTCGGGGTTGCGTTTCTATGAGTCACGCTGGACCCGACCCCCATGGGTCGGGTCCAGATGCAATTGGCTCCTCTCAGGGAAGCTCGTTCACTCTGTCGGTGCTCGGGGGAGCAACCGGGCTGAACGCTGCCAGGTAGTTGCTGAGGGCCTCGAGATCGTTGCCGCCATCGACTCTCAACGACGGGTCGATCGTGGCGAACGTGCCGAAGTTGTCTCCGCCGTCGGCGAGGAAGCTATTGGCCGTCACCATGTACGTAGCTGCCGGGTTGAGCGCAAACCCGCCAACCTCCACGTTCGTGATTGACACCGACGTGCAGTCTCCCGCCACAACCGTCTTCGATAGGTCGTAGGTGAATCCCTCCGACACACCGAGGTGCAGGAACGGCCGACTGGAGCCGAGCGGCTGGCACTGCTCCTCGAGCACCGACACGATCTGGGCGCCGGTCATCGGGAACGTGAGCACGGTATTGCCGAACGGCTGGAACGTGAACGCCTCACCGTGCGTGACGACGCCGTCGCCTTCGCCCCCCGAATCGACGTACGTCAGGTCGGAGCGCACACCACCAGGGTTCATGAACGCAACATGGACACCGCTGGCTGATGTCGACCACGCCTGGGCGTCGGCAACCAGGTTGCCGGCCGCCGACTCGACACCGCGGTCCGATCCCGTCGGGTCGCCACCGCGAATGATGTCGGCCGTGATCGTACCGATTGGAATGCTCCCCGCCGCATCGACGAGAGGCTGCCATTTGTCGATCACGGCTGTGACCGCAGGATCAGGCGTGATCTCGGACTGGTCCACGACGTGGTTCGTCGCCACGCTCAGATCGCGACGGATGTCATTCGTGCGCTTGTCGATGACAAGATCGAACTCCGAGACCACCCGGCCGTACGAGTACGCACTCGTGACGATGCGCGGCTCGCCGTCGGAATCGGGGAGCACACAGTTGTATGGCAGGTGCGTGTGGCCGGTGATCAACACATCGATGGCGGGATCGAGTGCGTCGTTGATCGCGAGGATCGGCCCGGAGATGTCCACGCAGGCGTCGACGACACCGGGAGGAGGATTCTGGGACCCGCCCTCATGCAACAACACCACGATGGCCTCAACGCCCTGGGCCTGCAGAATGGGGACGAGCGCGTTTGCCGTCTGTGCTTCGTCCAGGAACTCCCAGCCGACGATGCCTTCAGCCGCGACCAGTGTTGAGGTCGCTTCGAGCGTCATTCCGATGAAGGCGATCTTCACGCTCTCGAACTTCTCGATCCAGTACGGAGGCAGCGGAGTCTCTCCGGTCGCCTCGCTCACCGTGTTGGCGGCGAGCCACTGGAAGTCGGCGCCCGCGTACGGGGCGTCGGAGAAGTAGCAGCCATCAGCGGGGTGACACCCACCGTCCTGCATGCGGAGCAGTTCGGTGACACCCTCGTCGAACTCGTGGTTTCCGACGCTGGACACGTCGAGGCCCATCGCATTGAGCGATTCGACCGATGGTTCGTCGTGGAAGAGTCCGGAGAAGGCGGGGGATCCGCCGATGAGGTCCCCGGCGGCCACGGTCAGGCTGAACTTGTTGCCGTTGCGCAGCTCGGCGAGTTTCGCCGAGAGATACTCTCCACCACCGGCCTCTGCTCCACCCACCGTACCGTTTCCGATCGATTCGAGATGCCCGTGGTAGTCGTTGAAGGCGAGCAGTTGAACCTGCACGAGTTGGCCGGGCGGATCTGGTTTCTTGGCGGACGCCGAGTCGCCCAAGATGGCGAGCGACGTCATGGCAACCACGAAGGCTGCTACGACAGCGAGCAAGCGGCGGTGCCGCTCGAATCGTGAGCCGCGCGACGCGGCGGAGTCAACGGGTGTGGACACGTGTTTTCCCTTCCCCTAAGCCCTCGATGCGAAGCGCACCGAGCAGTGCATCCGTTTCTAGCACAAACCTGCCGAGCGTGGCCCGAAACATGCGCGGGGCGGCCCAACTCGGTCTCGGACGCTGATCGCTCGTCAGGCCGGTCGGCGGGAAGCGATACGGAGTCCTAGCCTCGGCGGAGGAGCCCGTACAACAGCAGCAACCCGCCGCCGATCAACGCAATGAGCGCAACCGTCGACGCGATCCGGGCGATGGGGTCGATGTCGGTAGCAGCGGCGGCACCGAATGCCAGGTCCGCCGTCACCCCATTCGAGGCATCGGCGTTCATGATCACCGCCGTCCAGTCCCCGGGTTCAACCGTCCAGTCGAGCGTCAGCGGGTCGGTGCCCGCAACCGATGTCACCCAGAACGTCTCGGTGCCCGGAGCACCCGGCGTGCGCGTTCCTTCGTGCGTTGTGTAGTGGACGTCCTGGATCTGTTTCGACTCACTGTGTCTCTCCAGGTCCGTGATTTCGTCATGAGCTACCCCGTCCAGGTATGCGTCAACGGCGCTTGTAGGGGCGACGCCCATGAAGAGCGTGTCGGGTCCCGATGCGACTCCCTGCATCCGGAGGTCAACCGGGTCGGCTATGACAAACAGCAGGAACGCGTCGTCGGCAAGTGGCCCGTACAACCCCTTCAAGATGTCGATGTCGTCGACGACGATCGCTCGAGACGGCCGATCAAACGTGACCAGGTCGTCCATGTAGTACCCGTCCGCATCGCGACGTTCCGTCGGAGGAGACGCCATGGCGAGAACGAACACGCCGAGGATTGCCACGACTGCTCCGACAACGATCGCTGCGGTCTTCAGGCCTGTCATCACGATCACCTCCCGCGATCCGGGCCACGAGGTGTCGTGACCCTGTAACAAGCCACTCCTCCACTCTCCATCATGCCAAACAGGCGATGCAACCACCATCGGGACTGTCCCCGACTCGTCAGTCGCTACCGAACGCAGCCGCAGCAGTCAAACCCCGTGCAGAGCGGCATCACACGTAGACGGCTGCTCAAGGCAGGGTCGGGAGGGACATCGACAAGCTCTTCCATCGCCACGATCGCCACGCCGCCCGCGTACGCTGTGGATGAGCTCGCGAAGGAGCGTTCATGGAGACCCGCCCGCTTCCCAAGACCCCGGATGCCCGCTCCCCCGCCGGGGCGGAGATCCGCTACCTGATG
>JBDLHX010000088.1:0-9867 GCA_039715165.1 Actinomycetota bacterium
AGCTTGCGGAGGACGTCGGCGGCGGAACCGCACTCCTCGACCGTCGGAACGAGAGCGAGACGGATGTAGCCCTCTCCCCCAGGGCCGAAGAACCGGCCGGGAGACACGACGATCCCCTCGCCGAGGAGCCGGTCGGTGAACGCCATGTCGTCGTCCACTTTGATCCAGAGATAGAGCCCGGCTCGAGAGCCGACAATCTCATACCCCAGATCATCGAAGGCAGCCTTCAGAACCCGGCGCTTCTCGGTGAAGATCGCACGCCGCTCGGCTGCATGAGCATCGTCGCTCCAGGCCGCGATCGCAGCACCCTGGACGAACTCGGGCGAAGCCGTCCCCGTCGTCGACCGCAACGCTTTGAGCGCAGTGATTGCCTCCGGATCTCCAACGATGGCACCCGACCGGTAGCCGGTCATCCCGGACCGCTTCGAGAGGCTCAGATAGGAGAGCACGCCGGGACTGCCCTCCCCCGCCACCTGCAGAGCAGACAACGGCCCATCGGGATAGGCGTCCTCCTCGTACACGTCGGAGTAGCACTCGTCCGATAGAAGCAGCGCATCCGCGTCTACCGCCCGCACGTACAGCCCCGCGATGTCCGCCAACGACGCCACCGAACCAGCCGGGTTGTGCGGGGAGCACGTCCAGACGAGCCGCGACCGTTCCCACGCCTCGTTCGGAATCTGTTCGGCTCGCAACACGAAGTCGCCGCTCAGCTCGACCGGGAACACGGTGGCGCCGGCGAAGAGCGACCCGCGTTCGTAGACCGGGTACCCAGGCGTGGGGTAGATCACACCGTCACCAGCGTCGCGGTCGATGAAGGCGAACGGCGTGTTGAAGATCGCCTCCTTCGCCCCACTCGTCGGGATGACCTGCGTCGCCGGGTCCACGGTCACGCCGAACCGCCGCAGCACATAGCCGGCGATCGCCTCACGCAGTTTGAGGAGGCCGGCAGACGTCGGGTACTGGGAGACCTCGGGAACCGAGTCACGCAGAGCTTCGACGACGAACTGGGGTGTCGGCTCGCGCGGATCGCCGATCGAGAAGTCGATCACCGGTAGGCCGGCGTCGCGGCGGTCCCGGGCGCGCATCTGGATCTGAGCGATCGGGTAGTCACCGAGCTGTTCGAAGATGGGGTTGAGGCGCATCCGGACAGTGTCGACCGCCGCCCACCGGTGCGCAAGTCGGTCTTCGCCGCCTACGCTGGGCAGGAGTCAGGAGCAGGAAGACATGGGCGGATACACCTACGACCCCGATGCTCTCAGCCCCCAACTCGCGGGTCTCGCCGCAGGGTCGGTGGGCGCGATCGCCGCATCGCTCATCGCGTTGCCTGTCGATAGCCCGAACGAAACAATCGCGAACCCTGTGACCGTGACGCTCGCCGCCATGCTCATCGGTGCTCTCTCCGGGCGTCTCTGGCGCCGCGTCCGAGCCCAGAGGCATGGTTCTCGATCATTCATGCTCGCGACCATCGGCGGCTTCACGTTCGCCTCTCTCGCGTTGGCGCTGATCGAGTGGCAGGTGGGCGGCGGATGGTTCACCTACGGCGCGCTGGTGACAGGCGTCGTGTTCCTCTCGATCGGACTGCTCACTCCCGTCGTCTCGCGGGCTGTGGTACCCGCCTGGACCGTCGCGATCCCAGTCGTGCTGGCCCTCGCCGTGGCGGCCGGCATCTTCGCCTCGTGAGCGACGGCATCTACGACGACTACGACGCCTTCGCCCGAATCTACGACCGGCACTGGGCGTTCTTCGCCGGTGCCA
The DNA here is from genome assembly GCA_039715165.1 of Actinomycetota bacterium. Classification (GTDB taxonomy): domain Bacteria; phylum Actinomycetota; class Acidimicrobiia; order Spongiisociales; family UBA5794; genus JAHEEL01. The sequence continues at coordinate 1,756 of JBDLHX010000088.1, forward strand.
TCCGGCCCGTGCTTGATCGGCTCGCACTCGGCACGCTGCCCGACGGCGCACATGTCGTGGATCTCTGCTGCGGCACCGGCGTGCTCGCGGCCTCGCTGTGCGACCGCTTCCAGGTCACGGGTGTCGACGGCTCGGCCGCCATGATCGACTACGCCCGCACGAACGCCCCCGATGCCACCTTCGTCGTCGCCGACGCCCGCGAGTTCGGCGTCGCGCAGCCCGCTGCAGCGGTGGTGTCGACCTTCGACAGTCTCAACCACGTCATGACGATCGAGGAGCTGACCGGTGTGTTCCAGCACGTTCGAGATGCGCTCATGCCGCGCGGCGCCTTCGTCTTCGACCTGAACATGGAGGACGGGTACGAGAAGCGCTGGCACGACGGCCCGAGCATCGCCGACGAGCGGGACGTCGTCGTCGGCAGGTCCAGATGGGATCCCGAGACCGGCATCGCGACAATCGATTTCGTCCTCGTCGAGCGGGCCGATGATGGCGAGCTTCGGCGCGCCGATCTCACCCTCACCCAGCGCTGTTACACAGAAGACGAGATCCTCGGAGCTCTCCGTGAGGCGGGCTTCAACGAGATCGGCATGTTCGATGGAGCGACGGACCTCGAATTCGCTGGCGTCGGGCGAGCGTTCTTCGTGGCGCGTTGAGCGCCGATTCACGACCTTCGAGCTCCCCCCTGCGTCGTCGCTAGCGCTCCTCCGCGTCCCCCCGTCCTTCGGCCGGGGGGACATCGATTGCGGATCCCCCCTCTGTCGCCTCCGACGACATCTCCCCCACTGCGTGGGGGAGAGAACCAGTGCCCTCTTTGAGGAGGCGCTCGAATGCCTCCTCGTCAAGGACGGGCACGCCTAGATCCTCGGCCTTGGCGAGCTTGGAGCCGGGCGACGCTCCGGCGACAACGGCCGTTGTCTTGCTCGAGACCGATCCGGTGACCTTGCCGCCACGATCCTCGACCGCCGCCTTCGCCTCCGAGCGTGAGTAGCCGTCGAGCGAGCCGGTGATGACCACCGTCACACCGTCGAGGAGATCGCTGCCCTCCACTTCGACGATCGGATCCTCCATGCGCACGCCGGCCGCTCGCAGCTTCTCGACGAGCCGCACATTCTCCTCGGCTGCGAGCCACGAGACGACGGAGCCGGCGATCTCCGGCCCGATCCCTTCGATCGTCGCTACGTCGTCTTCCGTCGCACCGGCGAGGGCGTCGACACTGCCGAAGCGGCGAGCAAGGACGCGAGCGACGGTGCCGCCCACATGGTCGATCCCGAAGCCGGTGATGAGACGGCCGACTTCCCGATCCTTCGCGTCGTCGATCGCCGCGAGCAGGTTCCGGACCGAGATCTCGCCCCACCCTTCGCGCCCGAGGAGATCGTCCGCTTTGAGGGTGAAGATGTCGGCAGCGTCGTCGACGAGGTCTTCGGTGAGGAGCAGATCGACGGTTTTGTAGCCGAGGCCCTCGATGTCCATGGCTCCGCGCCCGGCGAAGTGAGCGAGGTGCTCCCGGAGCCGGCTCGGACACTCGTAGCCGCCGGTGCACTTCGCCTTCGCCTCGCCCTCCGGAAGCACGATCGGGCTCCCGCAGAACGGACAGTTCGCCGGCATGTGCCACTCGGCGAGGCCCTCGGGGCGACGAGAAAGGACCGGCCCGACGATCTCCGGAATGACATCGCCGGCTCGCCGCACGATCACCGTATCCCCCGGCCGCACGTTCCTTCGGTGCAGGTCACTCTCGTTGTGGAGGGTCGTGTTCGTAACGGTGACGCCTCCGACGAATACCGGATCGAGGACCGCATACGGCGTGACGGCACCGGTGCGCCCCACGTTGATCTCGATCGCCAACAGGGTTGTGGTCTTCTCCTCGGGCGGTAGCTTGTAGGCGACGGCCCAGCGGGGGCTCTTCGCAGTGAATCCGAGGTCGCGCTGATCGGCGAGCGAGTCGACTTTGACGACGATGCCGTCGGTGTCGTAGTCGTGGCTGTGGCGCTGCTCCTCTGCCGCCCTGACGTACGCCTCGACCTCCTCGACGGTCTTCACCGTCTGGTTCGCCGGGTTGACGGGCAGCCCGAGGCTCGACAGCCAGGCCATCTGCTCGGTGTGCGACACAGGTGAGGGACCGCCTTCGATGAACCCGATCTGATATGCCCAGAGCGACAGGCGGCGCGATGCCGTCACGGCAGGGTTCTTCTGCCGCACCGATCCCGCTGCCGTGTTGCGGGGATTCACATAGGGTGGCTTGCCGTCGACCGCCTGGCGTTCGTTGAGTTCGTCGAATGCGGAGACGGGCATGAAGATCTCACCGCGCACCTCGATCACCGCCGGCGGATCGCCCCTCAGGGTGTGTGGGATGTCGACGATCGTCCTGACGTTTGCGGTGATGTCCTCCCCGGTGACGCCGTCACCTCGCGTCGCCGCGCGAACTAACTGCCCCGCCTCGTAGGTCAGAGAGATGGCGAGCCCGTCGATCTTCAACTCGCACGAATACCCGGACGGCTCCCGATCGATGATCCGAACAGCGCGGTCGCGCCACGCCTCGAGCTCGTCGAGACTCTCGACGTTGTCGAGAGAGAACATGCGCTCTCGGTGGGTGACTTCGGCGAAGGCCTCGGAGGTGGGTGCGCCGACGAGCTGCGTCGGAGAGTCGGAGGTCACCAGCTCGGGATGGTCGGCTTCGATCGCCTCGAGCTCGCGCACGAGTTCGTCGTAGTCGATGTCGGAGATCTCCGGGTCATCGAGGACGTGATAGCGGTAGTTGTGGTGCCGAAGGAGGCCACGCAGCTCGGCAGCCCTCGACGCAGCGTCAGACATCGAGCACCTCCACGACGCCGCGGAGACGATCCATGACAACACCGGCTCCGCCGATGCTCGTGCCGGCGAGGCCACACGCGGGAGTGGCAAGCGCATCATGCATCAACGCCTCTACAGGAGCACCTTCGAGGACGAGCCTGGTCACAGCCGTACCGTACCGGGACCGGATACGGCCTTCGTCGATCGGAGCCGGGTCGGTGGGCACCATGCCCCACATGATGCCGGTTCCCTGTGACACGATCTCAGCGATGGCGTCGGTCGCCGTGAGGAAACCGTCGCCGAGCGCCGCGAGATCCCACGAGAGCCAGGCGGGCCGGAGGCCGGCGACGGTGCGCCAGTCCGTGTCGCCGCAGACGTGGACGCCGACGGGGATCGGAGAGGCTGCGAAGACCCTCGAGATCGCCTCTGCGGCGTCCTCGATGGGGATCGGCCCCTCGACGCGGCCCGGGGCGAACATGACGAGCGCCGGCTCGTCCATCACGGCAACGATCTCGACACCGGCCTTCGCTGATCGGATGAGCGAGACGTGATCCGCGAGCCGCCGAGTGAGACCCTCGACGACACAGTCCCAGAGCCCCTCACGTGGCGCGCCTGCCGCAAGGAGCCCGAGGGCGAGGGTCACCGGACCGGTGAACTGGGACTTGATTGTCTCCCCGTCGAACGCGTCGAGCATTGCCGCCGCTCCCACGAATGCTTCCGACTGGTCTCCCTCCGGCGCCCCCCACTGCAAGCCGATCCCGTCGTCGATGCCACCGACGCCGCAGAGCCCGTCACCCCACTGACGGAGCATCCCCTCGGATGGATGTCGGTTTGGAAGCTGCGGCAGATAGGGAAGGTCGGTCGTTTCCCGTACGAACGCAGCAGCGTCAACCGGGTCTTCGTGGGGCAGGCTCCCAACGCCGGTAATCCTCACAGCCGGATCGATTCTTCGATGATGCCGCCGCCGAGGACACGATCGCCTTCGTAGAAGACGGCGGATTGACCCGGGGCGGGGGCGGGCTGTCGCTCGGTGAACCGGACCTCCCAATCACCGTCGGATCGGGTGATTGATGCGGCGACGGCGGGCGTCCGGTAGCGCACCTTGACGCTCACGTCCGGGCCGGCCGGTGGCTCCCCGGCGACCCAGGTGACCTTCGAGACGATGCAGCCGTCGGTGAGGAGCTCGTCGTGGGTGCCGATGACGACGAGGCGCTCCGTTGGCTCGATGCCGATGACGTACCGGGCCTCACCGACGGCGATCCCGAGGCCCTTCCGCTGCCCGATCGTGAACCCTGCGACGCCGCCGTGCTCGCCGAGGACCGTGCCCGCCGAGTCGACGATCGGTCCGGGCATCGCCGTCTCGGGGAACTGGTCTGCAAGGAAGTCCCGGTAGTCGCCCGACGGGACGAAGCAGATGTCCTGGCTGTCCGGCTTGTCGGCGGTGGGCATGCCGAGGGCCGCAGCCCGCTTCCGCACCTCTGCCTTCGTCATCTCGCCGACCGGCAGCCGGATCCGCGACAGCGCGTCCTGCCCGAGCATGTGGAGGACGTATGACTGGTCCTTCGTGCCGTCGACGGCTCGGAGGAGCTGCCAAACACCGTTCTGCTTCGCGACGCGGGCGTGGTGTCCCGTGACGAGTACGTCCGCATCGAATTCGGTGGTCTGGTCGAGGAGCGCCGAGAAACGGACCGTGCGGTTGCATTCGATGCACGGGTTCGGTGTGCGGCCGGCCATGTACTGCCGTCCGAACGGATCAACGACTGCGGAGGTGAACTCGTCCACGTAGTCGAGCACCGTGTAGGGCACGTCGAGCATCGCCGCAACGCGGCGGGCGTCGTCGGCGTCCGAGGCGGTGCAGCACCCGGCCGTCGGGAGTTCGCCACATGGGCGGACCCATTGCTTGAGGGTGACTCCGATGACGTCGTATCCGGCTTCGAGCATGAGCGCGGCTGCAACGGACGAGTCGACGCCACCGGACATGGCGACAAGGGCTCTCATGGCGAGCTCACCGGCGCGAGGGTTTCTGTGTGGACCATCGGAGTCAAGTCTGCCCGATTGCGCGCCGCTGCGCGCGCGTCACTCTTCAGGGTCGGCGAGGCTCTCGAGGAACGAGACGACGACCCGCTCGTAGCGAACCCGGTCGCCATTCCAGAGCGCCCCGTGGGATCCCTGCTCGAACCGTTCGAACTGGACGAGGTCGGGCCGGGCCCGAGCGAAGCTCTCCGCGATCTCGATCGGGGAGGTCTCGTCACGAGCGCCGTGCAGCGCGAGGACGGGCACGTCGAACTGGTCGGCGCGATCGACCTGGTTGAGTTCGCTCCACTCCAGACCAAATCGAATCCGCGACACTTGCTGTCCCAACTCTCCGATGAAGCGCCCGACCGAGCCCTTGCCGTAGTCGAGCGTCCCCTCGAGGTCGTAGACGGCGGAGTCGAAGACAACGCCGCGGACATTCCCGACCCGATCCGACTCGTGGAGGAACGTGGACACGATCTCCGCGCCGAAATCGTGCCCGAAGAGGAAGTAGTCCTGGGCTCCTTCGCGCTCGGCGAGGAGAACGGCAGCTTCCAGATCACGCCACTCCCGGATTCCCCACAGCCGCAGCCCGCTCGGATCGTCCGGCGCACCCTCGTCGTTGCGGTAGCCGATGACGAGCACCGGATATCCGGCTTCGACGAGCTTCGGGATGATGCGGAGCGCCTGTGTGTGCCGGTCGGTCCCCGCTCCGTGGGCGATGATCACCCATGTCGAGAGCCGCCCGTCGATGAGCCACGCCGGCAGCGGTCCCAGCTCTCCCGGCGCTGCTTTGTCCTCATAGCCGAGTCCGAATGCCGTGCCCGGGTCGCCGGGGTAGGCATCGACGTCCACTCGGCCGAAAGCCCCGGGGTCGGGCTCGCCGTCGTATGGCGTGGCCGCCCATTCGGTCTCGTTCTCGGTTCGCTTGCGGAGGGCGGTGAGCTGCGTGTACGACGTCTCGGTCTCGAAACCCCACACGCCGCCGCGCGGAGGCTCCGTCGCGTCCGCCAGAACGATGCTCGCTGACGGCGTGCGAACGACTTCGATGGCGTAGGGACGATCGTCGTCGTGCGGGACGAGCACCTGGTTCCTGATGCTGTTCGCCGACAGCCAGGCCGCGAGGAACAGCACGAGCGCGACGGCAACAACGACGCTGAGCACGGCGGGACCCGTCCAATTTGGGAGCTTGCGATTCGGCATCGTTCCAGGAGGCTATCGGGCCGGCGACGGGACTGGCATCAGCCGCCCCGACCGGTCACTTCCCAGAGAAGTCCGCCTTCTCCTTGGCGAGGAATGCCGCCACGCCTGCGCGGGCGTCATCGGTCTCGAAGACGGCTTTGAACGCCTCGGCTTCGGTGGCCAGTCCGTCCTGGAGCGACGATCCGAATCCTCCAGCAACGGAGCGCTTCACCGCCGCATACGCCGCGGTCGGGCCCTTGGCGAATCGAGCGGCGTCCGTCGCTGCCGTCTCGAGCAGCTCTTCTGCCGGCACGACCTTGTCGGCGATCCCGGAAGCGAGAGCTTCTTCGGCGTCGACCTGGCGTCCGGAGAGGCACATTTCGAGTGCGCGTTGGTAGCCGGCGAGCCGTGCGAGCCGCTGGGTCCCCCCGGCGCCCGGGATGATCCCGAGGAGGATCTCAGGCTGCCCGACGCGGGCGGCCTCGGAGAGATACCGGAAGTCGGCGCCCATGGCGAGCTCCAGCCCACCGCCGAGGGCGAAGCCGTTGATCGCAGCGATCGTCGGCTTCTCGAGTGATTCGAGTTTCTCGACGACTGAAGCGAGCGCTCCTGCGAGGTCGGGGTCCGTGTTTCCATCGAACGCCGCCTGGAACTGCGTGATGTCGGCTCCCGCGGCGAAGTGCGCTCCACCGGTGATCACCACCGCACGCACCTCCGGGGCGGCGGCCCTGTCCACCGCTTCGCCGATGTCGGCAACGAGTTCGGTGCTCAGGGCGTTGACGGGGGGACGGTTCAGCGTGATCGTGGCCACGGCGTCGGAGACGCTGTACTCAACGAGACCCACGACGATTCCTCCATTGCTCGCGTTGGGCGGAGGCTACAGCGCGTCGATGATGCCGCAGCCGGCCGTCCAGGGGTCGACCTCGCGTGCGATGACGCGTTCGAGCAGGTCGCCTCCGGCGTCGGCGAGCGCCGACCGCCGCTTGAGTCCGGTCCGCACCGCGGCTTCGACTTCCCGGGCGGCGCGCTCACGGCGGCGAACCTCGAGTGTCCCGGCTTCGACGAGGTGGCGGCGATGGTCGGCAACGGCGTCCCACAGCTCGGCAACGCCTCTTCCGTCCGTCGCGACCGTCTTGAGGACAGGGGGTTTCCACGGCCTCTCCGGTCCCATGTCGAGCATGCGAGCCAGGTCGGCGACGGTCTCGTCCGCTTCGGGACGATCGGCCTTGTTCACCGCGAACACGTCGCCGATCTCGAGTAGCCCGGCTTTGGCGGCCTGGATGGAGTCGCCCCATCCCGGGTTCATGACGATGATCACCGTGTCCGCCGACGATGCGACGTCGATCTCGGCCTGCCCCACACCGACGGTCTCGATGAGCACCTCAGCGAACCCGAGTCCGTCGAGAAGCGCCACGACCCGCGGGGTCGAGTCGGCGAGGCCTCCGAGGTGCCCCCGGTTCGCCATGGAGCGGACGTAGACGCGGGGGTCCTCGATGTGGCCCTGCATGCGGATCCGGTCGCCGAGGACCGCGCCGCCGCTGAATGGGCTCGATGGATCGACGGCGATCACTGCCGTACTCCCCCGGTCGGCGGCGTGGCCGATGAGCCCGTCGACGAGGGTGGACTTGCCGGCGCCCGGCGCACCTGTGATGCCGGTTACCCATGCGGCTCCGCCGTTCGGGTAGACCTCGGCGAGTGCCCTTCTGCCCTCGTCGGTGTCGTCCTCGACGCGGCTCACGAGCCGAGCAAGGGCGCGGCGGTCTCCGGAGCGAGCGCGGTCGATGAGCATCGCCGACAGGTTACGTCAGGTGACGCCTCCAAGGTCCCCTCACGCAGTGGGGGGACGCGGAGGAGCGCAGCGACGACGCAGGGGGGCTCTGGGAGCCCGAGTCGCGACGATGAGATCTGCCGCGGGGTTAGACGGCTTCGATACTCGTCACGCCAGGGACGCGGTCCTTCACGATGCGCTCGATACCGGCGGTGAGCGTCATGGTCGACAGGGGGCAGCCTCCGCACGCTCCGACGAGCTGGAGCGAGACCTTGCCGTTCTCCGCTCCGAGGAGAACGAGGTCTCCGCCGTCGGCTTGCAGCGCCGGGCGGATGTACTCGAGTGTCGACTCGAGCAGCGAC
>JBDLHX010000089.1:0-9743 GCA_039715165.1 Actinomycetota bacterium
TCCAGCATCGTGGTCGTCAGCGGCGCCAGGTTGAACCAGACGTAGAACGTCATGAAGAACGCGATCCACGTGTAGTGGAGGGTCCGGATCCGTTCCTGGCCGAAGTCGAGAAGCTTCGGTGGCACTTCGTCGGTGGGCAGCGGTCGACCGTCCTCAATCATGTCCCGACTCCTCCTCGCTGAGCCTGCCTGCTCCGACGATCTCCGACTGCCACCCCAATGACGTCTGTTCGGACGCCGATTCGCATCTCGCGTCGATCCTGATACCCGGTTTGTAGTCGAATGAAACCCAAACGTCAACTTGAGCACTAAACGTTATGTGTTAAGCTCGACGTTATGCAGACGACGCTGGGCCGCACGGGCGACTACGCAGTGCGTGCCGTTCTCAACATCACCCGCAGCGAGGGCGACCGCCGCAAGACGCGAGAGATCGCCGCTGCCATGGACATTCCCGCTCGCTTCTTGACCCAGATCCTCGCCAGCCTCGTCGCGGAAGGGATCCTGCATGCGACGGCAGGTCCGACCGGCGGCTACGTCCTTGCCAAGCCCGCGGAGGAGATCACCCTGCTCGAGGTCGTGGAGGCAGCGGAGGGACCGATCGCACTCGACAAATGCGTGCTGTCGGGGGGACGCTGCGAATGGGGCGAGGTGTGTCCGGTACACATCCCATGGTCCCGCGCCCAGAACGCCTTCAGAGAGGAGCTCGCGAAGGCTTCGTTCGCGGACCTCAGGGTCTCCTGCGAAGAGATCTCGGCTGGGGAGTACGTGCTCCCCCCGGATGCGCCACTCCACGAACTGTCGACCGATCGGCGGTGCCCCGATCCACATGAGGAAGGCATCGCTCAGGAACGGTGATCAACCACAGACACGACGAGCCACCAGCCCGGATAGCGGACATCGATCGAAGCAGGAAGGACGACCGCATGAATCGAGCGGTGAGGCTGATGTCAAAGGTGGGGATGGGGGCGTGTCTACTGATCATGGCGATGATCGTGTTGCTGCCAGACGACGCTGTCGCCCAGGAAGAAGCCGACGGGCAGGAGGTCTATCTCTCCAACTGCTCATCGTGCCATCAGCCCAATGGGCTCGGCGTCCCGGGTTCCTTCCCGCCCCTCTCGGGCAACACCCACGTTCAGGATGCCGCGTACGTTGAGACGGTCATCGTCGAGGGATTGAGTGGTCCCATCGAGGTGGGTGGTGAGTCCTACGACGGTGTGATGCCGCCGTTCGCCAATCTCACGGATGCCGAGATCGATGCCGTGATCGACTACATCCAGGCCGACGACTTCGCAGCAGCGGAGGTCGAAGCTCTCGAACCGGGAGACGCCGCAGCTGGAGAAGCGATCTTTCTCGGTTCGCAGCGTCTCGAGAACGCCGGGCCGGCCTGCGTCTCCTGTCACACGGCGGCGAGCCACCAGGGACTTGGGGGACCGACGCTCGGACCCGATCTCACCGACCTCGCGGTTCGCTTCGGCGGCGCGGATGGCGTGGCATCACTCCTGATCAACCCGCCGTCGCCAACGATGCTGCCGCTCTTCGATGAGGCGCCGATCGTCGATCAGGAGCGGGCAGACCTCGCCGCCTACTTCGACTCGATCTCGGATGAGCAACCAGCCGGCGTTGGTGTCGACATCATGCTCTTCGGCGGCGTGGTAGGTGCCGCCATCTTCTTCGCTCTGATGCTCCTCGCCCCGCGGAGCAGACGCCCCGGATTCGCAGAACAACTGAGGAGCCAGCCATGACCAAAGAGTGGATCCAGGACATCGAGGCTCCGGCACAGCGAAAGTGGGAGGAGTTCTACCGCAACCGCTTCCAGCACGACAAGCGCGTACGAACGACCCACGGCGTCAACTGCACCGGCTCGTGCAGCTGGGAGGTCTTCGTCAAGGACGGGATCGTCACGTGGGAACTCCAGGCCACCGACTACCCGGCCCTCGAAGAAGGACTTCCCCCGTATGAGCCGCGCGGCTGCCAGCGCGGGATCAGCTACTCCTGGTATCTCTACAGCCCCATTCGCGTGAAGTTCCCCTACGGACGCGGCGTACTCATCGACCTCTACCGCGCTGCCAAGGCGGAGCATGGCGATCCGGTGGACGCGTGGGGGTCGATCATGGCCGACCCGGCCAAGCGCGAGCGCATCCAGACCGCCCGCGGCAAGGGCGGCTTCCGTCGGATGACGTGGGACGAAGCGCTCGAGATCGCGGCCGCCTCCGTCGTGTACACCACGAAGACCTACGGCCCCGACCGGGTCGCCGGATTCTCCCCGATTCCCGCGATGTCGCAGATCAGCTATGCGGCCGGGAGCAGATTCCTCAGCTTGCTCGGCGGCACGATCATGAGCTTCTACGACTGGTACTGCGACCTTCCACCCGCCTCCCCTGAGATCTGGGGCGAGCAGACCGATGTCCACGAGTCGGCCGACTGGTACAACTCCCGGTTCGTCGCCGTGATGGGCGCGAACCTCAACATGACGAGGACGCCGGACTGCCACTTCATCTCCGAGGTCCGGCACGCCGGGGCCAAGCTCACCGTGTTTGCCCCGGACTTCAGCCAGGTCGCCAAGTACGCCGACTGGTGGATCCCGTCAAATCCGGGTCAGGACACGGCATTCTGGATGGCGGTCAACCACGTGATCCTGAAGGAGAGCTACGTCGATCGCCAGGTCCCCTACTTCCAGGACTACGTGAAGCAGTACACGGACATGCCGTTCCTGGTCGAGATCGACGGATCCCGACCCGGCAAGTACGTCCGGGCCGACCGGATGGACGAGTACGGCGACGTCGAGAGCGGTGAGTGGAAGCTGCTGTGGTGGGATCGCGCGTCCGGCAGGCCTCGCATGCCCAAGGGAACGGTCGGGTACCGCTGGGCCACCGAGGACAAGGGCAAGTGGAACCTCGAACTGACCGACGGTCTCAATGGTGATGACCTCGACCCGGAACTCACCTTCGCGGAAGCCAACGACGGCATCGCTCAAGTCGAGTTCGACGACTTCGGCAGCGGCGGTTTCGTGACACGGGGTGTCCCCGTTCGCTACGTCGAAACCGACAACGGACGAGTGGCAGTCACGACGGTATTGGATCTGATGATCGCCCAGTTCGGTGTCGACCGAGGCCACGGCGGCGACTATGCCGCCGATCTCGACGACGCCGATGCGCTGTACACGCCGGCATGGCAAGAGCAGTTCACGGGGATCCATCGGGACACCGTGCTCCGCTTCGCGAGGGACTGGATCGACAACGCCGAGAAGACCAACGGCAAGAACATGATCATCATCGGTGCCGGCGCGAACCACTGGTACCACAACAACCTGCTCTACCGCTCCGGCATCGTGGCGCTCATGCTCACCGGATCGGTCGGAGTCAACGGCGGCGGCCTTGCCCACTACGTCGGCCAGGAGAAGCTCGTCTGCCACGCATCGTGGGGGGCGATCGCCTTCGGCGGAGATTGGGGAATGGCGCCGCGCCATCAGAACACCCCATCGTTCCACTACGTCCACTCCGACCAGTGGCGCTACGAGCGGGGCTACTCGGATTACGACACGCTGCCGGAACATGCATCCACCGACGATCACACGATCGACCATCAGGTGCGCGCCGTCCATCGGGGCTGGCTCCCGTTCTATCCGCAGTTCAAGCAGAACTCGCTCGAGCTTGTCGCCGAGGCTCAGGCGAACGGTGCGACGTCCGAAGAGGAGATCATCTCGTACGTCGTGGAGCGGCTGAAGAGCCATGAGCTCGAGTTCGCCATCGACGATCCGGACGCTCCCGAGAACTGGCCGAGGACGTGGTTCATCTGGCGCGGGAACGCCATTGGGACGAGCGCCAAGGGCCACGAGTACTTCATGCGTCACTATCTCGGCACGCACTCGACTGCCATCGCCGGCGAACTCGCGGGCGAGACGGTCTCCGAGGTCAAGTACCGCGAGGACGCTCCGATCGGCAAGTTCGATCTCGTCGTGGATCTCAACTTCCGCATGGACACGAGCGCCCTCTACTCGGACATGGTGCTGCCCGCGGCCACCTGGTACGAGAAGGACGACATCAACTCGACCGACATGCACACCTACATCAACCCGATGCAGATGGCGGTCGCGCCCGCGTGGGAGTCGAAGTCGGATTGGCTCATCTTCAAGTCGGTGGCCGCAAGGGTCGCCGAATTGTCGGCGAAGCACTTCCCGAAGCCGGTGAAGGACGTCGTCATGCTGCCGCTGCAACACGACACACCGGACGAGCTCGCCCAGCCCGATACCCGGGATTGGTACAAAGGCGAAGTCGAGGCGATCCCCGGCAAGACCATGCCGAAGTTCCGAGTGATCGAGCGGGACTACGGGACCCTCTACGAGAAGATGGTCTCTCTGGGACGCGGGGTCGAGAAGAACGGCCTCGGCGCCCACGGCCTGAAATTCCCCGTTGCAGACTTCTACGTCGAACTCGCCGGTCGCCAGCCGCGCGACATCAACGTCGCCGGTTTGAACGGGCGCCCGTATCCCTCGCTCGAGAAGGACCGGGAGGTCTGCGAGGCGATTCTCCACCTCGACCCGGCCGCCAACGGGGAGCTCGCGCACCGAGCCTTCGAGGCCGAAGAGGCGAAGACGGGCATGTCGCTCACTCACCTGGCGGCCGGCACGCGCAGCACCCGGATCCGATTCTCCGACCTTGTTGCTCAGCCACGGCGGGTGTTGACCACTCCGACCTGGAGCGCACTCATCAACGAGGGGCGGGCGTACAGCCCATTCACGCTCAACGTCGAGGAACTCGTGCCCTGGCGGACCCTGACGGGGAGGCAGCACTTCTATCTGGATCACGAGAACTACCTGGAGTGGGGTGAGCATCTGCCCACCTACAAGCCGCGGCCCGACCACACGATGTTGTCGGAGACCGAACTCAGTGGGAACGAGGCGCAGGGCAGGCTCCTCAACTACATCACACCGCACGGGAAGTGGAGCATCCACTCGACATACTCGGAGAACATCCGCATGAAGACGCTGTCGCGCGGCGGCTATCCGGTGTGGCTCAACGACAAAGAGGCCGCGGAGATGGGCATCAAGGACAACGACTGGGTTGAGCTGTACAACGACAACGGTGTGTTCGTGCAGCGTTCCATCACGTCGGCTCGCATTCCCAAAGGAACGGTGTTCGTCTATCACGCCACCGAGCGAACGGTCGGCATCCCGATCTCGCCTCTTCGTCAGAAGCGGGCGGGGATGAACAATTCGCTGACTCGGGCCCGGCTCAAGCCGGTGCTCATGAGCGGCGGGTACGGGCAGTTCACCTACTCGTTCAACTACTGGGGGCCCACCGGCGTGAACCGGGACACCTTCGTGTACGTCCGCAAAATCGACAAGCCCAGCTTCTGAGAGGAGGAGACATGGACGTCAGAGCCCATATGAGCATGTTGTTCCACCTCGATAAGTGCATCGGGTGCCACACGTGCAGCGTCGCGTGCAAGAACCTTTGGACCGATCGCAAGGGTGCCGAGTACATGTGGTGGAACAACGTCGAGACCCGTCCCGGCACGGGCTATCCCACAGGGTGGGAGGACCAGGAGCATTACCGGGGTGGCTGGCAGGAGACCTGGCTCGGTATCGACCTCAAGGTCCATACCCGCACCAAGGGACTCGCCAACCTGTTCTACAACCCCGCGCTCCCCGAACTCGACGACTACTACGAGCCGTTCACGTTCCGGTACGAGGATCTCTTCAACGCCCCAGAGGGCGAGCACCAGCCGACTGCGATCCCCATCTCGGCTGTGACCGGGGATCCCATCGATATCGAGTCTGGGCCGAACTGGGACGATGACCTGTCGGGTTCACCGGTCTATGCGGCGAACGATCCCAATCTCGAGGGCGTCTCCGACGAAGTCCGGGAGCAGATGGCCGAGATCGAGCGGGTCGTGTTCAACTACCTGCCCCGGATCTGCAACCACTGTCTCAACCCGGCCTGCGTCGCTGCATGTCCCTCCGGCGCGATCTACAAGCGCGGTGAAGACGGTGTCGTCCTCGTCAACGAAGACAAGTGCCGGGCCTGGCGCATGTGCATTTCGGCATGCCCGTACAAGAAGGTCTATTACAACTGGTCGACCGGCAAGTCCGAGAAGTGCATCCTGTGCTTCCCGCGCATGGAGACGGGCCAGGCGCCCGCCTGTGCCCACTCGTGCGTTGGGCGGATCCGGTACATGGGTGTCTTGCTCTACGACGCCGACCTCATCCCATGGGCAGCCGAAGGACCCGAAGACGAGATGTTCGAACGTCAGAAGGAGATCATCCTCGACCCGTTCGACCCGGCCGTGATCGAAGCGGCGAAGGCCAACGGAATCGACGACGGCTGGATCGATTCGGCGCAGAACTCTCCGGTGTACAAGTTCGTCAAGGTGTGGAACATGGCAGTGCCCCTCCACGCCGAGTACCGCACGATCGCGATGATGTACTACATCCCGCCGCTCTCGCCCGTGGTCTCCACCCTCGAGGAGGGTCTCGTCCGGCTCGACATCTCACGTGAGCAGATCGACTTCGAGTTGTTCAACGGCCTCGAGAAGGCACGGTTGCCGATCCAGTACCTCGCCAACCTCTTCTCGGCCGGCAATGAGGAGGTCATCGAGAAGATCCTTCGCAAGATGCTGGCTGTGCGGATCTACAAGCGCCGCGAGAGCGTCGAGGGTGTCATCGACGATGCCACCCTTGCGATGGTCGAGTCTGCCGATACGACGCCCGAGGAGATCGAAGCGATCTACCGCCTCAGCACACTCCCGACCATCGCCGAACGATTCGTGTTCCCGCCCTATCACCGGGAGATGGCTGCCGAGGCGATCTTCGGCGACCCGCTGGCACGAAAGGGCGAGACCGGCATCGGCTACACGGCGCCACCGGAGAGGGGGCCGTGATGCAGGACTTCGCACGACTCGCCACGGCGTTCGAATATCCCAACCCCGGTCGCCTTGCCGAACTCGAGCAGGCGAATTCGGAGTTGGAGAACGGTCCCGCAGGGCGCGCGTTCGGCAAGTTCGTTGACGAGCTGAGTGATCTGAGCCTGGCTGAGTGGGAGGAGCTCCATACCCGCAGCCTCGACCTCAGCCCACTCTTCGTCCCCTACGTGGGCTGGGTCACATGGGGCGAGAACTACCACCGGGGCGCGTTCATGGCTGATATGAAGGCGGCCCTCGATGAAGAGGGCATTTCGATGAACGGGGAACTCCCCGACCACCTCGATCCGGTGCTCCGGTACCTCGCGGTGGCGGACCCGCCACTCCCCTCCCTCGTTGAGGTCTTCCCAGCTGCTATCGCCACGATGACGAAGAAGCTCAAGGAGACCGACGACGCCAGCCCCTACCTGCATCTCCTCAAGGCGATAGCGGCGGAGGCGGACACCCTCAAGACACCCGTAGGAGGTGCCCGGTGAGCTGGAACATCATCATCTTCGCCGTTGCACCATACGTCGCCATCATTGTCGCCGTGGGGGCCACGATGTACCGGACACGAAGGGAAGCCTTCTCTGTGTCGTCCCTGTCGACGCAGCTTCTCGAGCATCGGAAGCTCTTCTGGGGATCGTTCTCGTTCCACTGGGGGCTGTTGGCGATTCTCACCGGGCACTTCCTGGCGCTGATCCTGCCGGTCGTCTTCGATGTGTGGAACGGCTCGCAGATCCGGCTCTACATGCTCGAGATCACCGGGTTCGCTCTCGCAGCCTGGGCACTCGGAGGTATGTTGATCCTGATCTACCGCAGACTCACGTCGCGGCGCGTCCAGGTGGTCACCTCGAAGATGGACGTTGTCGTCCTGGTCCTCGTTCTGGCCCAGATCGTGACCGGGATGTGGATTGCCCTCGGCTATCGGTTCGGATCGTTCTGGGGAACCAGCGTCTTCGTTCCGTATATGTGGTCCCTGATCACGTTGCGGCCCCGCCCTGAGGTCGTGGCGCCGTTGCCGTTCGTACTCCAACTCCACGCCGGCCTCTTCTGGGCATTCCTGCTGGCGTTCCCGTTCTCACGTCTCGTCCACATCGTCACGCTCCCGCTGCCGTATCTCGTTCGGCCGTGGCAGAAGGTCGTATGGGTGCGACGAGACCGGGCGTTCGTTGCGAAGGAGAAGAGGGACAGAGCATCCGCCGGGGCGAAGTGAATCGTCCGGGAGCGGCCCGGCCGTAGAGGGGTGTTCTTGCTCCGCGATGCGCCCTGAAGCCGCCGCACTGTCGACGGCGGCATTCCGGGCAACCACGCGCTCTACGTCGAATCACCACACCGATGTGGCGGAGCGAGGATGCATGTATCCGGCTATCGCGCCGCAATCGGAATCCTTCAGCACGTAGGTGAACGTTGCGTCGATCAGCCCCTGATCGTGCCGTTGTCGAGTGATACCTTCAACGGCGAGCCGCGGACAACCCGCGACGACCCCGGGGAGGGTTCAATTCAATGAGACGACCAACACTGATTGCGTTGCTTGCAGCGCTGATGGTCATGGCAATGACACTGGGCGCCAGTGCCGCAATCGCAGGTGAGGTGAAAGGCCCACCGGGACCTGACGGGGCGGAAGGTGGAGCTACACCAGTCGCCTCACACACGGCGCATTCGATCTGCTCGTTCTCCGGATTGAACGACGTGATAGATGAAATGGAGCCGACTCAGACGCAGTCATACGGCACGTTCCTTGTCCTGATCAAGAAGGCCTATGGCATGGAGGCGGCCAAAGCGATGCTGCCCTCCCCAGGGATGGCATGCAATCCCAATTCGGACTTCGGGCATTAGGCCCCAACTACGCAACGGGATGGGGCGGCGCCCCCGCACGCGGGGCGTCGCCCGGTCGCTAGAGAGAGGTCGGAGCACCCAGACATCCTGACCTACGGATTCGTATCCCCGATCAGACCGTCAGAACGCAAAGAAGCGCACCCGCTGACTTGGCAACGGCGAGAGTTGCGGTCTCGCTGGAATTGCGGCCTACGGGTGCGCTGCTCACAGACGCTACTCACCAGAACCGTCTCCATGCAAGCGGACAGTCCCGGCCGGACCACCTGCAACCCCGCCCATATCGCTGTGAGTTGCGTCCACAGGCGACCCCGGATCGGTGCCCGCCAGCGCGTCCACAGAAACCCCCTTGACACAGAGAGGCCTCTGACATGTGTGGCTACGCGAGGTCGGATCGGAGGAGCGAGAGCTGAATGACGTCGAAGACATCATCTCCGATCCAGAGCCATGACCGCAGGACGCCCTCCTCCTTGAACCCGCAGTTCAGCAGCAGCTTCATCGAAGACTCGTTGTGTGTCTGGACTCGCGCCACGAGTCGATGCACATGGGTGTCGGTCAGCACGCAGCGACTCACCAAACGGATCGCCTCTTTGCCGAGACCCTGCCTCCGTGCATCCGGAATGACCCAGTACCCGAGCCTGCATTGTCCCTCTACCCGACTGGGACCCAGGTACACGAGGCCCTTCGCCGTGTTCGTCGTTGCGGGCGCGATGGCGAGGACGAGCGCCCGACCATCGTCGTTTCGAGCCCAGCAGCGCTCAATGAACGCTCTGCCTGCTTCTTCGGTGTAGCGCGCAGGTACGGTCGTTCCCTCGGGGATTCGCGGGTCGGTGCCCGCAGCCCGGACGCAGTCGAGGTCGTCGAGACTCCACTTGCGCAGACGCACCGCATCTGAACGAAGCTCGGGATTCGGATACGCGAGGGACATCACGCATTGTGGCCCCTCGTGCGGAGTCACACGCAGATCCGGCTGTCTGCTCGGAGCCATTCGACCGAACGCGAGCGCGTAGG
>JBDLHX010000090.1:0-9657 GCA_039715165.1 Actinomycetota bacterium
GGGGCGACGGCGATCGCTAGGACCACGGCCTGGTCCCGCGTGTGCGTGATCGTGACGAGCACCTCGGACACGCCCAACACCGCTGCCCGGTCCGCAGCCGTGCCGGAGAGCACCGCCCTCGGCCGGCCTCCCCCCGTGATCTCGACATCGGTCCACCTCAGCGCCCGCCACCCCGTCCCGAGGCTCTTCATCACAGCCTCCTTGCCGGCGAACCGAGCTGCGAGGCGTGCCGACGGGTCACGGAATCGGTCGGCGTACTCCCACTCGTGATCGGTGAAGCACCTGCAACGGAACGCCTCGCCATACCGCCCGAGAAGCCCGCGCACCCGGTCGACCTCGACGAGGTCGACCCCGAGTCCCACGATGTTCATCACTGTGCTCCTCGCTCCGGCGGCCGGGTGATCACGACCGCCTATTCGACGGTGACCGACTTCGCGAGGTTACGCGGCTGGTCGATGTCGTGCCCACGCAATCGGGCGACGTGATACGCGAGCAGCTGCAACGGCACCACGGCGGCTACCGGCGCGAGCAGATCGTCCATCTCGGGGATCCGAAGCACCATGTCGGCATGCTTGCCGATCTCGGTGTCGGTGTCGTACGCGACGGCGATCACCTTCCCGCCTCGAGCCTTCACTTCCTGGATCGCTGAGATCGTCTTGTCGTACACGGAGCGCTGCGTGACGATCACCACGACGGGCACGTCCTCGGTGATGAGCGCCAGCGTGCCGTGCTTCAGCTCGCCGGCAGGCATCGCCTCCGAGTGCAGATACGAGATCTCCTTGAGCTTCAGGGAACCTTCCATGGCGATCGCGTAATCGAGGCCGCGACCGATGAAGTACATGTCCTCCGCGTCGACCAGGTGCTCAGCGACCTCCGCCACCTCGTGCTCGCGACGAAGCACCTCCTCGATCGCTGCCGGCATCTGGTGCAGCCCGTGCGCCACGGCCTGTGCCTGATCCTCGTCGACGGTGCCGCGAGCAGCGCCGAGCCTCAAAGCAAGGAGATACTGAGCGATGAGCATCGCCATGTACGCCTTCGTCGACGCAACAGAGATCTCGGGGCCCGCCCTCGTGTAGAGGATGTCGTCGGCATAGCGGGAAAGGGTGGAACCAACCACGTTCGTGATGGCGAGCATTCGCGAACCGTGATCGGGAGCGATCCGCGCCGCCGCCAGCGTGTCGGCCGTCTCCCCGGACTGAGAGATGGCGATCATCAGTTCGCGCGGCCCGATGATCGGGTCGGCGTACCGCAGCTCATGCGCGTACTCGACGTTCGCCGGGAGCCGCAGCACCCGGCGGAAGATCTCCTGGCCGATGAGCCCTGCGTGGTATGCCGTGCCGCACGCCGTGATCCAGACACGATCGAGGCTCTCAACGTAGGCGTCGTCGAACCCGACGTCTTCGAGCCACACGCTGCCGTCTTCCTTGATCCGGCCCCCAAGCGTCTCGGTGATCACGTCGGGCTGCTCGTAGATCTCCTTCAGCATGAAGTGCTCGTAGCCGCCCTTCTCCGCCTGGCCGGCATCCCAATCGATGTGGATGACCTCGCGATCGACCGGGTCTCCGACGATCGTCTGCACGGACGCTCCCTCTGCGGTGACGACGACCATCTCGTCGTCCTCGATGATGAGGAAGTCGCGGGTGTGGTGGAGCACAGCTGGGATGTCGGAAGCGAGGAACGTCTCCCCGTCGCCGAGCCCGATGACGAGCGGGCTGATCTTGCGAACAGCGACGATCTTCTCCGGCTCGCGCTTCGACATCACGACCATGGCGTACGCCCCTTCGGTCAGGGCGACGGTCTTGCGGACGGCCTCGACGAGGTCACCGTCGTACTCGCGAGCGACGAGATGAGCGAGTAGTTCGGAGTCGGTGTCCGATGCGAACGCGGCTCCATGCCCGGCGAGTTCGTCCTTGATGTCCTGGAAGTTCTCGATGATGCCGTTGTGGACGACGACGAACTCCCCGGACGGGTCCGCATGCGGATGTGCATTCGCATCGGTCGGCGCTCCGTGGGTGGCCCAACGGGTGTGACCGATGCCGATCCGGCCGGCCGGCGGGTCTGTCTCGAGCAGCGCCTCGAGGTTCTTGATCTTGCCTTCAGCCTTCGTGACGCGAATGTCACCGTTGCTGATGGCGACCCCGGCCGAGTCATATCCCCGATACTCGAGACGCCTCAGGCCGTCGAGGATGATGGGAGCTGCGTCCCTCGGCCCTACGTATCCCATGATTCCGCACACGCGCGCGACCTCCTTGGTGGTGGACCGGAGGGTGTCACGGGACGATGTCCCGTCTCACTCGAGGTGGGTTTGTCCCCGGGATCGCTCCCGGGCTTTGCCCGACCCCGTCACGACCGTGAGCGGCCGAGAGGGCACCCGCCGACTGTTCGATAACCCTCTTCCTCGTCACCTCGCAGAAGCGAGGGCAGGCGCTTGGTTGGTCTCCGGTCAGTTCCTGTTGCTTCGCAACAGGCTAGCCCAGCTCGGCTTTCACGACTGTCGCCACCATCGTCGCGACGTCCGAGGCTTCGGACCCCGTGGGAGCCTCCACCATCACGCGAATGAGCGGCTCGGTGCCCGACGGACGCACGAGAAGGCGTCCACGGCTCCCGAGGGCTCGTTCGCCATCCGAGATAGCGGCGGCGATGGCGCCGTTCCCGGCGTACGCCTTGTCCTTCACCGTCACGTTCGTCAGCACCTGCGGGTAGGCCTCCATGACCCTTCGAAGCTCCCTGAGCTCCTTGCCGGTCGACGCCATGACCTCCATGAGACGGAGGGCGGTCCGCAGCCCGTCACCCGTGGCACGATCTTCGAGCAGCACGTGGCCGGACTGTTCACCACCAACGACGGCGCGTGTCTCGCGCATCGCCTCGAGCACGTAGCGGTCCCCGACGGTGGTTTCAATCACCTTGATCCCGAGATGCTCCATCGCCTTGCGGAAACCGAGGTTCGACATCACGGTGGCAACGACCGTGTTGTTCTTGAGCTTGCCGCGCTCCTTCAGCCATTCGGCGAAGATCGCCATGATCACGTCTCCGTCGGCCACGACCCCGTCTTCGTCAACGGCAATCAGGCGGTCGGCGTCGCCGTCGAATGACAGACCGACACGACCATCTGCGCCGGCGCCGACGTGTTCGGGATGGGTGGCTCCACACCCCAAGTTGATGTTCATGCCGTCCGGCGCGTCGTTGATGATCTCCACCGTCGCGCCGACCCGCTCGAACAAGATGGGAGCCGCCATGAACGCAGCACCGTGCGCCGTATCGGCGACAAACTCGAGACCCCGCATCGAGTACTCGACGGGCTGAACGATCTTGTCGATGTATCGCTCGATCGCATCGCCCATGACCGTCTGAAGACCGACCTTCGAGCCGACGCCGCGCAACCAGGGCTCACCGGCGAAGTACCGGGCCTCGATCGCGGCTTCGTCGCCATCGGAGAGCTTCGTTCCGTTCGCTCCGAAGAACTTGATGCCGTTGTCCGGAGCGGGATTGTGCGATGCGCTGACCATGATCCCGTAGGCGGCGCTCGTGTCTCGCACGAGACGGGAGACGGCACCTACCGGGATGATTCCGAGATCGACGGTGTCGATACCGACCGAGTTGAACCCGGCCATGAGCGACGACGCGAGCATCGGTCCGGAACGACGAGTGTCGCGTCCGATGACAACGTGTCCTTCGTGACCTTCGCCGGCAGCGCGAGCGAGGTCGAATGCCATCGCAGGAGTGAGGTCCTCGTTGGCGACACCACGCACTCCATCGGTGCCGAAGAGGTGTCGTTCAGCCATTGAGTTCTCCCCCGAGTCCGCGAATGCGCACGTGGCGCAGACGCTGGATCAACGCTTGGTGAACTGCGGTGCGCGGCGAGCCTTGCGGAGTCCGTACTTCTTGCGCTCGACCTTGCGATCGTCGCGACGAAGCAGGCCGGCCTTCTTGAGCGTGGGACGCAGCTCGGAGTCGATCGCGACAAGCGCGCGAGCGATACCGAGTCGGAGCGCGTCGCTCTGACCGGTCGTGCCGCCGCCCTCGAGCGTGGCAACGACGTCGTAGCGGCCCTCGAAGTCCGTGATCTTGAGCGGCTCCACAATCCGGAGGCGATGGGACGCCTCAGGGAAGTAGTCGTCGAGGCTCTTCCCGTTCAACGTGAACTGGCCGGTCCCGTCGAGCAGACGAACGCGGGCAACGGAGGTTTTCCGACGGCCGGTGGCCTGTGCAAGAGGTTTCGTCATCAGGCTTCAGCCTTTCCCTGCGTGAGCGTGAGCGGTTGCGGGCGTTGCGCGGTGTGCGGATGGTCGGGACCCGCGTACACCTTGAGCTTCGTGAGCGTATGGCGACCGAGCCTGTTCTTCGGGATCATGCCTTTGACGGCGTTCCCGACAAGACGGTCCGGGTGCTTGGCCCTCATCTCGGAGAGCGTGTCGGATCGCAGACCACCGGGGTAGCCGGAGTGGCGGTAGTAGACCTTGTCGGTCTCCTTGTCCCCGGTCACGGCGACCTTCTCGGCGTTGACGACGATCACGTAGTCACCCATGTCCATGTGCGGCGCGAACGTCGGCTTGTGCTTGCCGCGCAGGATCTGCGCGACCTCGGATGCGAGACGCCCGAGCGGAATGCCCTCGGCGTCGACGATCCACCATGCGCGATCAACGTCGGCGGGTGTGGGCGAAAATGTTCTTTGCAGTTTGGCTCTCATCGGAAGTCCTCAGACGGCGTGAAATGGCCCTCGCGACCCGAGAGCGGACCCGAATGCTATCGGGTCGCGGGACATAAGGTCAACCGGCGATCGCTCTCGCGATGCGTTCGCCGAGCGATACGTGGCCGGTGCGGTCCGGGTGTGGCCATCCGGCCCATGGTTGTGTCTCGATCGCACCATCGCTCACGTCGATCCATGCAGCGTCTTCTCCAAGTCCAGAGAGGATCGCCCCGTGGAGTCGGTCGAGTGCGACGCTCATCTCCGGAGCGCACTCTGCGCCGATCGGCGTCCACCCGGGTGCGAGCTTCGTGCCCCCGATCGGGTAGTAGCTCGTCCAGTGCACCGCCGCGTTCGTCTGAGAGTGGAGCGTCTCGACGACGGAGCGGACCGCATCGGTGACGTGCCCGGTTCGCTGGGCGAGGTTCCAGTGATCGTCGACGGCGACGCGGCACCATCCTTGGTCACCGTCCTCGGTGAGCGAGAACGTGGTGTTCATCACGAGCTCGGCGATTACATCCGTCCAGTTCGTCGAGTTGATGCCTGCGGTGATGACCACCACGTTCCACGTCTCCGGATTCGCCAGCGAGACCACGCCGCCGATCTGGCTCGGGTGGGATTGGGAGCATGAATCCAATCCGCCGTTCAGCATGTCCTCGACACCGGCTCCGGGCCATGCCACGTTGAAATAGCGCGGCGCCCAGGCATCCGGCAGGTGATCGGCGACGCCTTCGGCGACGGTCTCGCCGTACGAGTACGCACCATCTCGGCAGGTCGCGGACCCGGTGAACCACTGGCGCGAGTAGCCCGACGCCACCGAGTCGCCGGCAACCACGAGGTTCGGAGGCGGAGGTGTCGACCCCTCCCACACGTCGAACCAGTCAGAATCCCAGCCGTTCGTGTCAATAGCCCGGACCTGCAAGGCGTACTGGGTCGCCGGCATGACCGATCCGTATGAGACGGTCGTCGCCGATGGCTCGACCGCCGCCGGCTCGGTCGATTCAGAGCCGATCCATCGGTACTCGTAGCGGTCGATGGCGTCGTTGTCGTAGGCCTCGATCGTGATGTCGGCCTCCAGGAGGGCGTTGTGCCGCTGTGGCGGAGAGAGCGTGGCCGAGACGATGATCGGCCTCGTGTCGCCGTCGGGGAGGAGGTCCCGAACCGGAGACACGTGAGCACCGGCCGGCGCGGCAAGCACGACAACGAGGGAGGTGAGCAGGAAGATCGGAACGAGACGGCGCCGCATGGGTGCGAACACTATCGAGCGTCCCCGATACCGGAAGCAAGTAGCAAGACAGAACGGGATTCGGTGTCTTGCTACTGGTCGTCGTAGACGACCTCTACCAGCACCAGCCCCTCCGGCGGCGCTACGCCCTTCGCAACCGTACGGTCTCGGGCCTCGAGGAGGCTCGCCATCGCCTTGGGTTCGAGTCTTCCCCGGCCGATCTCGGCCGAGATTGCGACGATCGACCGGACCATTTGGTGGCAGAAGGCTTTCGCCGCGATGCTCAACTCGACCCGCTCACCATCGCGGATCCACCCGGCCTCGAGAACGTCCCGAACCGTCGTTCGACCTTCGGCCTTCCGACAGAACGAAGCGAAGTCGTGCACGCCGATGAGCAGGCCGACAGCTCGATCCATTGCCACGGCATCGAGAGGCTCGCGAACATGCCAGCTCCTGCGGGTCGTCAACGGGTCATGGACCGGGGCGTTCCAAATCGTGTACCGGTAGCGCCGCGCCGTCGCCGAGAACCTCGCGTGGAAGTCATCGTCGACTTCGGCCACCGCGTTGACGGCGATCTCGGGTGCGAGCTGACGATTGAGACTTCGCTCCAGACGGGATGTATCGAGCGCGTCGTCGGCAACGAAGCTGACGACCTGGCCGGATGTGTGAACGCCCCGATCGGTGCGTCCGGCAACGACGGTCTCGACCTCACCGGTTGTCCGGAACAGCGCCTCCTCGAGCGCACCTTGGACCGTGCGCACGTTGGGCTGGCGGGCGTAGCCGTGGAACCCGGTTCCGTCGTAGGCGAGATCGATCCGATAGGTCGACATCATCAGAACAGGCGGAACCCGCCGAGGATCGCCGACACGACGATCCACCCGGCCCAACCGAGCGCGGCCGTGACGATCGATCGGTCGAGCGGAAGGTCCGACACGTAGTGGGTCCCGTAGGCCACAACGAGGAGAAACCAGATCGACCCGACAAACGTTGCGGTAAGGCCATGGCCGAGCAACTGCGTGCTCGCAATCGTCATCAGCAGAGTCGGGAAGGCGAACCCGGCGATGCGCAGGTACGTTGCGTACCGGCCATCTCCCCGGAAGAGATGCACGGCTGCGGCGTAGACGAGTCCGCTGTAGATGAGCCAGAACACGGTCGCCCTGAACACAGCCTCAAGCAGGCCGAGGAAGCCGGTGACGAGTCCGAAGATCGATGTGCCACCCGCGATGAGGATGAGCACTTGCGTGATAGCGACGAGGATCAGAGCGTCGCCGGTTGCCCGGTCGTTGAACTCCATCCACACGTACGCATCACGGTCGAAGCGGACGGCCTGGAGTAGTCGATTGAGGACGACGCCCATCACACGCTCTCGTTTGGGTGCTCGGAGACTACCGGCTGCCGGTCACGACTTGAGGAGGCGGAGCATCGCTGCAGCCGCGATGACCGACTCGTCGAGGTCGAATGAGTCGAGATCGCCCCACCGGACCCACGCGGCGTCGTGAACCTCGTCGGCGACCGTGATCGTCGCATCGATGCCCTGCAGAGCGAAGCGCAGATCGAAGTGCTCGTGCACCGGCTCGGGGTCCCTCGCCGGTATCGCGTGGATGTCGACGGCGAGCAGACCGTCGACGACCGGCTCGGTCGAGATGCCTGTCTCCTCCCACACCTCGCGGCGGGCCGCATCGATCGGCGAGTCATCCTCCGGGTCGATGTGGCCGCCGGGCTGGAGCCAGCGATCGAGACGCCGATGGTGGACGACAAGGAGCGACGACCCGTCCGGGGAGACGACGATCCCCGATGCGGTGAAGTGCCCCGGCTCGAATCGATTCCGATCCGTCCCATCCACCGCACGCGCGAGATCAGCAGCTCGTTCGATTACACCCCTCGAGGGGGCAACGAGGACAGTGTTGAGCAGAGCTTCGATCGAACTCACAACGGGAGATCGTACAGAACCCGAAACGCGAAGACGCCCCCGTAGGTGCGGGGACGTATCGCTGTACTTGTGACTTGCTACTTGTGTCTTCTGTCTGTTCAGACGAGCTCGATCATCGCCATCTCGGACCCGTCGCCCCGGCGCTGGCCGAGCTTCGTGATCCGGGTGTAGCCGCCGTCGCGGTCGGCATATCGAGGGCCGACCTCGTCGAACAGCTTCGTGACGGCATCGTTGTCGCCGACCTTGGCGAGCACGAGACGGCGGGCATGGAGATCTCCGCGCTTGGCCTTCGTGATGACCTTCTCCGCATACGGACGGACCTCACGGGCCTTCGCATGCGTCGTCGTGACCCGCTCGTGCTCAATGAGCTGAGCGGTCAGGTTCGCAAGGATCTTGCGCTGGTGGGAGGGGCTGCCGCCGAGGCGGGCCCCCTTCTTCGGTCGTGGCATTAGACAACAGTCTCCGTGGAATCGGCGTCGGCCAGCGAGTGGAGGGAGAAGCCAAGCTCGTCGAGCTTCGCGACGACTTCCTCGAGCGACTTCTGGCCGAAGTTCGTGATATTCAGGAGATCCTCTTCGGACTTCTCGATGAGCTCGCCGACGGTCTGAACCTGCGCACGACGCAGGCAGTTCCGCGGGCGCTCCGACAAGTCGAGAGCCTCGATCGGAAGGTCGAGGTGCTCCTGGCCGGCTGCTTCCGGCTGAATGATTTCGTCGAGTTCGAGCGCGTCGTAGTCGTCGAGATCTGAGAAGAGCTCGAACAAGTTCTTGAGCGTGCCGCCTGCCGACGACAGCCCCTCGGCCGGGGTGACCGAACCGTCGGTCTCGACGTCGAGGATGAGCTTGTCGAAGTCGGTCATCTGACCGACCTGCGTGCTCTCGACCCGGTACGAGACCTTGCGAACCGGCGAGTAGATCGAGTCGATCGGAATTACGCCGATGGCGTCCGACGTCTTGTTCTTCTCGGCACTCCGGTAGCCGACGCCGCGGCCCGCGGCCATCTCGACCTCGAGCTTCGCGGACGACGACAGCGTTGCGAGATGATGGTCGCCGTTGACGACCTCAACGCCCGCAGGCAGCTTGATGTCACCGGCGGTGACCTCACCCGCGCCTCGTGCGGACAGGTAGAGGGTCTGCGGCTCTTCGGTCTCGATCCGGAGAACGACCTGCTTCAGGTTCAGGATGAAATCGACAACGTCTTCGACGACGCCCTCGATGGTCGAGAACTCGTGCTGGACGCCCTCGATGCGGACGGACCTGATCGCCGCGCCCGGTACCCGGGCCAGCAGGGTGCGCCGCATGGTGTTGCCAAGCGTGTAGCCGAATCCCGGCTCGAGTGGTTCGACGATGAACTGCGAGCGAGTGTCGTTGACGATCTCTTCTTCGATGGTGGGCCGCTGCGTGATCAGCACGGAGAGACTCCCCTTTCGGATTCGGGTACTACTACTTCGAGTACAGCTCGACGATGAGCTGTTCCTGGATCTGGGTATCGATCTGTTCCCGGCTGGGCAGGGATTCGATCGTGATTGTCCTGGTGTCGGCATCGACGCCCATCCACTCCGGGACCGTGCGGTCTCCGGTGTCGATGGAGTGAAGAATCGGGAGGATTTCCAGACTCCGCTCCTTGACGGTGATGACCTCGCCCGCACGTACCTGATACGACGGAATGTCGACACGCTTGCCGTTTACGAGGAAGTGCCCGTGGTTGACGAGCTGGCGCGCCTGGGGGCGCGTCCGTGCCAAGCCGGAGCGGTACACGACGTTGTCGAGCCTGGTCTCGAGGATGACGAGCAGGTTCGTGCCGGTGATGCCGGACTGG
>JBDLHX010000091.1:0-9612 GCA_039715165.1 Actinomycetota bacterium
GCGAGAGGATTCGCTCCGGCGAGGAGGATGATCGGGGCCGTGATCATGAACGTGCCGAGCAGAATGAGGCCGGTCGTCGTCGCTCCCCGCTTCCAATTCAGCACGTCACACCGCCTCCGCATGACCGGCCATCATCAGGCCTATGTGATCCCGATCGGCTTCGTCCCCCGTGACTTCCCCGACGATCCGCCCGTCGTACAGCACGATGAGACGGTCCGACATCTCGAGGAGTTCGTCGAGGTCCTCGCTGATGAGGACGATGGCTGCTCCCTGCCGCCGCCGAGCCAGAATCTCGTCACGCACGTATCGCGTCGCTCCGATGTCGAGCCCTCGCGTCGGCTGCGCAACAACGAGTACGTTCGGCTCGCGCACCAGCACGCGAGCGAGCAGGACCTTCTGGATGTTCCCGCCGGAGAGGGTGCGGACGAGGTCGTCCGGCGTCGCCTTGATCGAGAACCGCTCGATGAGTTCGGTCGCGTTGGTCCTGATCGCCGCCCGATCGAGGATCGACCGCTTCCCCACCTCGTCGAGATGCTCAAGGACGAGGTTGTGGGCGACCGACATGTCGCCGACGAGCGCTTCGTGGCGGTCTTCCGGTATTCGACCCACACCGGCTTCGACGACCTGCCCGGGACCGAGACCCGCGATCTCCGTTCCGTCGGCCAGGATCGACCCGGCCGTCGGATCCCGCATACCGGAGAGGACTTCGGCGAGCTCAGCCTGGCCGTTGCCCGACACGCCCGCCACACCAACGATCTCCCCGGCGGAGACGTTGAAGCTCACATCGGAGAGGGCGGGGAGCCCCAGCGGTCCAACTGCCGAGAGGCCGGAGACCTCGAGAAGCGTCGGCCCGGGATCGGCGGCGACCCTTCGAGGTGGCTCGTCCGTTGGGCGTCCGACCATCAATGATGCAAGCTCTGCCGCATCGATCTTCTCGGTCTCGACGGTGTGGACGACCCGCCCACGACGCAGCACCGTCACGCGGTCGGTCAGCTCCATCACTTCCGGCAGCTTGTGGCTGATGAAGACGATCGCCATGCCGGCTGAACGGAGCCTGTCCAGGGTGACGAACAAGGCCCGGATCTCTTGGGGCGTGAGGACGGCCGTCGGTTCATCGAGGATGAGCACCTTGCACTCGCGATAGAGCGCCTTGAGGATCTCGACCCGCTGTTGCTCCCCGACGGAGAGATCGGAGAGACGCCGGTCGGGTTCAACGTGGAGTCCGTACCGCTCGGCTGCCTCCTCGACGAGCCGTGCTGCCTTGTCGAGATCGAGTACTGCTCCACCGGTCTTGCCGAGGATGATGTTTTCGGTGACCGTCATCGGCTTGACCAGGGCGAAGTGCTGCGTGACCATGCCGATCCCGGCGCGGATCGCATCCTTCGGCGAGGCGATGTGCGTCGGTTCCCCGTCGACGCGAATCTCTCCGGTATCGGGAATCGAGAGGCCGTAGAGGATCCTCATCAGGGTCGTCTTGCCCGCGCCGTTCTCCCCGAGGACGCCGTGTACTTCGCCTCGCCGCAGCGACAGATCGACCTGATCGTTCGCCAGCACGTCGCCGAAGCGCTTGCTGATCGACTTCAGTTCGACTGCCGCCGCGGCGATGTCGTTCACCAAATGTCCCTGCTGATATCAGCCGCCAACTGACCCGGCTGGCTCTGCCTCGTTGATGTCCACGCGGAAGGCACCGCTCTTGATCTCGGCTTCCTTGGCCTCAACGGCGTCAATGAGCGCCTGGTCGACCCCACCGGTGACGTCGGCGTTGATCGGGGCGAGCGAAGCTCCGCCCTTGGCGAGCATGCTGAAGTCCTTGAGATCCTGGGCTGTGTAGGCACCCGCCGATACCTGGTTGACGACATAGGCCACCGTGGGGGCCATGTCCCAAACCACGCTCGAGACGACGCTCTCCGGAGCCAGGTCCTTCTGATCGGACATGTTCCCGAATGCCAGCAGGCCCTTCTCCTGTGCGGCCTCGATGACGCCGAAGCGCTCCGCGTACAGAACGTCGGCACCGGCGTCGATCTGAGCAAGAGCCGCTTCCTTCGCGGCGGCCGGATCGAACCAGCTGTTGATGAACGTCACCTTGGCTTCCACGGCCTCGTTTGTCGCCATGGCCCCAGCCACGAAGGCATTCGTGATGCGGTTGACCTCAGGGACCGGGTGGCCGCCGATGACGCCAACAACGTTGGTCTTCGTGAGTCCGCCGGCGAGCATGCCTGCGAGATAGGCCGGCTCATGAATCCAGTTGTCGAACACCGAGAAGTTCGGGTCGGCCGGGCCTCCCCCGGAGCCGAACACGAACGCGATGTCGGGGTACGCGGCCGCCACACGGCGGACAGCATCCTCATTGCCGAATGCATCGCCGAAGATGACGTCCGGCTGCTCCTGCTCACAGACCTCTGTGAGGATCCGCTCCATGTCACCCGAGTAGCCGATGTCGTCCGTGAAGTCGTACTCGATCGCTCCGTCTTCTTCTTCCGCGAGCAACGCACGATGGATCACCCCATCCCAGGGTTCTTCGATCTGCGTGGCGAAAGCGCCAAACACCTTGACCACACCGCTGTCGCTCGATTCGTCGGTACCGGCGTCGCTCGACTCATCGCTACCGCACGCGGCAACAACGAGCGCGAATGCCATCAAGATCGCCAAGAGGGCGTTCGCGCGAATAGCCATCCTGTTCATCTCTTCCTCCCATTGTCCTGTCGATCCCATGATGCAGGAATCGCAATGCGAGCGTATGAGATACGGGGTGCGGCTTCATTGGACCAAGTTGCCGTGAATCCAATTGGTTCATTGTCAGAGTCTCACCAAGCTCGCTTCGCTCGCAGATCGCTCGGCTGTGCCTCGCTGCAAGAACCAAGACCGGTCGCTGCGCTCCCTACAAGAGGCAAGATCCAAGACCCAGAACTCGAGTCGAGTCGGCATCTCGGAGTCAGTCCCGACGGTATCGGGCGCCGACGGCGATGAAGGCGATTCCAATCACCCCGAGACCGACCGGCATGGGCTCTTCGGCAGCGAAGACGATTGCGACAGATACGAGGACCATCACGAGGCCAACGATCATCATCACGAGGCCGCGCGTCTTTCGTGAGTCGGCCATGCCCCAGTTCTACTAGACGACTGGGGGCAAGCACCAGAGCGCCTCCTTGGAAGTCGCGCGGATAGGGCGAGACGGCACCTTCACACCATGTCCCCCCGGACCGCAAGGGACGGGGGGACGCGGAGAAGCCGCCAGGCTTCGAAGCAGGGGGGACGGCGAAGGACTCGGTGGCGCGCTTGGCAAGCCTTGCGTTGCGCGCCACGCTCTGTGGAACTCTCCCCCCTGCGTTCGAGCAGGGCTCGAACGCGTCCCCCCACCCATTCGGGCGGGGGGACGCAGGTTGGGAGGGGACATCGGGCATCCCTATTCCCTGATCTTCTTGGTACCGAGTACTCCTCGCCATGGATCCGAGATTTCTCAAGATTCCCCGTCCCCAGGACCCATTTCTGTCACACCCGGTTGATACGTTGCATCCATGAAGACGGAAGCCCTGACCACCGATACGATCGAGCAGCAGCTCTTGGCCGCCGAGGCGGTCGTTGCCCGTGCACGCGCTGCTCAGATGGTGCTGTTGGGCGAGCTCGACCGGCGGCAGACTCACACGGCGGACGGGTGTCGCACGCTGACCGAATGGGCTACAGCCCGTCTCGACATCGCACCCGAAACGGCCAAGGAGCTGGTGGCGACGACACGGCGCCTCGAATCTCTGCCCAGCGTGACCGATGCTGTGATCGGTGGATCAGTGAGTTTCGATCGGTGCACGGCGATCGCGAGGATCACCGATCCTGGAGACGACGCCGACGCCGTCGACGACCTGGCGATCTACGACGTTGCGGGGATCCGACGCCTCGCCTCGCGGCGTCACCGCCTGGGCCGTGCCCAGGAGCGTGACGCGTTCGGCAACCGGTACGTGGCCGCCCAGCCGAACCTCGACGAATCATCGTGGAAGATCCACGCCCGGCTCCCCGGCATCGCAGGCCGAACCCTGATCGAGGCGCTCGACGCGAAGACCGACCAGCTCCCCGACGGTGGAACCGATTCCCGGTCGACGCGACGAGCCGACGCCCTGTGGCAGATCAGCCTCGACTCACTTGCAGGTTCGGACGGCGCGTCCCTCGAGGCTGCCACACCCTTGTTGACGGTCTTCATGGACGCCAACGACGCCGCACGGACCAACGGAGAAGCAGGGGCGTGGATCGAAGCCGGGCCGAGGGTCGGGTTGGACACGATCGACGCGATCCTCTGCACCGGAGTGGTCGAAGTCACCGCCCGGGCCTCAGACGGCACACCGCTCAACATGGGACGTCGCTCCCGGGTGATCCCACCTCGACTCAGACGGTTCGTCCTCGCCCGCGACGACGGCTGCACGGTCGCCGGGTGCACCAGCCGCTACCGCCTCCAAGCCCACCACATCATCCCCTGGTCGGAGGGCGGTCGAACCGACGCCGCGAACCTCGCCACGGTCTGCTGGTACCACCACCACATCGCCATCCACGGCAAGGGATTCACCATCGACCCCGACTCGCCACCGTTCAGACGCAGACTCCTCCCACGCATCCACGGCCCGCCCTGAACCCTGTCCCCCCGGACGAAGGACGGGGGGACGCGGGATCGCACTGCGATCCCGCAGGGGGGACGGTTCCACACGAGAGCGACGCGAAGAACAGCTGGAGCGGACCACAACCGAAACTACCCGAGCGGCGTCTCGAGCCCTTCAAGAAGCTCGAATGCGGTCGCTGCGACGCGCTCTGAATCGATCGCGCCTATCTCGAAGACCCGCCACATCTCGCGGTGTGATGCCACATCCCCCGGTTCCAACCGCTGAAGCGGCCCAAGTGTCTCGAGCTCGATGACCCGATGGTCCCGATAGATCTGCGCGTTCGCACCGCGATCGGCGTAGGGGAATTCCGGGTCGTGGAGTGGTCCCCACTTGGCGAAGAGCCACCCTTCGCGCAGGTACGCAAGCCACCCGTTGCGATTCTCGGTGCCGATCTTCTGCATCGGCGAACCGGATCCGCGCACGACGACTGCATCCCGGCTCCATGCGAAGTCGGATGCCCCGGGATCGGTGTACGGCCAAAGAACGATCGAGCGATTCGCTTGGAATCCGTGCTCGTCGACCGGCTCGGCTGCGAGGGGGAGGACCGCGATGCCGTCCGGAGGGAACTGGGTGATCGACCACGGAGCCAGCTCGGTGGCCTTGCTGCCGCCGTTGATGATGCGGTGGTTCACGATGACGAAGCCGTCGTCGGCGTGGGCTTCGATCTCACGAACCACGCCGTCGGGATCAGCAACACCCCTTGCACGAAGGAACCCCTCTCCCCGTTCGAAGACGACGGGTTCGTTGTCCGGAAGGTACGTGACCGCCGGCACCTCCGGCGCTCGCCAGAGCCGGTGGCCTCCGAGGAAACGAAACGGCTCGCTGCCCGGGTACTCGATCACGATGCCGGGGAGCTCGGCGAACAGGTTCGGACCGTCACCGACACGCAGGCCCGCGATACGCGGCCCGGTCTCCGCGAATTCGACGGTCAGGTCATCGGTGTGGAGTGTCTCCACCGCTCCTCAGATCAGAGCAGTACGGGTTCCGGAAGCGTCGACACCTTCGGGCCGTCTTCCGTGATGAGCACCGTGTGCTCGAAGTGGGCTGAGGGCCTTCCGTCGGCCGTCACGACCGTCCAACCGTCGTCGAGGACCGCCGTCTCTGCTGTGCCGAGGTTGAACATCGGCTCGATTGCAAGTGCCATGCCGGTCTTCAGCTTCAGACCCTTGCCCGGCGTTCCGTAATTCGGGACATTCGGCGCCTCGTGCATCTGCCGGCCGATGCCATGCCCGATGTACTCACGAACGACGCCGTAGCCGTACGGCTCAGCGGTCGCTTCGATCGCATGTCCGATGTCTCCGAGCCGATTGCCGGACCGTGCCTGCCGTAGTCCGTTCCACAGAGCTTCCTCAGTGACATCGAGAAGACGCTGCACCTCGTCGGAAACGTCACCGATCGCCATCGTGAACGCGGCATCACCATGCCAGCCCTCCCAGATGGCGCCTGCGTCGATCGAGATGATGTCGCCGCTGCGCAGGGTGTACCCGTCGGGGATGCCGTGCACGATCGCCGAGTTCGGCGACGTGCAGATCGTGGCCGGGAACCCGTGGTAACCGAGGAACGAAGGCCGGCAGCCGCGCTCGCGAGCGACTTCAGCAGCTGCAGCGTCGAGTTCGCGTGTCGTCACACCCGGCGCCGCGACGTCGCGAACCGCTTGGTGCATCGCCGCGACGCACTGCCCGGCGATCTCCATCTTGGCGAAGTCCTCCGGACGCTTCTTCGTGATGACCTTCGCTCCGACCATCAGTGCGCCAGTTCGTTGATGACCCGACAGAACACGGCGTCGATCGCCCCAACACCGTCGACCTTGTGCACGCAATCCCCGTAGTAGGCGACGAGCGGCTCGGTCTCGGCGTGGAACACCTCGAGACGATGGCGGATCGTCTCCTCGTTGTCGTCGCAACGCTCCTCGACGGCGGCGCGCTTCAGGAGCCGAGTGACGATCTCCTCCTCATCGACGTCGATGTAGACCGTCGTATCAATCGCATCCGCGCCAATCGCATCGGTCAACGCCTTCGCCTGGTCGGCGTTCCGGGGGAAGCCGTCGAGGACATAGCCGCAGGCGGCGTCGTCGCGCCCGAGCCGCTCTCTGACCATGGCCACAACGAGCTCGTCCGGAACGAGGTCGCCAACCTCCATGTACTTCTCGGCTTCCTTGCCGAGTTCCGTTCCCGCAGCGAGTGCTTCGCGCAGCATCTCACCGGTCGAGATGTGCGGTATGCCGAGCGCCTTCGTGAGCAGTTGGGCCTGTGTGCCCTTGCCGACTCCCGGAGGGCCGAGGAACAGGATCCGTCTTCCCATTGATCTCTCCTGAGCGAATGTCGGCACAGGATACAGGCCGCGCGAGATGCTCTCGCCGGAGCACCGCCGCCGGGTAGCCGTAGGGCAATGTCGGCCGCAACGCCCCGGTGTCAACTTGCCAGACTCAGCAGCGCATATCGGCCGCGGCGTGACATTGCCGAGGTGGCTGACGCCTCGTGCTGATCACCGGGTATAGCGTGGTGTAACGGGGAGTCGGAATTGCGAACGGTTGTCGCCACTGATGTCGAAGCATGCACTGGCTGCAACTCGCGCTGCAGGTTGTCGAGGGCGATCCGACACAGGAGCGAGGCCCAGAGGTGGCTGACTACTCGCAGATCCCGGGGCTTGTGGCTGTGACTGCCGTGCTGGTTCTCGCCGTAGTCCTCGTGATCATGTGGACCCGGAAGAAGCCAGGCCGCCGCTACGACCGGAAGCCTCCGGGCCAGGCCGAAGGGGGCTTGGATGACTGGGGAGGCCGCGGCTAGCTGTCCTCAGCTACCAGCGCGCGATACGCAGATCGGCATGTCTCGCGGAGCGCATCAAGTCTCGGCTTCGTTGCAGACTCCGTGATTTGGGCGGCTCGACCTTGTGGCAAGACACCCCCGTTGGTGAGCGCCGGCGAGAACGAAAGAGCTGGAAGCCCGAGGGCAAACGGCCTGTCTGCTTCTCTGCTTCCTGCTGGTTTCCGCAGCTCTCGCTGTGGCTCAGGAAGTTCCGACTCGTGGGTGTACGGTTGATGGTGTTCAGGTTTCGGCCCGTATCGCTCCCTGTATGGGTGGAGGATCAAAGTGGTCGAGTCGCTTCGCCGACAAGCCGGTATTCCTAAGCTCTCGGATCTCGACGATCTCGATGGGGTCTATCGGGATCACGCACCACGCATGTGGCGAGCGCTCACCGCATTCTCAGGGAGTCGAGACGTGGCCGAGGACGCAGTAGCGGAAGCCTTTGCTCAGGCAATTGCCCGCGGCAGGGAGATCCGATCACCGGAACGGTGGGTGTGGAAAGCCGCGTACCGGATCGCTGCAGGCGAACTCAAGCGGCGCGGATCGACCACGGAACTCACCGTCCCCCCGACGACGCCGGCAAGTGAGCCGGCGTGGGACATCCGTGCCGCGCTCGCAAAGCTGTCACCGATGCAGCGCTCAGCAATCGTGCTGCACTACTACGCGGGGTACCCAGCCTCCGAGATCGCCCACATCACGGGTTCGACGCCCGCCGCCGTGTGGGTGCATCTGAGCCGTGGTCGCCGCCGTCTGGCGCCCCTGCTGGAGGCAAGCAATGAATGATCTTCAACGACGACTCCGCGAGCTCGACCACCTCGACGCTCCAGACATGCGGGCAGCCATCGATGTTCGTGCCGGTGGTCTGGCTGCCGCGGTTCCAGCACCGAATCCGGAGGCCAACAGCGGATGGTGGAGGGGTCCCCTCGTCGCAGTGGGGACGGCGGTCGCGATCCTGGTCGCTGCCGCGTTGATGGTCCTCAGCCTCGGGACCGATCGGGGCGATGTCGCCGACACGAGTGTTCAACCGATGCCGACGACGGTCCCGTCCGTATCGACGACTGTTGTCGGTTCCATTGAAGAGTGGAATCCGATCCTCTCGATAGCGTCGGCCCGACCGGTTCCGCCTGCGGCGATCTGCCCGGCCGACGCGGACCCGGAGGTCCCAGGACCGCCCGACCAGCCCCGGCCCGAAGCTCGCTGGATCGGGAATCTCGCCGGCGCGTTCGATCATCGCATGGGGAGGGTCCTCTACGTCGATGTCACCGGCGAGACCTGGTTCTTCGATGTGTGCACGAATACGTGGCATCGCGCCGAACCCACAGACACTCCGGTTGACGCAGAGGATCTCTACGACGCCGCCGGCGAACCCTCCGGCGCACTCGGGCAGCTCGTCTACGACGCCGATTCCGATGTCACCGTATCGCTGGGCTTTGGTGGCGTCGCCGTCTACGACGCCGCAGCCAACACCTGGGTGAGACGGGCCGACCCGCCCGACGGGACGTGGCCCAGAGGCGCCGCATACGACCCCGTCTCCGGCCTCGTCGTCACCTCGTTCCAGAGTTGGGATGACGGAGAGGTGTGGGACCTGTGGGCCTACGACGTGGATGCCGATGAGTGGACGGAGCTCGGCCCCGTCACCGTCGATCGGGACACGCCGTGTTGCACGCAGATCGATCTCCTCGGCTACTCCGCCGAACTCGATCGGTTGATCCTCGTGACACCCTTTGGGGGAGGCGGAGCGACGATCCTCGTCGATCCGCGGACCGGGCAGCTGACGATGATCGCTGCCCCCGACGTCCCCATCGTTGACCTCGCCTGGCCCAGCCATGCCTACGGCCAAGCCAACGGCACCGCCTATGTCTACGACCAGACAAGGCGCGCCCTGTGCGGCTTCCAGGCTGAGACCCTCACCTGGACATGTCACAAGGCCCCGGCAGAGCTGCCGACCGAGTACGTCGCTTTCGCAGCGATCACCGGCGACCCGATCAACAACCGTCTCATCCTGATCAATGGGGTTCACGGCGACTGGTGGACGGACGCAACCGACGACGTCTGGGCCGTCGACTTCGGCACCAGCGAATGGATCCAACTCGTCGACCAGACGGAGAGCTGAAGTCCGCCGACAGGGAATGGGCCCACGTCATCAACAGAGCGCCAGCAGAGCAAGA
>JBDLHX010000092.1:0-9446 GCA_039715165.1 Actinomycetota bacterium
ATCCAAGGTTGCGGCCGTGACCCGATCAACGTCGGTGACCATCGATTCCTGAACTGCTACCGCCATGAATCCCTCCGTGTCTTACACGAGTGTAATTCGATGGAGGCCTTGTGCCAAAAGGAATCTCGCGTCTCCCCCATCGTTCGTGCTTACGACCACACCAGATGTGGTCG
This sequence comes from Actinomycetota bacterium, assembly GCA_039715165.1. Lineage (GTDB taxonomy): Bacteria > Actinomycetota > Acidimicrobiia > Spongiisociales > UBA5794 > JAHEEL01. The sequence goes on from JBDLHX010000092.1 coordinate 174, forward strand.
TAAGCACACACGACCGGGAGAGCGCGGCGAGGGCTATCGTCCCGACACGTCAAGGAGCGGTGCATGGAACGACAATTGATCAAGTACGTCCTCGAGAGCGAAGACTTCGGCGCGACGGTCACGGTCGCAGGTTGGGTTCGGACGCGTCGTGACTCGAAAGCCGGGTTCTCGTTCATTGAGCTCAACGACGGATCGACGCTCACGGGCCTCCAGATCGTCGCCCCCAATGACCTGCCGAACTACGACGACGGTGTGCTCCGACTCACGATCGGCAGCGCGGTTCGGATCACCGGCACGCTCACCGAATCGCCCGGCAAGGGCCAGCGGGTCGAGATCAAGGCGACCGAGGTCGAGCCGTTCGGGTTCGCCGATCCCGAGTCCTATCCGCTCCAGAAGAAGCGAGTCTCGTTCGAGCACCTCCGCGACATCGCACACCTGCGGCCCCGCACGAACACGATCGGCGCCGTGGCCCGAGTTCGTAATGCCCTCTCCTATGCCACGCACCGGTTCTACCAGGACCGCGACTTCCTCTACCTGCATACGCCGGTCATCACCGCGAGCGATGCCGAGGGTGCAGGAGAGATGTTCCGCGTCACCACCCTCGACCCGGCGTCTCCGCCGCGCACCGACGGAGGCGACGTCGACTACGCCGAGGACTTCTTCGGCTCCTCGTCGTTCCTCACCGTCAGTGGCCAGCTGAACGCCGAGGCGTACGCCCTCGCCGTCGACCGTGTCTACACATTCGGCCCGACGTTCCGAGCGGAGAACTCGAACACGCGCCGCCACCTCGCCGAGTTCTGGATGATCGAGCCCGAGATTGCATTCGCCGACCTCAACGATGACGCCGATCTGGCCGAGGACTACGTCAAGTACCTCGTCCGATACGTGCTCGACAACAACGGCACCGACCTCGAGCTCTTCAACAAGTGGGTCGACACAACGCTCATCGACACGCTCACCGGCGTCGCCGACAGCGAGTTCGAACGCATCACCTACACACACGCCATCGACCTCCTCGAGCAGGCGGACGAGCAGTTCGAGTTCCCGGTGGCGTGGGGCGACGACCTCCAGTCCGAGCATGAGCGCTATCTCACCGAGAAGGTGCTGAAGAGACCGGTGATCGTCACCGACTTCCCATTCGACTTCAAGGCCTTCTACATGCGTCGCAACGACGACGGCAAGACCGTCGCGGCGATGGACGTGCTCGTTCCCGGCATCGGTGAGATCATCGGAGGGAGCCAGCGCGAGGAGCGGCTCGACGTCCTTGCCGACTCGATGCGGATCAAGGGCATGGACGAGGACCACTACTCGTGGTATCTCGACCTGCGTCGCTTCGGCAGCGCGCCACACGCCGGGTTCGGTCTGGGCCTCGAGCGGGTCGTTCAGTTCGCGACGGGGATGCAGAATATCCGGGACGTCATCCCGTTCCCGCGCACGCCGCGCAACGTCGGCTTCTGAGGCCTGCGTGAGTCTCGCGGGATCTGCTTGACCCCCTCCGTCAGCGACTTCGCCGCTGCCACCTCCCCCTGAGAGGGAGGAAACTAAGAAGCGGACAGGACGTAGTCGTCGGTCGCGTCGTCCCAGATGAGGTCGACGTAGCCACCTGCGGCCGCCGCCTTCACGAATTGGAGGAAGCCGGAGTACCCGAGCTTCTTCTCCGAGAATCCCGAATCCCGCCTGCGGATCTCGTTCTTGAGCCCTGAGAGCGCGACCGGCGCGCCCCCCTTCCCGAGTCCCGCCACGACCTCGTGCAGGATGCCGAACCCGGCCTCCTCACCCCTTCCGGACTTCGGGAATCGGACGACGGGGTCTCCCTGGGAGTTCTCGTCGTCGAGTTCGACGACCCCCCGGCCGGCGAGGTGGCGCATGAGCTCCCCAAAGGCACGGAACCCGTAGTCGGTCTCGGTGAACGTTGAGTCCTTGCGAAGCAGCGCCCGCTTGAGGCTCGACGCGCGCACATCGCCATCACCGGCACGAATGAGACCGGCGAGGGTCGGCACGATGATCGTCTCCGGCGCCTCGGTCTTGGCCACCGGCGCCTTCTCGGCTTTCGGGCGTTCCTTCTTCGGCTTGCGATCCGGGAGATCCACGCCCGAGAGATTCTCGTAGAAGAGGAACTCGTCGCAGGCCGCGGGGAGCAGCGCAGACGTCGACGCCTTCAGACCGACACCGATGACCCTCCGGTTCAGCTCGCGCAGCTTGTGAACGAGCGGAGTGAAGTCCGAGTCTCCGGTGCAGAGCACGAACATCGTGACGTAGTCCCGTTCGAAGGCGAGCTCGACCGCATCGACCGCCATCTTGATGTCCGCCGCGTTCTTGCGGACCGCTCCCCGACGCTGTGGGATCTCAATGAGCTCGATCTGATTGTCGGTGAGCATCCGCCGGTCCTTCTCGAAGTAGGTCCAGTCGGCGTAGGCCCGTCGAACGACGACCCGTCCCCGCTCGGCGAGCGCGTCGGCGACCGGCTTGAAATCGAACTGGATGCCGAGGTCCTCTCGAGCGCCGATCGCGAGGTTCTCGTAGTCGATGAACAGGCCGATTCGTTGTTCTTCCATGGCCGCAGCGTATCAGGCGGCGTCGTCCCCGGACCGCCACTCATCGACTGTGGCCTCAATCCAGGTTCGGCAGGTGTCGAGCGCTTCGGTCGGCGACTCATTGGGAGTCCGAGAAATCGGCTCACCGAAGCGAACGCGAACGACCGAGCCGAACGGGACGGGGAACATGTTGTGGAGGAAGACACGCCACGATCCCTCGATGGCCGTTGGGACGATCGGCAGGCTCGGGGCGGCTTCCATGATGGCCGCGAGGCCACCAGGTCTGAACTCTCCCAGCTCGCCTTCGCGCGACCGTGTGCCCTCGGGGAAGATGACGACCGAGACGTCTCGTCGCTCGGCATCCGATGCCATCTCTCGGATGGCAGCCATCGCCTGATCGCGATCTCCCCGGTCGATGAGAGCGTTCCCGCCGACGCGCAGGTTGAGCGACACGCTCGGAATCCCCTTCGCGAGGGACCGCTTCGCCACATACTTGGGGTAGTTGCGTGGCAGGAGCCCGCCGAAGATCGGCACGTCGTACATCGACTGGTGATTCGAAACGAAGATGTACCCGCCGCGTCGCTCGAACCGGTCCCTGCCTTCGGTGACGACGCGAACGGCAGAGATCTTGAACGTCCAGATGAGCGTGCGCTGAAGAGCCGCCATGACGTTCTCGAACGCACGAATCCCGAATGGCCGGGCTGCGAGGCCGGCTACGTGGAAGGCGCCGAGTGCGAGGCCAAAGGCGGCGGCGGTCGGGATCGAGAAGAACCAGTCGCGAACCTTCCTCACGCCGAAGCCGTTTCGCGTCTCAGGAACTCGATGAGCGCGGCATTGACCTGCTCGGGTTGCTCCTGCTGCGTCCAGTGTCCGGCGTGCTCGATGCGACGCACGGTGAGGTCGCTCACCCAGCGATCCATGCCGTCGGCGAGCGACGGCGGGAGGATCGGATCGAGGTCGGCGGTGACCATGAGCGTCGGTTGCGTGATGGGAGCGTTGGCGATGTGCTCGGTGGCTTCGGCGTTCTCGTCAATGTTGCGGTAGAAGCCCAGTGGGCCGGAGATGCCTCCGTTCACGAACGCGTCACGGTAGACGCCGAACTCGTCTTCGCTCAGATATCTCTGGTCGGCTGCGATCCCGTAGAAGATCGCGCTGAGCCACGCCGCGGGGTCTGCTTCGAAGGCGGCCTCGGTGACGCCGGGTTCTTGGAAGCCGAGGACGTAGCCGAACCGGTCGGCGAGGTGTTCCCGGATGAAGTCGAGCTTCGGGAAGCCGGCGCACCATCCCCGGTACGGCACGTTGAGGCTGACGACGCGCTCGACGCGTTCGGGGTGCACGAGTGCGGCGGTCCAGACGACGATGCTGCCCCAGTCGTGGCCGACAAGCGTGGCCTTCTCGATGTCGAGAGCGTCGAGGAGACCGATGGCGTCTGCCACGAGCTCTGTGAGTGCGTAGGCCTCGACACCGTCGGGCTTGGACGATCCCCCGTAACCGCGCTGGTCGTATGCGATCGCCCGGAAGCCCGCCTCGGCGAGCGCCGGGATCTGGTGCCGCCACGAGTAGGCGAGCTCGGGGAAACCGTGGATGAGGAGAACTGCCGACCCGCTCCCCTCGTCCACGACTGCGAGCTCGATTCTGTTGGCGGAGTGGACGGTGGTCTGCATGTGCTGAGCCTACGCCGTGCAGCCATTCCAAGTAGACGGGAATCGCTCGGTGCCTCGGATGGTTGCCGATGCATGGCACGATCGTCCAACACGCAGCAGCGCGGCAAGAAGAGCGAAGAGAAGGAATCCAGGCGACGAGCGGCCGAACGCAGGAAGACGTTGCGCAGCGTCGCAATCGCCGGTGGCGCCGGCATCGCACTCGTCGCTCTCCTCGTCCTTGCATGGCCGTCTCCAGAGATCGGGGACACGAGCGCCGAGGCCTGGGACCTCCCGGAACTCGACGGCGAAGGCCGCGTTCGGATCGCCGACTACCGCGGTACGCCCACCGTCGCCGCGTTCTTCGCGTCGTGGTGCGAGGTCTGCGAAGACGAGATCCCCGAGTACCTGGCCGTCTCCGAACAGGTGGGTGATCAGGTCGCTTTCATCGGCATCGACACCCAGGACAACGGAACCGGCCTCGGCGATGCCGAGAAGTGGGGGATCGCCGGCGTGTGGCCTCTTGCACGCGACATCGGAGGGAACAGCGGCAATGGGCTCAGCACCGGGACGTTCGGCGCTCGAGGTTCGCCGATGACGGTCTTCTACGACGAGACCGGGACCGTCGTCCACGTTCAGCCCGGTGGCCTCAGTGGGGCGCAGCTCCTCTCCGCCCTCGAGCAATTCTTCGGCGTTCAGACCTGACGCTCCCCCTGCCATTCCGCGGGCTGGCTGCGCCGTATACGGGGACTGCAACCCTGGGTACGCGGAAAAGGGATCGCCCCGTGCCTAAGGGGGGACAAGGCACGGGGCGATCTACTCGGACGGCCGGGCGGTTGGGGCCGAGCGGCCGTCCGTGGCCCACCGTTTCGGACTGCGGGGAGGAAGGAGGGAGGGAGAGAATGCAGTCCGATCCGGTGGAACAATTGAGTTGTGAAATCCTTCACAAGAAGGACGGCCGGAATGCTATCGAGACATCGAGTTAGCGGCAGCGATTCGGTGGGGCCGGAAGACCCCACTCATGTTCCGGTTGGGACGAGGCTCTCCGGGATCTCGACGAGAATCGCCGACCCTTTCGCCGTGACCGTGCCGTCCACCGACAGCTCCGTTTCGACGACGACCTTCCTTCCCTTGACCTCGACGAGTCGCCCAACGAGGTGGAAGGCCTCCAGCGGTGTCGGCAGCAGGTAGTCCACCTCCAGGTGAGCCGTGACGAAGCGCAGCGCCTCCCCCTCCCCGATCGGGATGCCCCGCTCTTGCATTGCGAAGATCGCCGCCGAACCGGTCGAATGACAGTCGATGATCGATGCGACGAGGCCCCCGTACGCATAGCCGGGAACCGCCGTGTGATAGGGCTCGGGCGTGAACTCGGTGACGGTCGTCTCGCCGACGGCTCGGGTCTTGATCTGGTGCCCGACTTCGTTGAGCCGGCCGCACCCGTAGCAGTGGGAGACATCTTCGGGGTAGGTGTCCTGGATCGCCGGGGAGTCAGTCATCTGGCGATTCTCCCACAGAATCTCAGCCCCGAATCAGCCCAGAGCGTACGCGGCGGCCTCTTCCGGACCCATCGCGGCTCCGATGCGGTAGAGCTCGTCGAATTGGTCGGCGCCGATCACGCTTCGAGCCTGTTCTATCGCCGGGTCGAGTTCGTCCTGCATGAACGGTGCGACCGCCATCGCGAAGTGGGTCAATCCTGCGCCGAGGAGCCGTGCTGAGCGCCCGCCGTGACCGCGCTTGGCCGCGAACATTCCGGCCTGCATGAGTCCCATTCCGAGGGTGATCTCGTTGCCGGTCGCCAACGCTGAACGGATGCAGATCCTGTTCAAGCCTTCGGCACGCTCCTTCTCACCGGTGTCCCAGGTTGCAAAGGCGAGTGCGTGGAACGCTGTTGGGCGAGCGGTGTTCTCGCCGCCCTGCCGCTGGGCGATTGCGACCATTTCCTCGGCGATTCGGAGGCGTTCCTCGGCCGGGAGTTCGCGAATGGTGCCGAGCACCATGTCGGTGTGGAGTTGCCCGTACGGCTCCCCAATCTCGGCGAAACGACGTCGCGCATCGAGCAACATCTCCGGCACGTCGGGACTGTGATCACCGCTCCATCGTCGCGCCTGAGCGATGAGAACGGTGGGCCAGGCCGTCCCGTCGTCGAAACCGATGCGCTCACAGATCTCAAGACTCTCGGACAGCATGGCGATCGCCGACTCGCCCTCGCCGCCGATGAATGCCCAGTGTCCACTACGGGCGAGTCCAAAGGCGAGTCGCAAGTCCTCGCCCGCTTCTCGATACGTCTCGATGGCCTCGGCAGTCCAGCGGATTCCGTCGCTGAATCGGTTCCGCATTACCGCCACCCAGGAGGCGATGATGAGCGCGTCTGCCCGATCGAGTGACGGGTCGCCGTCCGTCAGCTCAAGAAGTCGTTCGAGGCGCACCATGCCTTCCTGCAACACGCCGTCGAACATCCAGTAGTTGCCGAGCGGCCACGCGAGGGGAAGTACCGACACCGGATCGTCTTCCATGCCGCGTTCCCAGACAGCAAGATGCTCAGCGAGGTCGGTCCCGATGCGATCCGTCGCTGCTGCACGACCGGCACCGAAGAATTCCGGGTGAAGTCGCCGGCACACGCCTCGGTAATGGGCGTCGTGCCTGTCGACCGCCTCTTGCCAGCGGCCCGCGTCATTCAGACGGTCCCGCGCATAGGCGCGCAGGGTCTCGAGCAGACGGTACGCGGTCGGTCCTTCGTCATGAGAGTCCACCTTGATGAGCGAGACAGCCAGAAGACCCTCGATCGCATGCACGGCGGCGGTCTCACTCTCGAGGGCAAGGACGGCAGCAGCGGCATCGGCCGTGAACGGCCCTTCGAAGACGCCAAGAAACTCGAACGCTCGGCGCTGGTCTCCGTCGAGCAACCCGTAGCTCCAGCCCACGGCCGCCTCGAGGGATCGGTGGATGTCCCGATCCTGCCGGTCGTCGACGAGGAGCGCGAAGCGGTGGGTCAAGAGCTCGGCAATCTCCGCAGGTGAGAGCACGTCGGTGCGGGCCGCTGCGAGCTCGAGCGCAAGCGGCATCCCGTCGAGTTTGCGGCAGATCGTCGCGATCGCTTCACCGCTCTTCGGGCCCCAAGCAGCATCCGATGCCACCGACGTTGCGCGATCGGAGAACAGTGCCGCAGCGTCGCTCGGAGCGCCGTCGACGGGGTCCGTGGCAAGGCCGTCGATGCGAAGACGAAGCTCGCCCGAGATGTCGAGCGGACGACGGCTTGTTGCGAGGATGACGAGGCTGGGGCAGGAGCGCAGCAGCTCTCCGGCGATCCCTCGAACGGTGTCGACGACGTGCTCACAGTTGTCGAAGACGATGAGTGATCGGCGCCCCCGGAGCGCGTCCACAACGGTGTCGAGAGACTCTCCAATTCCACCGACCGCACCGATCGTCTCCCCGATTGCGGCTCCGATACGCGACGAGTTCGCGACTTGAGCGAGATCGATGAGCCAGACGCCGTCAGGGAATCGCCCGCCGAGGGAAGAAGCCACCTCGGTCGCAAGCCTGGTCTTGCCCGCCCCGCCGGGCCCCAGGATCGTCACGAGACGATGCTCGGCGAGAGCGTCGGCAAGGGCCAGGGACTCCTCAGCCCGGCCAACGAAACTCGTCAGGTAGGACGGCAGGTCCGTCTCCTGCGACGATGCGACAGCATCGAGAGACGGGTCATGGAGGAGGATCTGTTCCTCGAGTCGTGCGAGGGCGGGCGACGGCTCGATCCCCAGCTCTTCGCCGAACAGCGTTCGCACGTTGCTGTACGTGCGGAGCGCCTCTGCATGCCGCCCGGAGCGGTAGAGCGTTCGCATGAGCAGTTCCCACGCCCGCTCGTCCAGAGGGCGCTGCCGGCAGAGCTCGTCGACGTCGCCGGCGAGCGGCGCCCTTCCGGCTCCAAGGATGGCTTCGAATCGATCCATCTTCGCTGAGGCACGCAGCTCGTCGAGGCGAACGATCTCGGCTGCCAGGGCCGGGATGTCCTCGAGTCCCTCGAACGGTCGGCCGCGCCAGAGTTCGAGGCCGCGTTCGAGCGTGTCCGCTGTCGCCTTCGGATCGATACCAGAGGTTCGTTGAGCCTCACGGATCGCCGCCTCGAAGACGTGAGCATCAACCTCGTCGCCATCGAGCAGTTCGAGTCGGTAGCCGCTGCCATCCCGCACGATTCGTTCCTTGCCCACGACAGCGCGGAGATTCGACACGTGTGTGTGGAGAGACGCGGTCGCCCCTTCTCCGGCTTCGTCCCCCCAGACCTCGGTGACAACGGTGTCAGTCGGAATCGAATGGCCCGGGGCGCCGAGCAGCAACCCCAGCACGGCTCGCTGGCGTGGTCCCCCGAGCGCCAGCGGCCCATCGTCACCTGTCACGCCGATCGGACCGAGCGTGCTGAATCGCATCACTGCCGAACCTACTCCCCCACCAACGGGACCGTCGGATCGTTTGGTTTTCGTTGAGAACCGCGTGCCATCCTTTGGGTGAGATGTACACAGAGAGAGGAGCCATCGTGCCAACCATCGATGCCATCGCCACGGTCGTCGAGGACATGGGGCGCACACTCGGTTTCTATCGGCTCCTCGGCTTCGACATCCCTCGAGAGGCAGACAACGAGGGGTATGTGACGATTGACCTCGAGAACGGGCTGCGCTTCGCGTGGAACACCGAAGAGGTGGAGCGATCGTTCAACGCCGACTGGCAGGCCCCGCCCATCGCGGGACGGATGGGGATCACACTCCGCTGTGAGAACTCCGCCGAGGTTGATGCCGTCTTCGGTGAGATCGTGGGAGCCGGACACGAAGGTGACCTGGAGCCGTTCGATGCCCCGTGGGGCTCGCGACACTGCCGGGTTCTCGACCCAGACGGCAACGCGATCGACCTCTTCGCCCCCCTGCCCTGAATCCCTCTTCAAGGACCGTTGAGGATTCGTTGAGATGCGCCCCGGACACTGGGGTCTCAAGCAACGCACCCGGGAGGTGTGAGAGGAGAACCACGATCAAGACCATCCTGCTGATTGCCGTCCTTGCGCTGATGGCGGCGTCGTGCTCGACCGGTCAAACCGATGAGGCGGCCGCCGCAGAGAA
>JBDLHX010000093.1:0-9174 GCA_039715165.1 Actinomycetota bacterium
CTTCTTGCCGGGAGAGACGATCGCTGCGAGGTGGACGACGACGTCAACGGCGTGCTCCGTCAAGAGATCCACGAGTCCGGGATCCCGGACGTCCGCCTCTACGAAGGTCACGCCGTCGATGGGCTCATCGGGGATCCGGATGTCAGTTCCGACGATCGACTCCAGCTCCCCCGGATTCGACGCGAGGTCGGCGACGAGGAGGCCTCCCAAGTAGCCGGCGGCACCGGTAACGACGACCGACCGGGTCATGCGACCGCTTCGCCCGGAACGGCGATCGGTCGGCGGCTCCACATCCCGGCAAGTGCGAGACCGGCGATGATGTGCCACACACCCCACCAGGCAGCGATCAACGCCATGCCGCCGAGGCCGTCGAAGAACGTGAAGATGAGCACGAGGGCAAGCGCCGAGTTCTGCAGTCCGACCTCGAAGGTGACGGCCCGCCGGTCGCGCGAGGAGAGCCCGGCGAGGCGTGCCGAGCCGTTGCCGAGGCCGAGAGCGAGGGCATTGTGGAGAGCGACGATGCCGATGAGGAAGCCGATGTAGGTGACGAAGTTGCTCCAGTTGTTGCCGAGGGCCACGGCGACGAAGCCGACAAAGACGACGACGGAGAAGATCTTGAATGGCCGTTCGAGCCGGCCGGCGATCTCCGGCTTCCAGTGGGCGAAGACGATGCCGAGGGTGAGCGGGATGCCGAGAATGAGCACGATCGTCACGAACAGCGTCACCGGGCTGAGAGACACCGACGCGAGGATCGGCTCGGTTGTCGGGTTGAGCCGTCCCCAGATCGAGAAATTGAGCGGCGTCATCACGACGGCGGCGGCGGTCGACACAGCGGTCATGCCGACCGAGAGCGGCGCGTTGCCTCCACCGAGGTAGGTCATCACGTTCGACAGGTTCCCGCCGGGACAGGACGCCACGAGGATCATCCCGAGCTCCACCGACGCCGGGAGATCCAAGGCGAGCGTCACGAGGAACGTTGCGAACGGGAGCAGGATGAACTGCGCACCCAACCCGATCCCCGCCGGTTTCGGCGTGCGCGTCAGCGACTTGAAGTCCTCGATGTCGATGCCGAGCGCCATCCCAAACATCATCAAACCGATGAGCACGTTGAGGAGCAGGAGCGACCCCTCGTCGAAGTTGAGGACCGCCTCGTCGACCGACTGGTAGGCGAACGTGAGGCCTGCGGTGACCATCACTTGCCTCCCGGCTCCTCGTGCATCTTCTTGAAGTGGAGGAGGCCCGGCGCCCACAGGTTCTTCGTCGGGTCGACGTCGACGTGGATGACGGCGCACTTGCCCGAGTCCAGACTGCGCTCGATCGCTGCCGGAAGCTGCGCCGCATTGGAGACTCGCTCCCCGTGGGCGCCCATGGCCCGGGCGAGTTGGTCGTAGGCGATCTCGCCGAGGTCGGTCCCGGTCGTCTCGTCGGGATCGAGTTGCTTCTTCACGATCATCTTCACGGGACGACGGGCCACCGACTGCGACATCTTCACCATGCCCCATTGCCGGTCGGAGATGACGATGAAGACGGGCTTGTAGCCGTTGCGCACGGCCGTCTCGATCTCCTGCGGGTGCATGCCGAACGCGCCGTCGCCGATGATGCAGCACACCTGTCGGTCGGGGAAGGCTTCGGCCGCGCCGAGCGTCTGGCCGACTCCCGCTCCGAGGTGCCCGAAATGAGGAGTGCCGAGCGTCGTCCCCGGTTCGCGGACCTGCCAGAAGAAGGCGCTGAACACCGCTGTGTTGCCTCCGTCGGCGATGAAGATCGTGTTGTCGTCGAAGGTCCGCCGGGCGATGGTCGGCACGTGGGCCGTACCCATCGGGTTCGTCGGAGCCGACATGTGCTTGTCGGTGATCTTCGTCGCCTTCTCATCCCGGCTCGCCTGGAGCTCCCTGACGGCGGCTTTCCTCTCAGCGGTGGGGCCGGGTCGGTCGGCGAGCGCTTCGGCGAGCGCTTCGAGGAACAAGCCGACGTGGCCGACGATCCCCACGTCGACGGCCTTGTTCATCCCGATCACTTCCTCGTCGATGTCGACCTGGATGACCATCTGATCCGACGCCCAATTCGGTGCCTTCCCCCACCAGTCGGTCTCACCGAGACGCGATCCCAAGACGAGGACGACATCGGCCCGGTTTCGGACTTCGTTCGTTGCTTCGATCGACGTGATGGGCCAGGCGAGCGGGTTCGTGTGCGCGATCGATCCCGAGCCGCTCCACGACGCCGTAACCGGAGCGTGAAGAGCCTCCGCGACGGCCACGAGCGGCACGAAGGCATGGGCGTGAACGACGCCGCCGCCAGCGTGGATGACGGGGAGCTTCGCTCCGGCGAGCAAGTCCGCCGCCCGCTCGACCGCAGTCGCACTCGGTGGGAGCGAACCGGTCCGTCGATACGTCGCGGGTGCCTGGAGAGACGGCTCGGGTGTTTTCCCGTTGATCACCGATTCGGGAGCGTCGAAGTGCACAACCCCGGGGCGGCCGGAGAACGACTTCCGCAAGGCCGTTCGGAGAAGCTCGGGAACCCGTTCGGCGGTTGCGGCGGACGCCGACCACTTCGCCATGGGGCCGATCACGCTCACCTGGTCGAAGTACTGGTAGGTGCCGCCCCGATCCGGATACGTGATGCCGGAACGACGGGACGACGTGATGAACAGGACGCGATTCCCTTCGGCGTTCTCGACGGCGACGCCGGGCAAGGCGTTGGCGACGCCGGGGCCGTTTGAAGCGATGGCCACAGCGAGCCGGCCCGTGAGGCGGGCATAGGCGGCGGCCATGTGAAGTGCAGACGATTCGTGACGGGGCGTAATGAGCCGTATTCCGTGGGCGTCGAGGCCGCCGATGAGCCCCTGGTAGCTCCCGTCGGGAAGACCGAAGACCCGATCAACCCCCTCCGCGGCAAGCATCGCCGCGATCACACCACCACCGGTTGTCTTCGCCATTCGTGCACCTCCAGCGCGAGCGAGCCTAGTTCGAGCATGTGAAGGGCTCGCCGGTACATTTCGGGCCGATAGGTGCCGATGACTTCAATTCGCGCTTCGAGGAGCCCTGTTCGGTGACAGTTGCCAACTTCGATGAGGTCCTTGCCGCGGCCCAGGAAGGTGCCGAGTGGGCATGGGACATCCTCGTGCGCGATGTCGCTCCAAGACTCATCGGCTTCTTCCGGACGCGCGGGGTAGCCGATCCCGAAGGGCTGGCCGGCGACGTATTCGTCGACCTCGCCAAGAACATCACCGAATTCGAAGGTGACGAATCCGGGTTCGGGTCCTGGGTCTTTGTCATTGCATACCGCCGGATGTCGGACCAGTGGCGACGGCAGCGGCGGCGTCTCGACGAGATCCCGAGCGGCCTGAGTGCCGAACCGAATCAGCTCGTCGCGAGCGCCGAGGACGTAGCGATGGAATCTCTGGGGAACGTCGAAGCGGCCCGGATGCTCGAGACACTCACCGACGACCAGCGAGATGTGATCGCTCTGCGGATCGTCGCCGGACTCACCTTGGAAGAGACGTCGCGAGTGGTCGGCAAGCCGATCAGCGCGGTCAAGGCACTCCAGCGCCGCGGTGTGGCGGCCCTGCGAAGGGAAATCGAGCGTCAGGGGGTATCCCAATGAGCGATTCCGGCGATTACCCCAGTGAGATGAGCTTCAAACGGAACACCGACGCAGACATCGAGCGACTGTTCGATGGCCGACTCGATGAGTCGAGCGACTTCGCGTCGGTCTCCGATGTATTCGAGACGCTGCGGGCAGAGGCCACTATCGCCCCCGACGAGAACGTGCTCGCCGGGTTCGTCCGGTCGGCCTCGATGACCTCCTCCGCCGCCGCCCGGGAACGCGCGATCGCGGCACCCGTGGCCGTTTCGACTGCTGCCAGGCGGGGTTTCGGATCCGGTTTGGCGCTGTCGGCCTTCCGGCGGCGCATGGCGACCGCTGTCGCAGCCGCCGCTCTCTTCGTCGGCAGCATGAGCGGCATGGCAGTCGCCGCCGACTCCGCCAAGCCCGGCGATGCCCTCTACGGCATCGACCGCGCACTGGAGTCGGTCGGGATCGGCAACGGCCGGGCGGCCGAGCGAGTGGCCGAGGTGCAAGCGCTCGTCGATGCCGGCGATCTCCCCCGCGGTCTCCTGCACGCCGCCGAGATCGTCAAACCCCAAGGCCCGGACCACTCTGCTGCTTCGACGGCGCTCTCGGAGGCAGCCGAACGGATGTCGACCATCGGATCTGAGCAGTCAACAGACACTCACGAACAGGTCGCCGAGCTCCTCTCCTACCTCGCATCGAACGCTCGCAGCGTCGACGGGCGCCAGGTCGCGCAATTCGCCCGAGAGATCGGCCGGCCCGCGGAGCCGCCGACCGCGTCCCCAGCGCAGCCCAAACCGGAGCCCGGTCCCCCGGGTCACGGCCGCGCCGAACCGCCGGGACGCCCCGGCTTCGCACCGCAACCACCAGTTTCACCAGGCAATCGACCGTAGAAAGAGAGGAAGAAGAAGATGAGACGAGTAGCCATCTTGATCTCCGTTGTAGCGCTCCTGATCGTCGCCGCAGTGCCCGCCTTTGCGGCACCGGGCGGTGAGCCCGGACCGCCTGCCGATCACGTCAAGGGTCTCGACGATGATGTTGCCGAGGACGGCGACGACATGGGCGGACCCCCGGCATGGGCGAAGGCCTACGGCTGGCACATCAAGAACGAGTTCGGCCTCCCGTACGGGCATCTGATGATGTGCGGCGACGAGGTAGAGACGCTGCCGTTCGATGCCGTGCTCTGCCCTGTGGAGTCGCTGGAGATCGAAGAGGGCACGCTCGGCGCAAGCTCCTTCTGGATCTGGTTCATGGAGAAGTCGGAAGCAGAGACCCTGCTTCTCGCGGGCTGACCAGACAGACCACGACAACCCCGGCATCGCGACCGCCACACGACGGGCGGGTCGCGGTGCTGGGGTTTCGTCTGTCCCCTACGCTGACCGGGTGAGCGATCCCTGCATCCCCGGCAGCATCAACACACTCAGGGACCTCGTCGCGACGATCAATCCGTCGTCGGTGTTCGTCTTCACCGGCGGGAAGTCGTATGAGGCGAGCGGAGCATCGCCCATCATCGAACGCGCCCTCGAAGATCGTTCCGTCTCCTTCGTTCGTGACATGCCTGCCGATCCCTCGGTCGACGATGTCAACACCGCGATCACGGCGTTCCGGACGGCGCCGCCGGATCTCGTCATCGCTGTGGGCGGAGGATCCGTCATCGACCTGGCGAAGGCCGTTCGTGTCATCGCTCCCGTCGCATCGGACGCCACGCCGTTCCTGACCGGAGAACGGCTGATTGAGCAGCCCGGCCCACCGCTCGTCGCCATCCCGACGACCGCCGGCACCGGCAGCGAAGCCACCCGATACGCCGTCTTCACCGTCAATGGAGAGAAGCGCCCGATCGGCAATCCGGCGCTGCTCCCCGATCACGTGATCCTCGATCCGGAGCTCACCTACTCGCTGCCACCGGTCGTCACGGCGTCAACCGGGCTCGACGCGCTCGCCCAAGCGATGGAATCGATGTGGTCGACCCGCTCCACCGATGAGTCGTACGCCCACGCCCGCACCGCGCTCCGGCTCGCTCTCGGCCATCTCCGCAACGCCGTGCACCACCCCACACCGGAATCTCGATCAGGGATGTGCACCGCCGCGCACCTGGCCGGTCGAGCGATCGACGTGAGCGCCACAACCGCACCCCACGCCCTGTCATTCCACCTCACGACCGAGTACGGCGTGCCCCACGGCCACGCCGTCGCTCTCACCCTGGGAGCCGTTCTCGAATACAACGCCGGCGTCACCGACACCGATTGCGCGGACCCCCGGGGAACCGACCATGTTCGGGCCGCGATGGACGACGTGCTCGATCTCCTCGGTGTCGCGGCTCCGTCCGAGGGTCGGGAACTGCTCGAACGGCTCGTCGGAGATCTCGGCCTCGAACCGACCCTGGCCGGGGTCGGCGTCGTCTCGACCGAACAGCGTCGCCGGTTGGCTGCGAGCGCTTCACCGATCCGGATGGCAACGAACCCCCGTCGGTTCGACGAGTCGAGCCTCGAAGCGCTCGTCGCCTCGATCGATTGACGTCGGCACCTATCCGAGCGGATCTGCGCCGAAATCGTTCGTGCCGGGGGTACCGGGGAAGAAGCCCATCTCGAGGAACGACCACACCGGGCCGATGAACGGTACGAGGCTGATGAACACCCACCAGCCGGACTTGTCGCGATCGTGCCAGCGCTTGATGCTGAGAGCGAGACCCGTCCAGACGACGAAGACACCGATCGCCGTCCCGATCGACCAGACGATCGCGGAGTCGGCGGTCATGCCGACGGTCGCCAGTGACCACGTCACAACGTTGAGAAGGAGCACACCCAGCCAGAACTGCGCACGGTTGATGCGGCCGTCGAAACTGAGGAGCAGATGGCCCCATTCGATCTCTCTCATGGACGATCCCTTCCTTGACGCGACGGAAGGTATCGAGGCGAGGTGACTCCAGAGTGAACTGGAGGCCTACATCAGAAGCCGTTTCACCGCGTCGACGAGGACCTGGGCGACACCGGCCGTCTCGCTGATCGACACGTGTTCGTCGACGGCGTGCGCGTGACTCACGTCGCCGGGGCCGTAGACGAGCGTGGCTGCTCCACCGACGCGAGTCCACAGCGCCATGTCGCAGCCATACGGCACGCCGATCGCTTCCGGCTCCGCTCCGAACACGGCGGCTGCGGAGGCTTGGACGGTGGCGACGAGTGGATGGTCCGGGTCGATCCGCGAGGATCCGAACGCTGCCCCGGTACGCTCGATGGCCGGCGGATGAGCATCGAACCACGGATCGCCAGCAATCGCTTCGCGCAGCGTCCGCACGAACCGCTCCTCTGCTTCGGCAATGGTCTCGTGGATTGTCACGCCGACCCTCATGTCGGCGGTGAGTTGCTCCATCACGTTCGACGCCCACACGCCGCCACGGACGATCCCGACCGTCGTCGGATAGGGCAGGTCGAAGGCGCTCATCGTCGAGTCGTGCTCGTTCTCGTTGAGCTCAGTCTCAAGGTCTCCGAGTGCTCGGTGGATCTTCCAGAAGTGGTCGAGCGCAGACTCGCCGAGTCGCCGGGTCGCCGCATGAGCGGAGCGCCCTTCTACGTCGACCGAGAACGTGAGCGCCCCTCCGTGGGCGACGACGATCTGGGGACCGTCGGGTCCCGACGTCGGCTCGGTGATGATGACGAGGTCGCCCGTCCAGCCTCGCCGGATCGCCGCGAGCGTCCCCGTGCCGCCATCCTCCTCCCCGGGGACGGCGACGAGCCGCACCTCGCCGGCAAAGTCTCGATCGCCTTCGGCCAGGATCGTGAACGCTTCGACGGCGGCCACGAGGCCGGCCTTCATGTCGGCAGCGCCGCGGCCGTAGAGGACGTCGCCGTCGATCTCACTCGCGGGGTCCCGCGTCCATCGGTCGGCGTCGCCGACGGGCACGGTGTCGACGTGTCCGGTCAACACCACCGTCGGTCCGGGCCGATTGCCTGCAATCCGAGCGGCCACGGCCGGCACCTCGTCCCGCTCGACCTCGCGGCCCGGATAGGCGGGGTCGCGTTCGAGGTCTTCCATCGGCGTGACCCACGCATCGACATCGTCTGCAATCGGGTCAAGCCACGATCGAACGAGGCCGATCGCGGCGTGCTCATTGCCCGTCGCCGACGACGTCGCAACAAGTTCGAGCGCCCTGCGAGCGATCCGCTCTTCGTCCATCATGACCTCCGAGGAGGAGCGGAGCGTACCGTCGTGTAGCGTGCCCGAGACCTACGAGGAAGGATGACCGTGTCATACGGAGATGGAACGCTGTCGGTGTGGGCCGGTGAGGGGGAGCCTCTGTGGGAGCGGTCGACGCAAGTGCCGATCGCCCAGACGGTGAGCTTCGGATACCGGGATGTCGACGAGTGGATGGCCGCCGCTCTCGGTGAGACCAAGGGCCACATCTACAGCCGGAACACGAACCCGACCGTTGCGGTCTTCGAAGAGCGCATCGCGACCCTGGAACGGGCCGAAGCAGCGACAGCGTTCGCCACCGGCATGGCCGCGATCTCGGGCACGCTACGCACGCTCCTCGGCCCCGGAGATCGGGTCGTGTCGGTGACCGACACGTACGGCGGGACCACGAAGCTCTTCATTGAGTTCCTCCCCCGTGATGGCGTCGAGGTGGAACTTGTCTCAACCGACGACCACGAGGCGATCGAAGCCGCCATCGCTGAGGGATGCGACGTGCTCTACCTCGAATCGCCGACGAACCCGACGCTCAAAGTGCTCGACATCGAGCGGCTCGCCGCAGCCGGCCACGCAGTCGGAGCCGTTGTGGTCGTCGACAACACGTTCGCGACGCCGATCAATCAACGGCCCCTGGAACTCGGCGCCGACCTCGTGGTCCACTCGGCAACGAAGTTCCTTGGAGGGCATGCCGACGCCCTCGGCGGCATCGTCTGCGGGAGCAGCGATCTCGTCGAACGGATCTATCACTACCGGGAGATCAACGGGGCAACGCTCGACCCGTTCGCCGCCTACCTCCTGCTGAGGTCCGTCAAGACCCTGCATCTGCGGATCGAGCGGCAGAACGCGAACGCTCTCACCGTCGCCCGGCATCTCGAGGCTCATCCTGCGATCGAGGCCGTCTACTACCCGGGCCTGGAGTCCCACCCGAACCACGAGATCGCCGCTCGCCAGATGAAGGGCTTCGGCGGCGTGCTGTCGTTCTCGATCAAGGGCGGCTTCGACTCGGTGCGAACGGTCCTCCCCCGCCTGCAGCTCGCACATCTCGCAGCGAATCTCGGTGCGGTGGAGACGATCGCCGGCCCTCCGGCGACGACGAGCCACGTCGAATTGACCGCCGAGGAGCGCGCCGCGTTGGGGATACCGGAGAGTCTCGTGCGCTACTCGGTTGGTGTGGAAGACGTTGTCGACCTCATCGAAGACCTCGACCAGGCCCTCTCCCCCGTTCTTGCGTAACTATCGGCGGCCCGCCGCCGCCCGCCACTATCTACGCAAGAACGGAAGGGGTTAGGGAGTTTCGCCGTAGTACTCGGCAAGGCGCGCATCTGCCTCTTCGCCGAAGAGGATCTCGGCGGCCTCGTGGAGCCCCTGCGACGTCCGCACGGTGTCCTTCGGGATCACCTGTGTGATCTTCGATCGGCG